>NZ_JARBAE010000030.1:0-96596 GCF_033795305.1 Streptomyces sp. AK02-01A
TCGAGCCGGACCCGGGCGCGCCGCGGTATCTGGTGACGGTGCGTGGCCTGGGCTACAAGTTCGAGCCGTAAACCGCGTGGTGACACGTATGGCTGTGGCCCTTACGGTGCCGGCGTCTCAGCCGACCGTGTTCTGCGAGGAGGACGCGGACGCGGAGTCCGTCGGTGTCTCCGGCGAGCCGGTCTCGCCGGACTCCGTGGTGGCGCCGGACGCGGAGTCCGACGGCGTGCCCGAGGGAGACCCGGAGGGTGACTCGCCACCGGGCGCGGCGGGCGGCGTGGACGGTGTCGGCAGCGTGCTCGGACCGACGCCCTCGAAGTAGCTCGTCGCGGGCGAGACAAGGGCGCGCAGGCCCACGTCACCGGTCTTGCTGAAGGTGAAGACGACCTGCTGCACATCGCCGTTGCGCGCGGCCTCGCGGCCGTTCTCGATCATGGCGGAGGCGTTGCCCGCGCCGCCGAACCGCACCCATCCGCCGGCCGGCACGGTGACCGGGCCCGAGCCCTTGGCCGGCGACAGCGTCACCGTGGCGGTGGTGCCGGGAAGCTTGATCGCGTCGAGCGTCTGCGCGCCGCGGCCGTTGTTGAAGACCGTGCCGGTGACGACCGCCGGACCTTCCGCGTCGGCCTCGGGCTGAGTGACGACCGTCGCGTTCTGGATGGTGATCTCGTCGACGGAGGTGGCGGCGCTGTCCGGCTTGACGCCGAGTGTCTGCGCGTTGTTGCCGGCCGCGCACGCGGAGAGCGAGGCAAGCGAGAACACGATGGCAGTAGCGGCGAGAGCGCCGCGTCGAAGGCTGCGGCTCACGGCGGCGGCAACTCCTAGGACGTACGGACGGAGGGGCTGGTGGACGAGCTGAAGGTGTTCAGCGGGCTCAGGTTACCGAGCCGTCGTCGCCGCCCCGCACCCGACCCGCCTCCTGCCGCCGTCGGCCCGCTCCGGCCCGGCCGCCATGCGTCCTCATCAGGCGGTTTCGCGGCCGTTCACATAACGCCGGTGATCAATTCCTCCGGGCGCCACACATTCCTTACGAATACCGTGCCGGGAGCCGTGGTGATCAAATTCAGAAACTCTCACACTTCCGTCGTACTTCCGTCTCAGTTCCGTCCGTACGGGTGAGCGACATCCGAACGGAGTACATGAAGTTCCCCGTCTGGAATCCGGCAAATCGGGACGTTCAACCTCTTCGCGGGGTGTTGTGCGGTGGGTGACGCGCGCGTTTCCGCGCGCCCGCGCAGTGGCTCCGACCTGCGAATACCCCCTTCCGGAAGCCGTCCGCAGCACGTTCGTGTCGCTGTTGTCAAGCCCTGAGATGCGCCCTGACCTGCGAAAACGCCATTCAGAAGAAGCCATTCTCGTGTTACCCTGGATAGCCACGGAAGGGGTACCTGTCACATGACGTTCAAGGTAGGCGACACCGTGGTCTATCCCCATCACGGGGCCGCGCTGATCGAGGCCATCGAAACTCGCCAGATCAAAGGCGTGGACAAGACCTACTTGGTGCTCAAGGTCGCCCAAGGCGACTTGACGGTGCGTGTTCCGGCGGACAATGCGGAGTTCGTCGGCGTACGCGATGTGGTCGGTCAGGACGGGCTGGACCGGGTCTTCGAGGTGCTCAGAGCGCCTTACGCCGAAGAGCCGACGAACTGGTCCCGTCGATACAAGGCAAATCTGGAGAAGCTCGCCTCCGGCGATGTCATCAAGGTCGCTGAAGTGGTTCGCGACCTGTGGCGTCGGGAGCGCGAGCGCGGACTCTCCGCAGGTGAGAAGCGCATGCTCGCCAAGGCGCGGCAGATTCTTGTCAGCGAGCTGGCTCTCGCGGAGAACACGAATGAAGACAAGGCCGAGGCTCTGCTCGACGAGGTCCTCGCGTCCTGAATCATGACGCTGCCATTCCAGCAGCGCGTGTCGTACAACGCAGTGAATGCCGCGGTGCCCGCTGACCAGCAATAAGGAAAAGCTGTGTCGCCGGGCGCTGCGGCATGTCCGTATACCCGCATCCCGGCCGACATTCTGTGCACATCTCCCGTACACATCGGCGCATTCGGCACAACCGATATCCCGCGCTGTCCAGATATCCGCGCCGTCCCGCCGATACCGTGTTCCGGTTACGGCGAGCCCGGCCCGGCTGCCCGCGCGGCCCGCCTCAACCATGTGTCACGGAAGGGTCCGGTCAAGGCGTCGCGCCAGGCACGCAGGGGCCATACCCATGTCGGCCGAGGAAACAAACCTGCCGGAGTGCAACCGATGTCAGACCAAGCCAGTCCGCACCGCACCGCCGCGGTGATCCCCGCAGCAGGCCGGGGAGTACGGCTCGGCCCGGGCGCCCCCAAGGCGCTCCGGGCGCTGGGCGGCACACCGATGCTGGTCCACGCCGTCCGCGCGATGGCCGCCTCCCGCGCGGTCTCGCTCGTCGTCGTGGTCGCGCCGCCGGACGGCGCCGCCGAGGTGAAGAACCTCCTCGACGAACACGCGCTGCCCGAGCGCACCGACTATCTCGTCGTGCCCGGCGGAGAGACCCGCCAGGAATCCGTACGACTCGGCGTCGAGGCCCTCCCCGACGGCATCACCACCGTCCTCGTCCACGACGCGGCCCGCCCGCTCGTGCCCGTCGACACCGTGGACGCCGTCGTCGAGGCCGTACGCGACGGAGCGCCGGCCGTCGTGCCCGCGCTGCCCCTCGCGGACACCGTCAAGCAGGTCGAGCCCCGGGCGAAGGGTGAGCCGGAACCGGTCGTCGCCACGCCGGACCGGGCCCTGCTGCGCGCCGTACAGACGCCGCAGGGCTTCGACCGCGACACGCTCCAGCGCGCCCACCGGACCGTGCCGGCGGTGGGTGAGGGCGCGACGGACTGTGCCGGTATGGTCGAGCGGCTCGGCGCCCCGGTCGTGGTGGTGCCCGGCCACGAGGAGGCGTTCAAGGTGACCCGGCCGCTGGACCTGGTGCTGGCCGAGGCGGTTCTCGCCCGGAGGAGGGCCAACGATGGCTTCTGACGCGACTTCGCCGTCCATGGTGCTTCCGGTCGTCGGGATCGGCACCGACATCCACGCCTTCGAGGAGGGCCGCGAGCTCTGGTGTGCCGGACTCCGCTGGGAGAACGAGGGCCCCGGCCTGGCCGGCCACTCCGACGCGGACGTCGTCGCCCACGCCGCCTGCAACGCGCTGTTCTCCGCGGCGGGCCTCGGCGATCTCGGCGCGCACTTCGGCACCGGCCGGCCCGAGTGGTCCGGAGCGCCGGGGCTCACCCTCCTCGCGGAGGCCGCCAGGATCGTGCGGGACGCCGGTTTCACGATCGGCAATGTCGCCGTACAGGTCGTCGGACTCCGGCCGAAGATCGGCAAACGGCGGGAAGAGGCGCAGAAGGTCCTCTCCGAGGCCGCCGGCGCTCCCGTCTCGGTCTCCGCCGCCACCTCGGACGGGCTCGGCTTCACCGGCCGCGGCGAAGGGCTGGCCGCCATCGCCACGGCGCTGCTGGTCCGTACGCGCTGACAGGCCGAAATGCCTCCATGGGGCTTGGGCCGCGGGACGTCGTTGGGTATTGGTACAGCCGTGACCACCGGTCTCAGGCGCGGGCTCCGCGCCTGAGGCCATCGCCTCAGTTGCAGGAAGGCACCCATGGCAGCCGCACTCTCCGACCAGCTCAAGCAACTCCTCGACGGGCCGGTCTTCGTCAACATCGCCACCATCCAGCCCGACGGCAGTCCTCAGGTGTCGCCGGTCTGGGTCAAGCGCGACGGAGACGAACTGCTCATCTCGACCACCGTCGGCCGGCGCAAGGAACAGAACCTGCGCCGCGACCCACGGGTGACGGTCGTCGTACAGCCCGTCGACGCGCCGTACACCTACGCGGAGATCCGCGGCTCCGCCACCCTCACCACCGAGGGAGGCCAGGAGCTGATCGACGAGCTGTCCCTCAAGTACATGGGCAAGCCGTACGCCGAGTTCAACCCGGACTCCGCGCAGGACAACGAGCGCGTCGTCATCCGTGTCACTCCGCGTAAGGTCGTCGGCCGGATCTGATGTCTCAGCCCTTGAGACAACGCCGGAGGTATGCCCGGGGCATGACGAATGACACGGCCGAGAGGCCATAAGTGTCACGCTTGTGTGTCCCCGCGGCCCAAAGGGTCGCGGGGCACTACCCCAGGCGCACTACCCTTGTCTGGTGACTATTCGGCTGTACGACACCGGCGCCCGGCAGATCCGCGACTTCGTCCCGCTCACGCAGGGCTGTGTCTCGATCTACCTGTGTGGCGCCACCGTGCAGGCCGCACCGCACATCGGGCACATCAGGTCGGGACTGAACTTCGACATCATGCGCCGCTGGTTCGAGTACCGCGGCTACGACGTGACGTTCATCCGCAACGTCACCGACATCGACGACAAGATCATCGCCAAATCGGCCGCGCAGGGACGCCCGTGGTGGGCCATCGGCTACGAGAACGAGCGCGCGTTCAACGCGGGCTACGACGCCCTCGGCTGCCTGCCGCCCACCTACGAACCGCGCGCCACCGGCCACATCACCGAGATGACCGAGATGATGCGCGGCCTCATCGAGCGCGGCCACGCCTACGAGGCCGACGGCAACGTCTACTTCGACGTCCGGTCCTTTCCCGGCTATCTGGAGCTGTCCAACCAGGACCTCGACGATCTGCGCCAGCCGTCCGGTGAAGGCGAGACCGGCAAGCGGGACCCGCGGGACTTCGCGATGTGGAAGGCAGCCAAGCCCGGTGAGCCGAGCTGGGAGACGCCCTGGGGACGCGGCCGTCCCGGCTGGCACCTGGAGTGCTCCGCGATGGCCCACAAGTACCTGGGCGCCGCCTTCGACATCCACGGCGGCGGCCTCGACCTGATCTTCCCGCACCACGAGAACGAGATCGCGCAGGCCAAGGGGTACGGCGACGACTTCGCCGCGTACTGGGTGCACAACGCCTGGGTCACCATGAGCGGCGAGAAGATGTCCAAGTCCCTCGGCAACTCGGTGCTCGTCTCCGAGATGGTCAAGCACTGGCGGCCCATCGTCCTGCGCTACTACCTCGGCACGCCGCACTACCGCTCGATGATCGAGTACAGCGAGGAAGCGCTGCGCGAGGCCGAATCCGCCTTCGCGCGGATCGAGGGCTTCATCCAGCGCGTCGCAGAGAAGGCCGGCGGAGTCGTCGATCCCGCCGTCGAGGTGCCGCCCGCCTTCGCCGAGGCCATGGACGACGACCTGGGCGTCCCGGGCGCCCTCGCGATCGTCCACACCACCGTCCGCCAGGGCAACTCCGCGCTCGCCGCCGATGACAAGGAAGCCGCCGTCGCCCGGCTCGCCGAGGTGCGGGCGATGCTCGGCGTCCTCGGCCTGGACCCGCTCGACCCGCACTGGGCCGGCGAGGCCGACCGCGGCGAAGACCTCCACGGCGTCGTCGACACCCTTGTACGGCTCGTCCTCGAACAGCGCGAGGCCGCGCGCGGCCGCAAGGACTGGGGCAGCGCGGACGCCATCAGGGACCAGCTCCAGCAGACCGGCCTCGTCATCGAGGACAGCCCCTCGGGGCCGCGCTGGACCCTCGGCCCGCGCTGATCCCGCCGACCGTGCCGCCCGGTCCGCCCGGGCGGCACCGTTACGTACGCTGATACACACAGGAACGCCGCGTACGGCTCGTACGCACGTCTGACACGTCTGACACGCCGGACACGCCGGAAACAACGAGAAGCAACGAAACAGGTAGGTCATGGCCGGAAACAGCCAGCGCAGGAACCGCCGCACGTCCAACAAGAAGGGCGCGCAGGTCGGCAGCGGTGGCAAGCGACGCCGCGGCCTTGAGGGCAGGGGCCCGACGCCGCCCGCGTCCGCCCGCAAGGGCCATGTCCAGAACCGTGCCGCCAACGCCAAGGCCCGGCATACCACCCGGCGCCAGATCGCCCGCCGCGGCGGCAAGGGCAGCAGCGAGATGGTCGTCGGCCGCAACCCCGTCTTCGAGGCGCTGCGCGACGGCGTGCCCGCGACGACCCTCTACGTCCAGCAGTTCATCGACAACGACGAGCGCGTCCGCGAGGCGCTCCAGCTCGCGGCCGACCGCGGCGGCATCCATCTGATGGAGGCGCCCAAGCCCGAGCTGGACCGGATGACGAACGGCCTCAACCACCAGGGGCTCGTCCTTCAGGTCCCGCCCTACGAGTACGCGCACCCGGATGATCTCGCCGCCGCCGCCTTCGACGAGGGCGAGGACCCGCTGATCGTTGTCCTCGACGGCATCACCGACCCGCGCAACCTCGGCGCCGTCGTCCGCTCCGTCTCCGCCTTCGGCGGCCACGGTGTCGTCGTACCGGAGCGGCGCGCCGCCGGTATGACCGCCGGTGCCTGGAAGTCCTCGGCCGGCACGGCGGCCCGTACGCCGGTCGCCCGCGCCACCAACCTCACGCGCACGCTGGAGGCGTACCAGAAGGCCGGCCTGCTGGTCGTCGGCCTCGCGGCGGACGGCGAGGCCGAGGTCGGCGACCTCGAAGCCCTCGGCGGTCCCGTCGTGATCGTCGTCGGCAGCGAAGGCAAGGGCCTGTCCCGGCTGGTCGGCGAGACCTGCGACTTCCGCGTACGGATCCCGATGCCGGGCGGCGCGGAATCGCTGAACGCCGGAGTCGCGGCCGGAGTGGTCCTGTACGAGGCGTCCCGCCGCCGCGTCTGAGGCCGCGCGCGGCTCCCGCCGGGGCTCTGACCAGGGCCCGCCCGACTCCGCGACAGGGCCTCGCCGCGGACTCGGGCGCCTTCGCCGCGCGCCGGAACCACCACCCGAACGGCCCTGCTTGGTGATCTTGACGGGCCTCGGACATTTCCCGCGCGTCAAGGCAGTGTCCTAAACACAAGTCACTCGGTTAGATGAGTGTGGACACCAGAACGCCCCGGCCCGGGTTCGATGATCAGCCCCCGCTGAGCATGCTCAAAGTGGACTCCGATCCCGCGCAGGTCATCGTGAACCACGCCAGCTTCCGGGTGAAGCTCGCATCGGCCCAGCGCCCCAGCACCGCACGCATTCCCGCCATGAGCGGCGCCGGTGGGACGGCGCGCCGCCGGGCCCCCGTCGTCTGGAGCGGCAAGTCCGAGCCGGGCGATCCCGGAGCGACCCGACTTCTCCAGGCCGTACGGAACTCCTCCGTGCTACGGCCGCGCGGCGCCTACCACGATGTGCCGGAGAGGGGCTACGACACCGGCGCCACCCAGGTCATCCCCCGGCTCGACCTCGACGACGACAGTACGATGCCGACCCCGCTCGTCGGCGGCGCACGGCCCCGCACCGCTCGCACGCCGCTGCTGCCGCCGATGCGGCAGGCCGTCGGCGCGTACGACCTGCCGGAGCCGGAGCCGTACGACACCGCGGGCCTCGGCCTCGACCGGGACTTCACCACCGACTTCGCCGACCGGTCCCGCCCGCAGCGGCACGCGGCGGGCGGCACCCGGGCCGCCGACGCCGCCACCGTCCGGCACGCCTACTACCCCGGCCGCCGGATGAACCTCGGCGTCGTACTGCTCCCGCTCCGCGTCTTCCTCGGCTTCATCTCCATCTACGCCGGCATGGGCAAGCTCTGCGACCCCGTCTACTTCGACGGCGGCGAACGCGGCTCCATGGTCAAGTGGCTGAACTCCCTGCACCCGTGGGCCCTCGCCGAACCTCTCAGGGACTTCGCGCTCTCCCATCCCGTCGGCGCCGGCCTCAGCATCTCCTTCCTCCAGATCGTGGCCGGCGTACTCACCGTCCTCGGCCTCTGGCAGCGGGTCGCCGGCTGCCTCGGCGCGCTGCTGTCGGCCGCGCTGCTGCTCACCGTGAGCTGGCGGACCGTCCCGGCGTACGACGCGCCGGACATCATCTATCTCGCCGCCTGGTCGCCGCTGATCATCGCGGGCGCGCCCGTCTACTCCATCGACGGGCGTCTCGCGGGCGAGGCCTGGCGCAAGCTCGGACCGCGCTCGGAGATCTGGGACCTCCGGCGCCATGTCCTGCGCCGCGGCGCCGCCGTCGCGACCGTCGTCATCGGCCTCACCCTGCTGATCGGTTCGGTCCTCGGCGGCGCCGTACGGTCCTCCGACATGGTCACCGTGCCGGGACCCAACCACGACCCGGTCAACCAGCTTCCCGGTGTGCCGCTGCCCGAGACCCCGCGCGGCAGCCGCGCGTCCGGCTCGCCCGACAGCGACGACCCGAAGAGCGGCAAGCCGTCCGAGCCGTCCGCGACCAGATCCGGCAGTCCCTCGGCCGAGCAGTCCATGCCGGGCCAGGGCAGCGTCCGCGAGACCGGCGGCGCCGGGCAGAGCCGGCAGCAGCCCAGCCAGACCCAGGGCACGGGCCGAGGACCCTCGCAGCCGGTCGAGCAGGCCCCGCCTCCGTCCAGCAGCCAGGGACCGTCCGCCTCGGGCGGGCCGGGTGACGGAAGTGGCGGATCCGGCGGCAGCGACGGCGGCGGATCCGGCGGCGGCTCCTCCTCCGGCGGCAGCAACAGCAACCCCATCGGCGGCCTTCTCGGCTGACGCCGGGGTACGGACGACGGAGGGGCGGCCACCGGTGAGGGAGGCCGCCCCTTCGTCCGCGCTCAGGACCGTCGCCATGTCCGCGTACGGCGGGTCTCCGTGGCGCGGATCTCGTACATCGGATCTCCGTACATCGGATCTCCGTACGGCGGTCTCGTACGGCGGTCTCGTACGGCGGATCTCGTACGGCCTCAGCGGGCCGTGGCGCCAAGCTCCTTGGCGGCTTCCGTGAGGTCCTTCGCCGTGTCGATGGCGCGCCAGTACGCTCCGTTCGGCAGCGGAAAACCCGCCAGCCTCCGCTCACGCGCGAGCCGCGGAAACGTCGTCCGCTCATGGTCGCCGCGGTCCGGCAGCAGCTCGACGAACGCCGCGGAGAACACATACACGCCGGCGTTGATCAGATACGGCGACGGAGGCGACTCGATGAAGTCGAGGACATGGCCGAACTCATCCGTCTCGACGGCGCCCCACGGAATTCGCGGCCGGGCCAGCGCCAGTGTGGCCGTGGCGTCACGCTCGGCGTGGAACGCCGCCATGTCGCGCAGCGAGAAACGCGTCCAGATATCGCCGTTGGTCGCATACCAGGGCCGCTCAGGCTCCGGCAGCCTGGCGGCGGCGTACTTGAGGCCTCCGCCACGGCCCAGAGGCTCGGGCTCCACCACGGTGGTCACACGCAGCGGAAGGTCGGCCGAGTCCAGCCACTCCTGCAGGACTTCGGCGAGATGGCCGCACGAGATGACGGCATCGGTCACGCCCTCGGCGGCCAGCCAGGCAAGCTGATGGCCGATGATCGGGGTCCCCGTGCCGGGAATCTCGACCATCGGCTTGGGACGGTCGTCGGTGTACGGGCGCAGCCGCGACCCCTGGCCGCCCGCGAGGACCACGGCCTGCGTCGGAAACGTATGCATGCCGTGAACGATAGGCGGGGCGGACAGGGAGGAAGCGGTCAGCTCCCCGCGGTCTGCTGGGACACCCCGTACGCGAACGACGTGTCGCACACGGGACGCGAGAACGACTGGGCGCGGGTGGGACCGTACGTCGCCACGGCGGCGCGGCCCAGGGCGCGGGCGATCGACATGCAGTGCCTGGCGAGCGACGGACGCTCCTCGACCTGGCGCTGGAGATGCGTCAGAGCGATCCCCGGGTCCTTCTCCTGGAGTTCCGCGAGCAGCTTGTCGCGCAGAATGTCCTGCGGGGTACGGGACTTGGCCCGGACCGAGGCGGTGTCCGAGGAAGCGGTCAGGATCTGCGACTCGGAGTTGCCGGACGCCCACGGAACACGGGCGACCGCGAGGGTCCCGGAGAGCACCAGGACGACGGGCAGTACGAAAGCAAGAGTTCGGCCGATACGGCGGGCAGTGTGGGTCACGCAGCGAGCGTAGCGGCCAGTGATGATTTGGCGACATTTAGTCACTCGCCCGAGGGATGGTTCGATAGGTCTTTTCGAATTGAGCGTGGACGACCCCTGTCCGAAATGGCCAGTGTGTCAGGGTATTTGTCGACAGACGCAAACGGCCCCGCACCGGAGTGCGGGGCCGTGCGGACGATTTCGCGCCGTTGTCCGACGCGGGCGCGTCAGTGGTTTGAACCGGCCGAAGGCTGTCAGTCGGTGAGGCGCTCGCCCGTCGACGTGGAGAAGACGTGCGTCTCGCCGGCCTGCGGCACGACATGCAGCTTGGCGCCCTTCTCCGGCACGGCGCGGCCGTTGACGCGGACCACGAGGTCCTTCTTCTCGCTGCCGAGGTCGGCGGTGCCGTAGACGTAACCGTCGGCGCCCAGCTCCTCGACGACGTTGACGGTCACGGCCAGACCGGCCGGGGCGTCCTTGGAGAGCGCACCGCCGTCGCCGTCGACCGCGATGTCGAAGTGCTCCGGGCGGACGCCGACCGTGACGGTCTTGTCGCCCTTCTCCGCGGCGGCGGCGAGCGCCTCACGGGAGACCGGGACGACGCTGTTGCCGAACTTCACACCGCCGTCGATGATCGGCACCTCGACCAGGTTCATGGCCGGGGAGCCGATGAAGCCGGCGACGAAGAGGTTGGCCGGGCGGTCGTACATGTTGCGCGGCGAGTCCACCTGCTGCAGCAGACCGTCCTTGAGGACCGCGACCCGGTCACCCATGGTCATGGCCTCGACCTGGTCGTGGGTCACGTACACCGTGGTGATGCCGAGACGGCGCTGGAGCGACGCGATCTGCGTACGGGTGGAGACACGGAGCTTGGCGTCGAGGTTCGACAGCGGCTCGTCCATGAGGAACACCTGCGGCTCACGCACGATGGCGCGGCCCATCGCCACACGCTGGCGCTGACCACCGGAGAGCGCCTTCGGCTTGCGGTCCAGGTACTCGCTGAGGTCGAGGATCTTCGCGGCCTCTTCGACCTTCTTGCGGATCTCGGCCTTGTTCACACCGGCGATCTTCAGCGCGAAGCCCATGTTGTCGGCGACCGACATGTGCGGGTACAGCGCGTAGTTCTGGAACACCATGGCGATGTCCCGGTCCTTCGGCGGCAGGTGCGTGACATCGCGGTCACCGATGCGGATGGAGCCGCCGTTGACGTCCTCAAGACCCGCGAGCATGCGCAGGGAGGTCGACTTGCCACAGCCGGAGGGCCCGACCAGCACGAGGAACTCGCCGTCCGCGATCTCGATCTCAAGCTGATCGACGGCGGGCTTGGTGGAACCCGGGTAGATACGGGTTGCCTTGTCGAACGAAACAGTTGCCATGGCGCTGTCTTCCCCTCACCGGCAGGAACGTGCCGGACGATCCGAGTAAAGGAATGGGTCTCCCGCCGGAGGGCGGAAGAAGGGTCTAGTCCACCTGGGTGAACTGGAGGTGACGGTACTCCCGGATCAGGGATCTGTCAGTAGTCCGGGGACGGTGACATTTCTGACCCGGTTCCGACCCGGGCCGGCGCGGCGCACTCGCGACCTCTCCGGAGACGCACAACTTCGGTGGCTGGGGCGGCCGGGCGCTGTGTAGAGTGTCAGAACCTTCGCGCGTGGCTTTGACGTGCATGAAATGCCTCCTTAGCTCAGATGGCCAGAGCAACGCACTTGTAATGCGTAGGTCGTCGGTTCGAATCCGACAGGGGGCTCTGTGGAAGGCCAGGTCGCGTAGCCCGTGACCTGGCCTTTTTATTGTTCTGTGACCTTACTTTCCGTGCTGCGTGAGCTCTGGAGCCCGGCCGCGCGCCCTCCGGTGGCCGACTGGTGGCCAAACGGGCAAGGGGCGTGCACGGCGTTGGCCAAGAGGATGCTCAGAGGCATCTCGCCGACTGCTTTGTCGTTGTTCCATTCCCACAAGGGTCGCCAAGCAGGGCTGCCTGTAAGGGTTCAGCCGGCCTCAGTGTGGTTCTGGGGGACGGGCAAGAAGCGGATGCCCATCGTTGCTAGGACTCCTCGTTCCGGTCGACTGGGTAGCTTTTGCTGTACCGACGCTGGAGGAGTCTTGGAGATCGGAGACGCCCAGAAGCTCGCCTTGAGGGTGCCGGTCCCGGGAACGACGACGGTCTGTTCGTCGAGCGCGTCGAAGACCTCGTTGATCAGCCGCCCTGCCATGCGCGGGGCCCTGGGCCGGATCACTTCGACGAGTCTGGGGCGGCTGGCTCTCCGCAGGGCGGCCGGGGAGCCGTGGCGTTCGAGGAGCCAGGTGACGGTCTGGTGGTCCAGGCGGGGCCCGAGGACGCGCTCCAAGCTGGGGTCCCTCCCATCAGCGTCTCCAACGGCACCCCTCGGGCCCGGTGACACCCCCCAGGCCATCCCTTCGACAGGGGGAAACAGTCATACCGGGCCCGGAGGCCAGCGGCCCCATCGCAGGACCGCGAAAAACATGACGGGGAAGTCGACTTGCGAGTTGGTGTGGCTGTGACGATCCCGCCGAGCCGAGCCGAGCCGAGCCGAGCCGAGCCTCGCGGCCGCGGGCGTCAGCAGGCCGGTTCCCGGACCGGCTGAAGGATCGAACCATCGAGAGATCCTTCGGCTGCGTAGGCATGGGCACCCGCCCCGTACGACAACGTCCACGAGGGCAACGTCGGATCTCAGAAGCACACCCTGCCTTGGGATCCGACGTCACGCGCGGGCCCGAATGGGCCAACAGCATCATTCCGACGGCTGGGCCACCTCGGCGCGCGTCAATATCTCACTGGCCCAGCGACTGATCGCGCTGCTTTTTGACCTCGGCAGTGAGGTCGCCCGTGTCAGCAGCCGGCGGAGCGGTAATCGGCTTGATGCCACCGAATTTCAGGAAGTCCATGGTGACTGTCATCCCGCCGCCGCTCTGTTTCACGCGCGCGGGCAGATCCTTTCCGTCGACCCAGATGTCGAGGCTTATCTTCCCGCCGCTTGCCTTCAGGGAGTTGACGGCGGCCTTCTTCTCCTGAGCGGTGAGGCCGGACGCGTTGATCTGCTGCGCGCCGACGCTCCCCCGGTAGTGGGTGGCCTTCTTGCCGTGGACGGTCTCCTCGCCGAGGTTCTTCACGTCCTTCGCGGCCCCGATGTAGCGCAGACCCGCCGTCGGGTCGGCGTTGTCCGCGACGCTGTTCGCGCCCGCCTCCCCCATCACGGCGGAGACGTCGATGCGCATCCAGTGCTTGCCCTTGAGCGGGCCACTGGGCTGCGGGTCCACCTCGTAGTAGTACGCCCCGTCGACCATCTTCATCGTCAGCGTGGGGTCATCCTGGAGAGCCTGCATCTGCGCGTTCGCGGTGTCCATCTCGACGTCGAGCGCGGCGCCGCCGCCCCAGGAGTAGGTGCCGTTCATGGATACCGGCTTGCCACCGGCCGCGACGATCACCGTCGTCGTCTCGACCTCGGCCGAACCGAGCTTCGACGCCTTGTCCGATGCGCGGGTCAGCGCCCCCATGACCGCGTCGGCGTGGCCGACAGCGTCAGCGGTCTTTCTCACGGCTTCCGCGCCGCACGCGGAGGTCACGGCCAGCACGGCGAAGGTGATCCCCGCCCACGCCCCGGCCCGGATGTGCCTCATTTATCCCGCCCCCTGGTGTAATTCTGTTGTCTTTGCAACGAAACGAACTCTAGCCGGGCATCTGCGGCCCGGCCCCGGCGCAGTCCACCCCCCAGCGAGGCAGGACCGCCCTCGGAGAGGGTGGCCCGCGGTGGCGTTGTACCGCTGCGCTCGCCGGCGGTTCGCGGTGTGGTTGGCGTGGCCGGTGGCGGGGACGGCCGGTCCTGCCTCTGAGGTGAGGTATCGCGTCGAGCGGAGGTTATTCGCCGCCTGCTTTACCCAGGCCGAGGCTGGGTGCGCGGTGGCGTCCGGGATCCGGATCCGTCGGTTGACGTGCTCGATCACCGCGAGTACGTACAGCCGGGCTCCGGACAGGCGGGTGGTCCAGAAGCGCGTCGGCTTGCGAGCGTGGGAAGTTCGCCCAGGTGAGTCGAGGCCCGCGCAGGGGTCGGGGGATTCCAGCGTCTCGCAGGATTTCCCAGACGGCCGATGTGGCTACTCTCATTCCCAGGATGGGCAGTTCGCCTTGTAGGCGCCGGTTTCCCCAGGTGGGGTTTTCGCGAGCCAGGCGCAGTAGAGGGCTCGGATAGGACGGACGGTGCGGGGGCGCGGCCTCCGCGGTGGGTCGAGGTCCGAGCAGCGCCGCGCCGTCGCTGAGTGAACCGATTACTGGGACACTCATCCGGGTGCCCGACCCGCGGTGTGCCTACGGAGCGGGACGGGGCGGCACCGCTTTCAGGCAGATCTCGATGGACTCCAGGTCACGGCTGAGACGGGCGACGCGCTCCCGGAGCCGGGCGGCTTCCTCTTCCAGGAGGTCGACGACCTCCTGTGGGAGGTCCGCCGGCCTGACCAGCCCGTCCGCGCTCCGATCGAGAATCGGCAGGATGGGGCGGATGATACGCGTCGGCAGACCCGTATCGAGCAGGCCACGAATCTGGTGTACCCGCACCACCGCGGACGGGTCGTACTCCCGGTATCCGCTCTCCGTTCGCTCCGGGCGGAGCAGGCCCTGCTCCTCGTAGTAGCGCAGCAGACGGGCCGGTACTCCGGTGGCGTCCGCCAGTTCCCCGATCAGCACCGCGCCTCCTTCCGGCAGCCGTCCAGAGCCCGGCTTGCCTTCACACCAGTGTCATACCAGGACCATCGTCGCAGGGCCCGTTCCCGGGTCCGGCGTCGTACGCGGCGGGGCGCGTCCCGAGGCGCGCGGCACCCGGAGGCGCACGGTACACACAGGAGGTATTGATCGTATGAAAGCCGTCGCACTGCATCGGCTCGGTGGTCCCGATGTGCTGGAGCTCGTCGAGCTCCCGGCGCCGCGGGCCGGGAGCGGCGAGGTACGCGTCAGGGTCAGGGCGGCAGCCGTCAATGCCGCCGACACCGCGGTCCGTACCGGCCTCTTCCTCACCGCCGGGGAAGAACCCCGCTTCCCGCTGGTCCCCGGGATGGAGGCTGCCGGGGTGATCGACGAAGTGGGCCCCGGCGCGACACGTTGGCGTGTGGGTGATGCCGTCATGGCGCTCGTCGTCCCGCAGGGCCCCCACGGCGCGTACGCGGAGCAAGTCGTGGTGTCCGAGCACGCGATCGCGGCCGTCCCCGAGGGTTCGGACTTCTCCGCCGCTGCCACCCTGCCCATGAACGGCCTCACCGCCCTCATGGCGCTGGACCAGCTGAATCTCGCACCCGGGGAGACGCTTGGGGTGACAGGCGCCGCCGGCGCGGTGGGCGGCTACCTCGTTCAGCTCGCCGTGGCGTCAGGGCTGCGCGTCGTCGCCGACGCGTCCGACACCGACGCCGCGCTGGTACGCGAACTGGGCGCGCACCACGTTGTGCCGCGCGGCCCGAAGGTGGCGGAGGCGATGCGGAACGCGACCGGCGGGGGTGTGGACGCGCTCGCCGACTGCGCCGCCCAGAACGAGCAGGCCGCCCCGGCCGTGAAGGACGGCGGAGGGATGGCCACCTTCCGGTACTGGGACGGGCAGCCTGGACGCGGCATCTCGCTGCACACGGTGATGGTCAGCGCCTACGCCGATGCCGCTGCGGGACTCGACACGTTGCGCGAGTACGTGGAAGAGGGGACGCTCACCCCCCGGGTGGCCGAGACGCTGCCACCGGGGGAGGCCGCCACGGCCCACCGCAGGCTGGAGGCCGGCGGCGTGCGAGGCCGGATGGTGCTCGTCTTCGAGGACTGAGAGACAGCGAGGACTGAGAGACAGCGCGGGGCCGCGCCGTTGCCCACGCCGCCTTATCCCGGCGAACCACTACCAGCTCAAGTCTCCCCACTCCGCAGCAGGCGGCCGGCCGACGTGGGTCTCTGAGAGTGCTTCCGCGAGCTCAGGCCCGGGCCGCTGTGAGGTCGGCGGGGTATCGCAGGCCGTCGAAGAGGAGCGCCGTTATCCGTGCGGCGTCCTCGCGCCAGCCTTTCGTGGCACGCAGGTTGCAGACGCCGCCCATCGCGCGCAGGAGAGTCCTGCCGTCGATGTCGGTACGGATCTCGCCTGCCACGGAGCCTGCCGTGAGCAGGTGATTCTGGAGGCGGCGGATCATCTGGCGGTCGCCGCCGGAGCGCGTCGCCTCACGCCCGAAAGCGGTGTCGCCGCCTCTCCGGCTACCGGCTCCCGGGTCTATGCCAGCCCGGCCGGGCACCCCTTCTGCCTCCGCGCGGCATGAGGCGGCGGACCGCACTCCGGCGCTGATGTCACCGGACACGGTGTCAGATCTCGTGACCGCCGTCGTCACCGTCCCACGCGACCGCGTCCGGATCGCGCGGACGGAGACAACAGCGGACGGAGACAGCAAACGGGAGCCGTCGCGGTCCGCGTGGTCGCGATGTGGTCAGCCGGTCTTGGCGGCGAAGGGGCCGCCGTCGCCGAACGCGAGCCGCGCGAAGTTCTCGCCGATGCGGCGGTGGCCCGCGGGATCGGGATGGACCTCGTCGGGCAGCGGGAATTCGGCGTAGTCCGTCTCGCCGTAAAGGTCACGGCCGTCGAGGTAGTGCAGGTGCGGGTCGTCGGCCGCCCGCTGTCCGACGATCCGGACGAGTTCGTCGCGGATGACGTTGAGCGTCAGGCGCCCGGCGGCGCGTTCGGCTGGATCGCCCGTGGCCTTGAACCGCAAGGTCTCGCCGTCGAAGTCGGGCGCGAGAGGGCCGGGAGTGTCCTCCTGGACCGGGCACAGGAGGGGAGACACGACCAGCAGCGGCGTCGTCGGATGCCCCTCGCGGATGGTGTCGAGAAAGCCGTGTACCGCGGGAGTGAAGGCGCGCAGGCGCATCACGTCGGCGTTGACGACATTGATGCCGATCTTGAGGCTGATCAGGTCCGCGGAGGTGTCCCGCATCGCACGGGCGGTGAACGGGTCGAGCAGCGCGCTGCCGCCGAACCCGAGGTTGACCAGCTCCACGCCGCCCCGGGCCGCGGCCAGGGCCGGCCAGATGGCGGTCGGATGGGCGGCGTTCGAGCCGTGGCTGATGGAACTGCCGTGGTGCAGCCACACCCTGCGCCCGCTGTCCCGCGCCGGCTCGACCGGGGCATCGGTGCGCAGGGCGATCAGCTCGGTGATCTCCGTATGCGGAAGCCAGATCTCGACGTCCTTGTCACCCGCCGGCAGATCGGTGAACCGGGCGGTGCCGGCAGGTCCCTCGGACAGTTCGGCGGACTGGGTGACCATGTCGGTGATCGTGCGGACGTTACCGCCGGGCACGGTGGCCTGGGCGGCGAGACGGCCATCGACCAGCAGGTCGTACACACCGTCCGCCGGAGGTGGGAAGCCTTGGTACACCCGCTTGGTGGGCAGCGTGTCCAGTTCGACGGTGGTGGCCCGGGTACGGAATGCCAGGCGCACGCCGGAGGGCTGCGCCTCGGCCACGGCCAGTTGGTCGTCCGGGATCTGCCGACGAGCCCGCGCGGGCAGCCGATGCGGCAGCAGGCCGTGCGCGGTCGGTTCCACGTCGAGGAAACCGCGCAGGATGTCCGTGGTGACAGGTGTGGTGATCCAGTCGCGCTCAGTGTTCATTGTCCCAGCCTGTTGATCAAAGTTTCCGGACGGTTCAGGTGCGCCGGTGCGCGGTACGGCGGCCCGCTCGGCGGCGCGGCTCCCGCTGGTCAAGGCGTGGTGCGGTTGCGCAGCAGTGCGTCGAGGGAGTCCAGGATCCAGGCCCAGGATTCCTGCGAGTCGATGGCGGTGTGGCTGAAGCCTCCGGCCATCTCCAGGCTGACGTAG
The DNA here is from genome assembly GCF_033795305.1 of Streptomyces sp. AK02-01A. Taxonomy (NCBI): domain Bacteria; kingdom Bacillati; phylum Actinomycetota; class Actinomycetes; order Kitasatosporales; family Streptomycetaceae; genus Streptomyces; species Streptomyces sp. AK02-01A. The sequence continues at coordinate 17,686 of NZ_JARBAE010000030.1, forward strand.
CCGTGGAAGACGCTGCCCAGCATCCGGACCGCGTGCGTCTGGTCCGGCTCCGTCAGGTCGTAGCCGCGCAGGATCGCCCGCGTCATCTGTGCGTGCCGCACCCCGGCGCTGGCGGCCGCCGTCTCGGGGTCGAGCCTGAGGCGGGCGGCGGCGTAGCGACCGGGATGCTCCCGGGCGTAGTCGCGGTAGGCATCCGCGAAGGCGGCCAGGGCGTCTTTGCCGGCGCGTCCGGCCAGGGCGGCGCCGACCCGGTCCGCGAGTTCCTCCAGCGCGAACAAGGCGATCCTCGTCTTGAGGTCCTGGGAGTTCTTCAGGTGCGAGTAGAGACTCGCGACCTTGACATCGAACCTCCGGGCGAGCGCCGAGACGGTCACCTGGTCGAAGCCGACCTCGTCAGCCAGCTCCGCACCGGCCCGGGTCAGACGTTCCGGAGTCAGTCCTGCTCTCGCCATAATCTTCCTCTCATTCAGCGATCACCATTATGCATTTGCCTAATAGTTTTAGGCAAACTAGCCTGCCATTCATGAAACCGCTGACTGAGCAAGAGATCCGCGCCGCGTTCGTGAACTGCACCAAAGGCGAGACGAAGCGCCTGTCTATCCCGCGCGACCTGGCCGAGCGGCCCTGGGACGACCTGGACTTCCTCGGCTGGCGGGACCCACAGGCCCCTGACCGGGCCTACCTCGCCACCGAGTTGGACGGCCGCCCGGTGGCGCTCGCGCTGCGCTGTCCCAGTGGCACTTCCTGGCAGACGCGGCGCAGCATGTGCTCGATGTGCGTGACCATGCACACCGGAGGCGTCTCGCTCATGGTCGCCGCGAAGGCAGGCAAGGCCGGGCAGCAGGGAAACTCCGTGGGCGCCTACATATGCAGCGACCTCGCCTGCTCGCTGTATGTGCGGGGCAAGAAGGACGCGGGCGTCGGCGCGCGGCTTCCCGAGTCGCTCACCGTGGAGGAGAAGATCCAGCGGACCGTCGCGAATGTCGCCGCGTTCATCGCCAAGGTCACCGCATGAGTCGACCGGCCGCGCGCGCCGGGGTCCGCCACGCGGTGGCGCGAGGTCGGAATTGTCGATCATGAGCACTGACGAGCCGACGCGCGCGCCTCAGGGATCGGTCGCCGTCACCGCCCCCGACGGCCGCATACAAGACATAAAACATGTTAAAGTATCAATTATACCTTTGTGTATACAATATGAGTCGACCGGCTTGACCGTACGGCTGGAACGACGCCGGCCGTACGGGAGGTACCTCGCAGGCGGGATGGCCATGGTGGACAACCCTGAGCGCGTGTTCCCCGACATGCGGACGGACGGCGCGGCTACAGCGGTCGTGGACGAGGGAGGAGCGGTGGCCGGCTGGACGCCCGCCGCCGAGAGGCTGACCGGTTACTCGGCCGAGGAGGTGATGGGCCGGCCGGCCGGAGCCCTGCTGTTTACCGCGGAGCACCTGCTGAAAGCACTGGCGGCGCAAGAGTGCCGGACCCGCGGCGGCTGGTCCGGTCGTGCGGCGCTTCGCCACCGAGACGGTCACCGGATCGATATGTGCCTGCGGGTCTCGCCGCTGTCCGGAGCGGACGGAAAGACGTCCTGGCTGGTCTCGGTGTCCGGTACGCCCGGCGTCCCGCCGGGCGCGGCGAGTGGACTGGAGTCAATGCTGGCCGGTGCGCCGATCGGAGTCATCGTCCGCGATCTGGATCTCCGCTGCACCTGGGTGAACGATGTCCTGGAGCAGCAGGACGGCATCCCTCGCGAAGAGAGACTGGGCCGCCGGCTGACGGAGTCGCTGCCCGGCGTCGCCGAGGCCGAGGCGGCCGAAGGCATCATGTGGCGCGTGCTGCACACCGGCAGCCCGGTGATCGACTTCGAGTTCTGGGCCTGGCTGCCGGTGGACCGCCACCGCAGACGCGCCTTCTCCGTCTCCTTCTTCCGCCTGGAGGACGCGGACGGCCAGCCGCTGGGCGTATGCGCCATGTGGGTGGACGTCACCCGCAGAGAGCGGGCCCGCGAGCGTCTGGCGATCCTCAACGATGCCGGCACGCGGATCGGCACCACTCTGGACGTCATGCGGACCGGGCAGGAGCTGGCCGACCTCGCGGTACCGCTCCTCGCCGACTTCGCCGCCGTCGACCTCACGGTGTCGGTCCCGCTCGGTGAGGAGCCGCCGGTCCGGCCGGGGCCGACGGGCGGGCGCGTCCCGGTGGTCTGCCGGGCCGGCGTGGCATCGGTCCGCCCGGGAGCGCCGGAGGCCCTGTGGGAACGGGGCGCGGAGGTCTTCGTCCCGCCGGCCTCGCCGTTCGCCCGCGTCCTGTCCTCCGGGAAGTCCCGCCTGGAACCGGTCATGGACATCTCTCCCGGGTCGTGGCTCGGCCAGGACCCGGCACGGGCGGAGAAGATCCACGAGTCCGGGATGCACTCCTGTATGTACGTGCCGATCCACGCGCGTGGCCGGATCCTGGGTGTGGCGGTCTTCGCACGTACGGAGGACCCGGTGCCTTTCGAGGAGGACGATCTGCTCCTCGCCGAGGAACTCGTCAACCGGGCCGCGCTGTCGCTGGACAACGCCAATCGGTACACCCGCGAACGCGCCACGGCCTTCGCGCTCCAGCGCAATCTGCTGCCGCAGCGCCTCGCCGGCGGGACCGCCGTCGACGTCGCCTCGCACTACATGCCCGCCGACAGCCGCCATGGCGCGGGCGGCGACTGGTTCGACGTGATCCCGCTGTCCGGGGCCCGGGTCGCACTGGTCGTCGGCGATGTGGTCGGACACGGCATCAACGCCGCGGCGACCATGGGCCGGCTCCGCACCGCCGTACACACGCTCGCGGACATGGACCTGCCGCCCGACGAACTGCTGGCCCACCTCGACGACCTGGCCATCCGTCTCATCGGAGAGGACGTCGACGACAACGGCACGGCCACCGCGTTCCTCGGAGCCACCTGCCTCTACGTCGTCTACGACCCGGTCACCCGGCGCTGCGCGATGGCACGGGCCGGCCATCCACCGCCCGCGATCATCGGCCCGCACGGCCAGGTCAGCTTCGCCGACCTTCCGGCGGGAACACCGCTCGGCCTCGGCCTGGTGCCCTTCGAGGCCGTGGAGCTGGAACTGCCCGAGGCAAGCACGCTCGCGCTCTACACCGACGGCCTCGTCGAGACCCGCGACCAGGACATCGACACCGGGATGCACCGCCTCGGCGCCGTCCTGGCACAGCCCGGCCTACCGCTGGAAGACCTGTGCTCGACCGTGGTCGATTCGCTGCCGTCACCGGCGCCGTACGACGATGTCACCCTGCTCCTCGCCCGGACCCGGGCCCTCAGCCCGAGCCAGACGGTCTCCTGGGAACTGCCGACCGACCCGGCCGTCGTCAGTACCGCCCGGTCCCTGACCCTCCGCCAGCTCACACAGTGGGGACTCCAGGATCTGGCCACGACCACCGAACTGATCGTCAGCGAACTGGTCACCAACGCCATCCGCCACGCCACCGGCCCCATCGGCCTGCGCCTGATCCGGCATCAGCTTCTGACCTGCGAGGTGCACGACACCAGCAACAGCGTCCCGCGCCTGCGGCACGCCCGGACCACCGACGAGGACGGCCGGGGCCTCTTCCTGGTGGCTCAGATGTCCCACCGGCGGGGCACGCGGTACACGGCGGACGGCAAAACCGTCTGGGCCGAACAGGAACTGACACCTCAGCCGGCGTAGGTGCGCCGGCCACGGACCCGCGCACCTCACGCGATCACCGGCCGGCACTCGGCGTGGGCGCCGCGCCTCGCCACCGTACGCGCGTACCGTCCGGCGGTCAGCGGCCCGAGACGCGGTTGGCGGCGCGGGCCATGCGGCTGGTGTCGGCGGTCGCGGCCGTCGATTCGCGGCGGTCGGCGGTGCGGTAGGCCGCGTACATGCCGTGGACGCCGAGCCAGCGGAAGGGCTCGGGTTCCCATGTGCGCACCTTGTGGTTGACCCAGGGCAGGGTGGTGAGTTCGGTGGCGCCGGCCTGGCCGGAGTCCTGCTGGATCAGGTCGCGCAGGGTGCGCGCGGCGAGATTGGCGGTGGCGACGCCGGAGCCGACGTAGCCGCCGGCCCAGCCGAGGCCGGTGGTGCGGTCCAGGGTGACGGTGGCGCACCAGTCGCGAGGAACGCCGAGGACGCCGGACCAGGCGTGGTCGACGCGGGCTCCGGCGGTGGCGGGGAAGAAGCGGACGAGAAGGTCGCGGAGGGCTTCGACGGTGGCGGCCTGGGTGCGGCCGTCGTTGTCGGTTTTCGAGCCGTAGCGGTACGGGTGGCCACGGCCGCCGAGGGCGATGCGGTTGTCGGCGGTGCGCTGGGCGTACATATAGGCGTGGGCCAGGTCGCCGAGGGTTTCGCGGCCGTCCCAGCCGATGGCGTCCCAGATGTCGTCGGACAGGGGTTCGGTGGCGATCATCGAGGAGTTCATGGGAAGCCAGGTGCGGCGGGCGCCTTTGAGCGCCGCCGTGAAGCCTTCCGTGCAGCGCAGGACGTAGGGCGCGCGGACGGTGCCGTACGGCGTGACGGCGTGTTTGGGTCTGATCTCGGTGACAGGTGTCGATTCGTGGATGGTGACGCCGAGTGCCTCGACGGCGGCCGCGAGTCCTTTGACCAGTTTGACGGGGTGCAGCCGGGCGCCGTGCGGGGTCCAGCTCGATCCGACGGCTCCGGTGACGCGGACGCGGTCGGCGGTTTCGCGGGCGCCGCACAGGATCCGGTCGGTCTCGCCGAAGGCTGTTTCGACGGCGTGGAAGGCTTTGAGGCGAGTGAGCTGGGCGGGAGTGCGGGCGACTTCCAGGACGCCGCCCTGGTGGATGTCGGCGGCTATGTTCTCGGCGGCGGCGGTGCGGATGACTTCGGCGACGGTGTCGTTCATGGCCCGCTGGAGGCGTACGGCGGCGTCGTGACCGTGCAGCCGGGCATAGCGGTCACGGCCCGCGATGCCGTTGTAGAGCCAGCCGCCGTTGCGTCCGGAGGCTCCGTAGCCGCAGAACTTGCTCTCCAGGACGGTGATGTTGAGGAAGGGGACGGCCTTTTTGAGGTAGTAGGCCGTCCAGAGGCCGGTGTAGCCGCCGCCGACGACGCACACGTCGGCGGTGGCGTCGCCGGGCAGAGGTTCCCGTGGTGCGGGGATGCCGTCCTGCGCGTACCAGAAGGAGATACCGCCGTTGATCGTGCTGGTCATGAGGGTGTTCGTACACCGCTCTCCGTACCTTTGTCGAGGTTTTGGCGTGGGCCGTGGGCCGGAGTGAGCGGGTAGCAGGCGAGGCCGATGAGTGCGGCGGTGAGGTGTCCGAGGTCGGTGAAGGTGCGGCCGGCGAGGAGAGGTGTGCCGTAGAAGACGAGGACGGCGGTGGTGTACGGCAGATTCCAGGGGCGGGGAACGCGGTAGATGAGGATGCCGGCGATACCGGCGAGGGCGTAGCTGACGCCGACGTCGAGGGTGTTGACGGCGGATTGCGGCGCGTGGCCGTGGTGGATGGCCCAGCCGAGGACGCCTTCGCTGATGAGGCTGGCGCCGATATGGGCGAGGGCGGCGACGCCGAGCCAGCGAGGCGTGCCGAGCCAGCGTTCGGCGGGCGCGTGGAGCGCGGTGTAGAGCAGGACATACGGGAGCCAGGTGCCGCCGTCGATCCAGAAGGCGCTGGTGATGAGGACGCGGACGGGGTCGACGGAGAGTTCGTGAATATTGGTGGAGTGCTGGAGCAGGAGTTCCCGTTCGAACTCGGGTGACATGCGGTGGAGTGCGACGGTGGTGACGAAGAGTGCGGCCAGCCAGAGGTAGGTGCCGGGCGCGCTGGTGATCCAGGCGCGGATCTTGGGAGAAATGCGGCGCATGGGCAGATTCACGCACGGTCGTAGGATCCGCGCGTGATGGACATTCCGGCGGAGTCGGCGGAAACACAGTCGAAGTGCCTGGGCGAGGCCGGGAATGTGCTGGCGGCGGACCGGGAGCCATGGCTGGCGATCGATCCGAAGCCGCTGGCGGGAGATCCGGGATTCGAGCTGCTGCCGGCGCTGCACAACCGTTTCGACGCGGCCGGGACGCGGTGGCGCTTCGATCTGATGACGGAGGTGCTGGGCCTGGACCGGGAGCGCGCGCGGGCCTGGACGCTGACGCTGGGGCGGGTGCTGCGGAACAGCCTGTGGCGGATGCGTGACGGAGAGCGGACGCCGGATCCGGTCCAGGAGTCCATCGCTCGGTCGCTGTTGGCACGGTAGGAGCGGAGCGGGCAGGCTGCGCTCATGATTCGTACTGCCACAGAGGCCGATGTCCCGGTGATCCACGCGATGATCCGGGAGCTGGCCGAATACGAGAAGGCCCTGGACGAGGCGCGGGCGACCGAGGCGCAGCTTCGTGAGGCGCTGTTCGGAGAGCGGCCGGCGGCGTTCGCGCACATCGCGGAGGCGGAGGACGGAGAGGCGGTCGGCTTCGCGCTGTGGTTCTTGAACTTCTCGACGTGGCGTGGGGTCCACGGCCTGTATCTGGAGGACCTGTACGTCCGTCCGGAGCGGCGCGGCGGCGGATACGGCAAGGCGCTGCTGACGGAGCTGGCGCGGATCTGTGTGGAGCGCGGCTATGAGCGGCTCGAATGGTCTGTCCTGGACTGGAATTTGTCTGCCGTGGAGTTCTATCGATCACTCGGAGCGGTGTCAATGTCGGAGTGGACCGTGAACCGGCTGACGGATGACGCGCTGGTCAAGCTGGGTACGGCGGAGTAGGCCAGGCACACGCAAAGGCCCCGGCCATCCGCCACGGGGGTGCGGACGACCGGGGCCGGTCAGGGATGGTGCGCGGTCAGCGGCTCAGCGGCTGGTGCTGGTGCTTCCAGCGGAGGGCCGGTTTCTCACCGATCCAGTAGGAGCGGGCATCAGTGGTGATCTGCTGGCCGCCGATCCAGTAGGCGTGTGCCTCGGGGCTGACCTCCAGGCGGACAGTGCTGATGTCCGGTTCGCCTGCGTCCTGCCAGGCGGTAAGCGCGCTTTCGATGGCGTCCCAGATGGCCACTGGCCCGCCCTGCCGTACGGTCCACTCGTCTCCATCTGCGATGAGCGCGGCGAACGCTTCGCGGCCGGTGTCGAGCAGGTACACGGTCTCTCGGCTGTCGCTGACGGCACGCACGAGCTGGGCCCCCGGCGCGGCGAGCTGGGCCAGGAACGCGGGCATCCAGTCGTTCAGTACGTCGGGGGAGAGGCTGGTCTTCCGCTCGGTGTCGGCGTAGGCCGCGCGGGCGGAGAGGTCTCCGGAGAATGGGACCGCCGCCTCCGCTCGGGCGGGCATGAACGAGGTTCGGCCGATGATCCGGCCCTCTGCGGTGCCGTCGTCCTTGACGGTGAGTTTCGCCAGGCCGGTGCCGTAGGACCAGGCGCTGGGGCCCACTGTGGCGAGGATGATCCCGCCGGGCTTGGTCTGCCTGACCCAGGCGTACGGGATGCGGCGGACCGCACAGGTGGCGATGGTCCGGTCATACGGTGCGCGGCGGGGGTGTCCCAGGAGGCCGTCACCGGTGACGGTCCATGTCGAGTACCCCGCCGCCTCCAGGGATTGGTCCGCCCTCTCCGATACGGCGGGGTCCACTTCCACGCTGGTGACGTTGTCCTCTCCCAGGCGGTGGCACAAGAGGCCGGTTGAATAGCCGGTGCCGGTGCCGATTTCCAGGATGCTCATGTCCTCGTCCACGTCCAGGGATTCGAGCATCCCCACGACAGTGGAGGGCATTGTGGAGGACGAGGTGGGGAAGCCGGTTACCGGGCCGTTGGCGATGTCGGCCGTGACGCGGCCATCGATCTGGGTCACCCAGGTTTCGTTCCGGTAGACGAGGGACAGCCACTCGTCCTCGTCGGCATCCCGGCTGACGGGCGTGTACCGGGTGATGCCGTCTGGGCCGGGCCCGTCCTTGAAGAACGACGGGAGGAACAGCTCCCGGGGCACGTCTTCAACGGACTTCCGCCATGCAGGGGCTTCCAGGACGCCGCCATCTTCGAGGTGGTCAGCCAAAGTACGGCGGAGGCGTGCGGGGTCGAGAGAGGTCACTGTGTGGCTCCTAGCTCCAGGAGGTCAGCGAACGCGGATGCGATTGGTAGCCCGGTTTCGTCTTCGAGCCAACCCCATTGGCCGTTCGGGTTCAGCTCCAGCCAGTGGAGGTCACCGTCACGGGTGATGCACAGGTCAAAGCTGCCGGAAGCAAGGCCGAAGTGTTCCAGGTGGGCAGTCAGGGCCATTTCCACTCCGGTGGGGAGGGTCACGGGCTTGTACGTGAGGGCGCTGTAATCCGCGCGCCAGTCCAACAAGTCGGAGTCGATGCGGATGGCGAACACTTTCGGCCCGACGACGACCACCCGCACGTCCGCGACCTTGTTGACCCGCGCTTGGAACAGGTGCGGGACCACGGTCACGCTCTCGTCCACTTCGCTGGCGGTGACCGGTTCGGTCCACGTGGTCAGACCCACGCCGTCGCTGCGCCGGTAGGGGGTCCAGCGCAGTGCCTTGTAGACCACCTGACCGCGTTCGGTGATGAACGCACGGATGGCGTCCAGGTCGTTGGAGATCAGGGTGGGCGGAACAGTGAGACCGAGGCGTTCGGCTACGGCCAGTTGCAGGGGTTTGTGTTCGGCCCCGTAGTTGTGGAGCGGGTGGTTCACGTAGCGGCAGTTCGGCAGGGCGTAAAGGGTGCCGCCGAGGCCGTGACGGACCTGCGCTGCCGCGAACCGGGCGTCCGGGTCGTCCATGTTCTCGAAGTGGGGCCAGGTGGGACGGCGCCAGTACACGGACCGCACCCCCTCCAGGGCGGTGGTTCTGGAGGGGGTGCGGAGGTGGCCGGCTGGTGAGGCCGGGCAGGCGCCGAACCGGGCCGACAGTAAGAGCCGGTCACCGATATCGGAGAGGTCGAACCGAACGACCGGAACACCGCGCTTGTTCAATTCGGTGATCACCATGTCGGCGGTTACGTCGTCCACTTCGGTGACGACCGCGACCGGTCCAGCGTCGCTCATCAGTCCTGCTCGCTGTCCTGGTCGTGGTCGGTGTCGTTGCGGCTGTCCTGGTTGGTGGACTGCGGGTTGGTCTCGGTTCCCTTGCTGGTGCCGTGCTTGCCCATCTCCACGACGCCACCCCGCGCGTTGCGGAAGACCGTGGTCTGGCTGGCGTGGTCGAGTTCGGCGGTCATGTAGCCAGGCTGGTAGATGCTGGGGTACGGGCGCATCCGACTGATGCCCCAGGGAACGCGCTGCTGGGCGGTGATCGTGGTCTGCATGGTGTGCCCTCTCTTGGTCGTGTCTGAATGACCCGCCCGGGAAGCGCTCCGGCACCCCCAGGGCGGGCCGCTCACGGTCCGGATTGGGCGATGGCCACGCCGATGACCAATCCGCAGGACCCGGCCACCATGACAATGAACAGGACACCCGCGTACCGGCCTAACACCCGGATCACTTCCCCCACCGATCCCCGGAGTTCTTCGCTGCCAGGCGGATACTCAGTTCCTCCCGGGCAGGCACGGGGAGCACGTTTACCGCTTCCCACTCCAGGCCACCCCCCACCGGGCGGAGTGAATACCGCCCGGCCCATTCGCCCATGACCACGCCCACCTTGTTCCGGGTCGTGTCACGGACCAACTGGCCGACCTCCGGCGCTTCGCTACCGGCCGTCGTGTCGTGGCCTCTCTCGGTAGTTGCCATGACCAGCACGCTAGAGACGCCGGAGGATCCATCCCAAGGGAGTTCCACAGAGTTCCACGCGGGTCACTCCAAGGCGTCGATGGCTGATGTGATTAGGGTCCGTGCTTCGGTTCCGTAGACCGCCAGACGGGAGAACTCCCCGAACGCCTTCAGGTACTGGCGTACCTCCGTGGGCGCGGTCACGTTCACACGGGCCGTCAGCAACTCCGCTTCCGCCTGTCCCTCGTCGTAGACAGTGAACGTTTCAATCATCCACATGCGGCGTTCGGCGGCGAACGGGATCACTCCCAGGGAGACGGACGGGAACGCCATGGCGGACAGCAGATAACCCAACTGGCCCGCCATCGTTTCCGCGTCGCCCACGCGGTGCCGAAGCACCGACTCCTCCAGGACCAGGGCGAACCGATGGTCCCCCTCCCGCACAACTCGCGCCGACCGGGCCAACCGAGCCGCCACGGCTTCCGGTACATCGTCCGGCGTCTCGTGAAACTGGGAGATGGACCGCAGTAGGGCTGTGGCGTACTCGTGCGTCTGGAGGACGCCGGGGACAACGTTGGCGCAGTAGGTCCGGAACACTCGCGTGCGCTCGTAGAGGGAGACGTAGGACTCCTGGAGCCTGCGCAGGCCCGTGCGCTGGACTCGCCGCCATTCCACATACATGCTGTCAGCGGACCGGGCCGCCGCGATCAGGTCGGCGGCCTGGCCCTCCGCCTGGCACGCGGCACACCATCGGCGTATGTCGTCGTCTGACGGCGGGGTGACAGCGTTCTCAAGCCGGGACACCTTGGACTTGTACCAACCGGCCATCTCGGCCAAGTCATGGCCGGACAGACCCGCGTCCCTCCGGAGTTCCCGGAGCTGGTCGGCAACTGCCTTACGGGCAGCCTGGACGCTTGATGACGGGGACGCGGGCATGTGCTGATCGGTCTATCGGATCTGGTAGTCCTCGTGCGGCGTCGCGCGCTCCCACACGGCATCGAACGCCGACGCGCAAAGCTTCGCCACCTCAGGACGCTCGTCCAGCTCCGGCCCAGCCGAACCACCCTCACCCGTGAAGTGGTTCCACATGATCACGCGCCCGTCAAAGAGCCAGAAGTCATTCCCGGGGAGCGCAATGTCCGACGCCTTCCGACGGGGCAGCCACCGGACCAGCTCTCCGGCGGCCAGGTTCTGGTACGTACACGCGTGTTCATAGCCGATGTAGTCGCTCACCGGCTCAGACACGATGCGGGCACGGCGGAACACCACGCCACGGGCCGTCGCGTCACGAACCCAGGTATGGAAGTCGTTCCACCACGTGGCCGGGTCCGGGTCGGGCCGCCAGCCGGAACGCCACCTCTCGGACTCGGCCGCCTCCTCCCGGATCCCGTACGAGTCACGCATCTCCAGGTGGACGGCCGAGTGGTGGGTGTTGGCGAGCAGGTCAGTGAACGCCAAGTCGGTCTGCGACATCACACGCCTCCCTCAGTACGGGCACCATGCGGATCGGCAGCCGCACGACCGCCTCCGTCTCCGGGATCGGGCCCGCCTCCCGGCACTGCACCAAGAGAGCTTCCCCCGCCTTCCAGCCCTGAATGACGATCTCCTCCGCTTCGTCGTCCACCCAAGCCGTGGGGCACTGCGTGCCGTTCGTGTTCGGGTCCTTGGCGATGAACCGTAGCGCCATGACTGCCTCCGCCCTCTCGTGGGTTCCATAACGTTCCACGACCTTCACTCGACAGGCGGAGGCCGTCAAGAGTGCCTGGAAGACGGACAGTTAGCGAGTGTGATCACTCTGGCTTGACGGCCGGCTGAGCGCTCCGTAACCGGCTCCGGGTACGCCAAAGAGCCCCGACCAGTCCCAAGGGGGAACGGTCGGGGCCCTTTGGCTGACTCGCTGAAAGCCCTGTTAAGGCTCACTCCATCGCGCGTATCGGAACAGCATCCGCCCAGGCCAGGGGCCGCCTCTAACGGCCGTTCCGGCCTCTCACAGACCTTGGAACCCGTACAGAGACAGAGCCGCTATCACGTTTCGATGCCCCAGCCCCCTGCTTGAGGGGTCCTCCCCAGGTCGTCTACGAGTTCATGGCGCGTTCTGTTCGCCAGCCGAAGGCTCCACCTCGTCGCACGCTCCCTGGGCGTCGAGTAGTCCGCCGAAGTGGCCAAAGACCCAGTCGTCAACCATCTTCGGATAGGCATCGATCAAGAGCCTTGGCGGGGACTCCTTCGGTTCGTCGATCTCGTGGCACCACAGCGAGATGACGTTGTCCCCAAACGCCAGATCCGTCACGGCAGCACGGAGCCGGATCGCGTGGCCCAGAATGCGGTCCCTGTCTGCCGTCCAGATCGTGCCCACCGAAGCGCCTTCATGGGCGATGAAGTTCCGGGCTTTCCTGGCCTTGTCGAGCACAGCGACACCCTCGGACGGGACGCCCAGCGAGTGGTTCGTCAGACCACGCAGGGTGCCCCCAAGCATCTTGTCCGCCGGGGCAGCTTCAATCGCCTCTTGCAGGGTCAGCACCGGGTCCGCCTGCACCGCCTCAATCAGGTTGGCGATCCGCAGCACGTATTGGCATTTCGACTCGAAAGCGTTGGCCAGATGCAGTGCACGCCCAGCGGACAAGAACACTGCGTCCAGCAACGCCGGTGCGATCAGGAACGCCGGGCGGTTCTCCTTGATGTACTCGGCCATTGCGTCGAACTCGCGACGCCGCACTTTGGCCTTGGAGGCGGAAACGACCTCTCGGAAGATCACGATCTTGGCGTCCGGCCCGGCCAGCTCCCTGGCCCGCCGGATGCAGTCCGCTTCCTGTCCCTCCAGGGAGTCGGACGCGAACGTCTCATGTGAAAGCCGCAGGTAAAGCACCGCGACGGCACAAGCAACACTCTGAGGCATAGCCACCCACCACTGTTCAGGTCCCGGACTTTCCTCCGTCTACTGGGGGCCGTGACACGGCACAGAAAGAGCGGTGGTGAGTCCTCGACTGGAACGAGCCGTCGATCGCCTTCTACCGGTCGCTGGGCGCGCGGCCGCAGGACGGGTGGACGGTGTTCCGGCTGACGGACGACGCCTTGGCCTAGCTGGGCGGTCGATGACGGGCCGGTGGATCCGTCATTGAGCGGGTTCGCTCACGCGGGTGGTCGGACCGCGGTGGGTTCCGGTTTCGCTTCGGCGGACTCGCGGTGGCTGGGCGAGCGGGCGTTGACCAGCAGTACGGCGAGGACGGCCGCGACCAGCAGGATGACCGCCGCCCAGCCGATGGCGACGGTGAAGCCGTGGACGACGGCGGTGTTGACGACGCTGGTCCGCTCGGCCGGTGTGAGGTTGTTCCGCCGGGCGGGGTCGCCGAGGCGGTCGGCCAGATAGGCGCTGGTGCTGGTCGCGGCGATGGTGTTGAGCAGGGCCGTACCGATGGAGCCGCCGACCTGCTGGGCGGTGTTGACGGTGGCGGAGGCGACGCCCGCGTCCTTCGGCGGGACTCCGCCGGTGGCGGTCGCGATGGCGGGCATGAAGGTGAGTCCGAGTCCGAGGCCCAGCATCAGGGTGCCGGGCAGGATGTGTCCGGAGTAGCTGGAGTGGGTGTCGATGAAGGTCAGCGAGTAGAGCCCGGCCGCGGCGAGCAGCAGTCCCGGGCCCAGGAGCAGGCGCGGCGGTACGTGGTGCAGCAGCCGTGCGGAGATCTGCGTCGAGCCGACGATGATTCCGGCGGACATCGGCAGAAAGGCCAGGCCGGTTCTGAGCGGCGAGTAGCCGAGGATGTTCTGCAGAAAGAACGTCATGAAGAGAAACGCGCCGAAGAGGCCGATGGTGGTCAGGCACATGGTGAGTACGGAGCCGCCGCGGTTGCGTTCGCTGATGACGCGCGGAGGCAGCAGTGGGCCCGGCGCGCGGGTTCCCCACCAGGTGAAGGCGGCGAGGAGCGCGATGCCGCCGCCGAGCAGGCCGAGGACGAGCGGAGCCGTCCAGCCGGCGGATTCGGCCTCGCTGAATCCGTAGACGAGCGCGACGAGCCCGCCGCAGCCGAGGACGGCTCCGGGTATGTCGAGGTGTGCTCCCCGCTGGCCGGCCCGGTCGCGCAGCAGCGCGAACGCGCCGAAGACGGCGAGGACGGCGATCGGCACATTGACGTACAGGCACCAGCGCCAGGAGAGGTATTCGGTGAGGACACCGCCGAGGAGCAGGCCGATGACGGAGCCGGCGCCGGCGATGGCGCTGTAGATCCCGAAGGCTTTGGCGCGTTCTCTGCCGATGGTGAAGGTGGTGGTGAGCAGGGAGAGCGCGGACGGCGCGAGGAGCGCGGCGAAAACGCCCTGGAGCGCGCGGGCCGCGAAGAGCATGAGCGGGCTCACGGACGCGCCGCCGAGCGCGGAGGCGGCGGCGAAGCCGATGAGCCCGATGACGAAGGTGCGTTTACGGCCGACGAGGTCGGCGATCCGGCCGCCGAGCAGCAGGAGCCCGCCGAAGGCGAGCGTGTAGGCGGTGATGACCCATTGCCGGTTGCCGTTGGTGAGGCCGAGCTCGCGCTGGGCGGACGGCAGAGCGATGTTCACGATCGTCGCGTCGAGTACGACCATGAGCTGGGCGGTCGCGATGACGGCCAGCGCCCACCAGCGGTGGACGTCGGCCTCGGGGCCCGAGGTGCCGGGCGGAGGACCGGTCCTGGGGCCGGGCGGTCGGCCGGACATCGCCGGGTCGCTCATAGAGATCTTCCCTCACAGTGGATCTCCGCGCAGTGGATCTCTGCTGTTCACTCCCGGCGTCTCGCCGGAAGCTCCGCCCAGAACATCATGAATCGTTCTTCTTCGCTCCTTACCGTCTCGAATCGCGCTTTCCGCTCGCTTCGCCGTCCATGGACCGGCCTCCGTACCGGCGCGAGACCCCCGTGCCCGCGCCGGTACGGTGTCCGGGCCCTGGTCGCCTCACGGCTCCAGGACGACCTTTCCGACGGTGCCCCGCGTCTCCAGCGCCCGGTGGGCGCGCGCGGCCTCCGCGAGCGGGAAGCGCTGTACGGCGGGCCGCAGCCGGCCGGCGGCGGCCTCGGCGAGTGAACGCTCTTCGAGTACGCGTATGTCACCGCCCGCCTTCTCCAGCATCACGGGGCCGAGGACCGACTCCGAGGTGATGCCGCGCTCCGTCAGCTCCTCTTCGGTGAAGGACAGCGGCTCTCCGTCGTGCGGACCCGCGCCCGACCAGCCGAAGACAAGGTGTTTGCCGCCTTTGGCGAGGAGTCCGACGGCCGCCAGTCCGGTCGCGCCGCCGACGGAGTCGAAGACAACGGTCGCGCCGCGGTCACCCAGATAGGCGCTCACCTCGCCGGCCCAGTCGGGCCGGGTGTAGTCGACGGCGAGATCGGCGCCGTTCGCCGCGACGAGAGCGGCCTTCGCGGGGCCGCCCGCGAGGCCGATGACGGTGGCGCCGGCGTTCTTCGCGTACTGCACCAGGAGCGTGCCGATGCCGCCGGCCGCGGCCGGTACGAGAGCGATGTCATCGGGGCCCAGGTCGGTGAACTGGAGGATGCCCAGCGTCGTACGGCCCGTGCCGATCATGGCTACCGCCTCGGCCTCGCCGAGTCCGGCGGGGATCTCATGGAGCCGGGTGGTGTCGGCGACGGCCAGTTCGGCGTAACCGCCCGGGACCATCCCGAGATGGACGACGACACGCTTGCCGAGCCAGTCGGCGCCGACGCCCTCGCCGAGCGACTCGACCGTACCGGCCACCTCGCGGCCCGGGATCGTGGGCAGCACGGCCGGCGCGGGATACGGCCCGGTCAGGCCCTGGCGCAGAGCGGTGTCGAGAAGATGGACGCCGGCGGCGGCGACGGCGATCCGCACCTGGCCGGGACCGGGCGCCGGGTCGTCGGTCCGCTCGTACGTGAGGTTCTCGGCGGGGCCGAAGGCGTGGAGGCGGACGGCGTGCATGCGGGCTCCCTGGGATCGTCCGGTCGCGGGCGACCAGCCTCCGACCTCAAGTCGGCTTGAGGTCAAGTCTTCTCGACCGTCCCGGGCCCGACAGGGCGTGAGGGACCTGGTGTCCGGTCCCGCCGGCACGGTGGCTGACGGGTCGTGATCCGTGACATCGGGGACGCCGTCAGTGGTGTGCGTCACCATGGGTGCATGGCACGGAAGACGACGAGGAGCGGGACCGCATCGAAACCGGTGGCGGTACGCCGTGCGGAGGTACGGCTGCCGCCGCTGAGTCCGTACCGCGGCGGTCTTGAGCCGGACGGTGATTACGACGGGCTGGAGTTCAAGGATCTCGACCTGAGCGGGCAGGGCGGCCCGGGATCGCGGTTCATCGACTGCGCGCTGCGGGAGTGCGTGCTGGACGAGACGGCGCTGGGGCGGGCGCGGTTCATCGATTGCCTGCTCAGCGGTGTGCGAGGAGTCGGCACGGAGCTGGCCGGGGCGTCGCTGCGGGACGTGGAGGTGGTGGACGCGCGGCTGGGCGGGACGCAGGCCCATGGCGCGGTGCTGGAGCGGGTGCTGTTCCGCGGTGGAAAGATCGACTATCTGAATCTGCGCAAGGCCCGGCTGAAGGACGTGGTGTTCGAGGGCTGCGTCCTGTCCGAGGCGGACTTCGGAGGAGCGGAGCTGGAGCGGGTGGAGTTCCGTGGCTGTGTGCTCAGGCGGGCCGACTTCAGCAGCGTCCGGATGAAGGACGTCGATCTGCGGACGGTGGCCGAGCTGGATATCGCGCGAGGTCTGGACCGGCTGGCGGGCGCCGTCATCAGCTCGGCTCAACTGCTCCAGCTCGCACCGGCGTTCGCTGCCCAGATAGGTGTGCGAGTGGAGGATCAGGCCGGGTGAGGTGCGGGGCCACATACTTCGAAGACCCCGACCTGGGGGGATGGGGTCGGGGTCTTCGTGTGCTCCAGAGACACGGCCTGTGTGGGGGGAGGAAGCGGTCGCCCGGTTCCCGGCAGTGCCCCGGCACATGCTCGTGTGCCCGGCGTCGAAGGATGTACGCCTGCCGACGCGGAATTCACTGGGTGGGCTCTGTGACCACCGTGTGAGGAAGTTACGTGGGCGGTACACCGGCAGTGGCATCAACGGCAGCGCCTGCGGGCGGACCGAGCTGTTCGGAAGCGCGGCAGGCCCGGCGCGGGAAGCTCCGGCGCGGGAGAAGGCTCAGACGCGGGAGAAGCGCGACTGGAGATCCCAGACGATCGGGTTGTCGGCCAGGCCCTCGTGCATATCGGCGAGGTCCGCGATCAGGTCGTGCAGGAAGTCACGTGCCTCACGGCGCAGCAGCCGGTGGCTGAAGGTCAGCGGAGGCTCGTCGCCGGGCATCCAGTCGGCTTCCACATCGACCCAGCCGAAGCGCCGCTGGAAGAGCATGCGGTCCGCCGATTCCGTGAAGTCCAGCTCGGCGTACTGAGGTTTGGACGAGCGGCTGCCGCGCGGGTCGCGGTCGAGCTGCTCGACGATGTCGCACAGCGCCCAGGCGAAGTCGAGCACCGGCACCCATCCCCAGGCTGTGGACACCTCGCGGTCCGCGTTGGTGTCGGCGAGATAGACGTCTCCGCAGAAGAGGTCGTGCCGCAGCGCGCGGACGTCCGCGAGCCGGTAGTCCGTCTGTGGCGGATCGGGGAAGCGGCGGGAGAGTGAGTAGCCGATGTCGAGCACCGCCCGATGGTGTCATGGCCTCGCGGCGGCCCGGCAGGCGGACGGCCGTACCTCTCCGGAGCCCGTGTCCGGCGGCGCCGGTACGGGACGCGGACGGCCGGACCGGTCCGCGGCCGCGTGTCCTGCGGCCTCTCCGCGCGTTGTACCGACCATGAACGTACGTCGATTTCTCACCACCGCGGCGGCGGGCTCCGCGCTCCTTGCCGCTGTCGCTCCCTGTGCCCACGCGTCCGACCTCGGCGGGACCCTGAGCGGAGCGGCGAAGACCGCGACCGTCGCCGGTGAAAAAGCCAAGCCGGTGGCCGAAGGCGTCATCGGGAACAAGGTCGGCAAGAAGGTGGGCGCCGTGAAGGGCGCGGTGAAGGCCGGATCCGACGCGGTCAAGGCCGGCCACGACCTCGTTGGCTGAGCCCGGCTGAGCCCTCGATCCGCGCCGGCGGGCGAGAGTATCCGGTCCCTCGCCCGCCGCGCGCTGTCACCAAGCGTCCGCCGCGGCGGAGCGGGCCGTCACTTCTGGTGGGCGATGGTGGCGTTCCAGGTCGCCTTCCAGTTGCCGTCGCCGAACTTCAGCGCGGCGGTGCACTTGCCGGTGTCGCCGTCGCAGGTCACGGCGGTGGCGGGGACGGGAGCCGCGGCCCTGAGGCCCGGTGTGACGGTGTTGGCCGGAGTGGTGGTCGGCGTCGTGCTGGTCGTGTTGGTCGTGGTGGTAGGCGTCTTGTGCGTCGTGGTCGTGTTGGTGGTGCCCGTGCTGCTGGTCGCCTGGTGGGTGACCGCCACGGCCCAGGTCGCCTTCCAGTTGCCGTCGCCGAACTTGAGCGCGGCCGTGCACTTGTAGGTGTTGCCGTCACAGGTCACGGCGGTGGCCGGGACCGGAGCCAGGGCTCTGAAGCCCAGCGTCGCCGTGTTGGCCGCGGCCGGACCGGTCGTGGCCGTCATGGCCGGCGTCATAGAGGCCGTGTTGGTCGGCGTCCTGCCGGCGATGTTGTTCGTGGCCGTGTTGTTCGTGGTCGTGTTGGTGGAGGCCGTGCTGGTGGCCTGGTGGGCGACCGCCACCGCCCAGGTCGCCTTCCAGTTGCCGTCGCCGAACTTGAGCGCCGCCGTGCACTTGTAGGTATCGCCGTCACAGGTCAAGCCGGTCACCGGGACCGGAGCGGCCTTCGGGAGCGGAGCGGCCACCGCGGGGGCGGCCATGCCGATACCGAGGGCCGCCACGGCGGCGAGCGTTCCAGCGACGGTGCGCAGCATGGTGATGTCCTTCCGTCTGGGCGCGGGAGGCGCCCGTTCAGAGGAAGATCTCCTACGCGGGGTGCGTCACCAACCGTGATCAGTCGTGCGTTCACCGCAACGAGGTAAAAGCTCCCACCGGCTGCCGACCATGGCGCCCGCGCTCCGTGTACCGGGCCGCGACCGCCCGCCGTACCGGGCCGGGACCGCTTCCGAACGCCCGTCCGCACGGCCGGGCGGCCGGCGGGCGCCGCCGCGCCGTGGAGCCGCGCCGGAGCGCTTCGCGGCCTACGATCACCGCGTGGACCAGCGCACTCCTGTAGCCCTCGCTCTCGCTCTGCTCGTCCTCACCGGCTGCGCCAACGACGGCAAGCCCGGTGCCGCGGGCCTGCGCGATCCTTACTTCCCACGGCTCGGCAACGGCGGCTACGACGTCCGGCACTACGGCCTGACCCTCGACTACGCCCCGGCCACCGGCCGGCTCCAGGGCGTCGCCGAGATCACCGCTCGCGCCACCCAGGACCTCAGCGCCTTCAATCTCGACTTCGCCGGGATGTCGGTCGACTCCGCGACCGTCGACGGTGACAAGGCCGCCGTCCACCGGGCCGGTACGGAACTCACGCTGCGGCCCCGCGACGGCATCGACCGGGGCGACACCTTCCGTACGGTCGTCCGCTACTCCGGTACGCCGGAGAAGATCACCGATCCGGACACCTCGGAGGAGGGCTGGCTCAGATCCGGGTCCCGGGCGGTCGCGCTGGGCGAGCCGACCGGCTCCATGGCGTGGTTTCCGGGCAATCACCATCCGAGCGACAAGGCGGCGTACGACATCCGGATCACCGTCCCGCGCGGGCTCAAGGCCGTCTCCAACGGTGAGCTGACGAATGAGCTGACGGAAGGCGGCAGGACCGCCTTCGTCTGGCACTCGGCCGAGCCGATGGCGAGCTATCTGGCCACGGTCGCCATCGGCCCGTACCGGACCGTGTCGACCAGCGCGGCCGAACCGGACAACGGGGCCAAGGCGTCGAAGGATTCCAGGAAGCGGCCCAAGAAGATCTCGGTGCCCGTCTATACGGCGGTCGATCCGACCGTCGCCGAGGACAGCGCGGATCTGGTCGCGGCGGTTCCGGGGATCATCGAGTGGGCCGAGCGGACTCTGGGCCCGTATCCCTTCTCCTCCACCGGTGTGATCATCGGACGGCCGCGTGACTCCGGCTATGCCCTGGAGACCCAGAACAGGCCCTTCCTTCCCGGCCCGACCAGTGTGGGAACGCTGGTGCACGAGCTGGCCCACCAGTGGTTCGGCAACTCCGTGTCTCCCAAGTCCTGGCACGACATGTGGCTCAACGAGGGATTCGCGGAGTACACGGAATGGCTCTGGGAGGAGGACACCAAGGACGTACCGGTGCGGCAGAGCTTCGACGAGGCGTATGACGACGACGACAACTGGGTCTTCCCTCCTGCCGATCCGCCCTCCACCGCGGACATCTCCCGGCCGCCGGTGTACGGCGGCGGCGCCATGGTCCTGCACCGGGTGCGGGAGACGGTGGGCGACACGACCTTCTTCCGTATCCTGCGCGGCTGGCTGCGGACGCGCCGTCACGACAACGCCTCCACCGACGACTTCACGGCATACGCGGAGCGGGAGTCGGGACGGGATCTCCGGGACGTGTGGGAGCCATGGCTGTACGGCCACGGCAGGCCGGCCCGCGACTGAGGCCCGCGCCCGGGTCCGTCATCCGAGAGCCTTGCGCAGCACCAGACAGAGGTGGTCCCGCGCGCGGTCCTGGCGGCGGTCGATCTCCGTGTAGCCGAGCGCGGTCCAGAAGGCGACGGCCTTCCGGTTGTTCTCCGGTACGGCGATCCTGACGCCCGTGCGCCCAGCCGTCCGGAACCGCTCCTCGATCACTCCGGCCAGCGCCCGCCCGTGACCGGAGCGCTGTTCGCGCGCGTGCACCATCAGCAGGCCGATCCAGGCATCGGGGTCGTCCGGGTCGGGGTGGCGGGCGAGAGTGACGGCGATCGCGACCAGGCGTCCTGTCGAACGGGCGAGCAGCACCTCCGCGTCCGGATGGGCCAGTTCATCGGCGAGGGAGGCCGCGACCTGCTCGGGACGGATCTCGTCGGGATCCGGGAAGTCGCCGCTGAGCTGCTGGAATTCATGGTTGGAGGCGTACAGCGCGGCGAGTTCGGTGAGCAGGGGCCCGGGAAGGGCGCCGTCCACGGGCGTCAGCGGTTCGACGATCATGCGGCGCAGGCTACCGATCAGCGGCGCGGCCCGGCGAGGACTGGCCCGGCGAGGACTGGCCCGGCGAGGACTGGCCCGGCGAGGACTGGCCCGGCCGCTGTCCGCTCCGGTGTCGCGCGCCCGGGCCCATCCGTTCGTGTCCGGCGCGGACGCGAACGGGTGGGCCCGGCCGAGGCCGGAACCCACCCGTTGTCACCGCGGCGTACGTGTCAGAGGTTGACGCCGAAGTCCGTGGCGATGCCCACCAGACCCGAGGCGTAACCCTGGCCGACCGCGCGGAACTTCCACTCCGCACCGTTGCGGTACAGCTCGCCGAAGACCATGGCGGTCTCGGTGGCGGCGTCCTCGCTCAGGTCGTAGCGGGCGATCTCGGTGCCGCCGGCCTGGTTGACGATACGGATGTACGCGTTCCGCACCTGGCCGAAGTTCTGGCTGCGCGTCTCGGCGTCGTAGATGGAGACCGGGAAGACGATCTTGTCGACATCGGCCGGCAGACCCGCCAGATTGACGTTGATCGCCTCGTCGTCGCCCTCGCCCGCGCCCGTGCGGTTGTCACCGGTGTGGACGATCGTCTGGTCCGGCGTCGACTTGTTGTTGAAGAAGACGAAGTGGCTGTCGGAGACGACCTTTCCGCCCGGGTTCACCGCGATGGCCGAGGCGTCGAGGTCGAAATCGGTGCCGGTGGTGGTGCGGACGTCCCAGCCGAGGCCCACCGTGACGGCGGTCAGGCCAGGTGCCTCCTTGGTGAGCGAGACGTTGCCGCCCTTGGACAGGCTTACAGCCATGGGATGTCCCTTTCGTTGTCGTCTGCGGGCTTCGAGCACTCCCGAAGTTACCGTCACCCGGCATAACGCAGACAGAGGACCCGGAGGTTCCTGACGCTTTACTTTCTTTACCCAAGTGGACGGCAGGCCGGGAAAAGAGGGTGACGCGGACGCCGCGGACACGGGACCATGGAGGTATGTCCGGGCCTTCGTATGTCATCCGCGGTTCGGTCTCCCTGCCGGAGACCGAACTGATGTGGCGTTTTTCGCGTTCGTCCGGGCCCGGCGGCCAGCACGTCAACACCAGCGACTCGCAGGTGGAGCTGCGGTTCGATCTCGCCAGGACGGCGGCGCTTCCGCCGGTGTGGAAGGAGCGGGCGCTGGAGCGGCTCGCCAACCGGCTGGTGGGCGGCGTGATCACCGTACGCGCGTCGGAGCACCGCTCTCAGTGGCGCAACCGCGAGACGGCGGCGGTCCGGCTGGTGTCCCTGCTCGCCGAGGCGACGGCGCCGCCGCCGCGAGCGCGCCGCACGACGAAGATCCCGCGCGGTATCAACGAGCGCAGGCTGCGGGAGAAGAAGCAGCGCGCGCAGACCAAGCGCGGTCGCACCGGCCGCGACTGGACGTAGGGATCAGATCAGTCGTCGGACGGATCGGTCGTCGGACGGTCTGCCGGATCCCGGCGGCTCAGCCCTCGCTGAGCCGGCGGTAGCGACCCTTGAAGTAAGCCAGCGGTCCGCCCTCCGTGCTCGGCAGGTCCGCCGCCAGGACGCGGCCGATGACCAGCGTGTGATCGCCCGCCTCGACCCGCTGTTCCGTACGGCACTCCAGCGCCGCCAGCGCTCCTTCGACCAGTGGCGCTCCGCTCAACTCCCCACGGCGGTACGGGATGTCCGCGAAGAGCAGCCGGTCGCTGATCCGGCCCTTCATCGAGAACCGGCCCGCGATGTGGCGCTGGCTCTCGGTCAGCAACGAGGCCGCCCACAGCGGCTGTTCGGCGAGCAGGTCGTCCATGCGGGAGCCGTTGCGGACGCTGACCAGCACCAGCGGCGGGTCCAGCGAGACGGACATGAAGGAGGTCGCCGTCATCCCGGCGTCCTCGCCGCGAGGACTGCCAGGACTCAGTGCGGGTTCATGCGCCGTCACCAGCACCACACCCGCCGCCAGCCGGGACAGGGCGGCGCGGAACTCGTCGTTGCTCACCCCCTCAGGATGGGGGATGGCCTCGGCATGGGGAGCGGGGGTCGTCTGGGACACGGAGGAGACGCTAGTCTCGGCTCTCCCGCGGCCGCATCGGGCCAGGGGACCAGCCTGGTCCTAGGACCAGCGCCGCAGTCGGCGCGCGGCGGGCGCTCCCCGGCGGCCGGGAACGGCCGGCGGACGGCCGGAATTTGCGTTCAGGAAATCTGTGGAGCGGTTCCGGCGGGCGCGCTGCTCCGTTCATCATGTGATGTGACTTGACTCACAGAGTGCAGTATTTGTTGACCCTGTGTACCGGGCGCACAGCTCGCTGTGATTCAGTGGCGAGGACAGTGCGATACGAGAGCCGATGAGATTCCTGGAGTTGCTGTCGAGGTCTCGGGGAGAGCGAGTAATGGAGACCGAGTCGGAGCCGTATGTCCGTCTTGCGACCCTGCGGCAACTGCATCAGGCCGTCGCCGAACTCAACACGGCCCGGAGTCTGGCAGACACCCTGCAGACCGTCGCCGACGGCGTGGTGGAAGGGCTCGGCTACCAGCTCGCGTGCGTCAATGTCGTCCAGGCCGACGGTGACCTCGTCGTCGCCGCCTTCGCCGGCAGCGCCGCCGCGGAAGCGCTGATCACCGGCCGGGTCGGCTCCCGAGGCTCCTGGGAACGGCGTCTCGCGATGGGCGAGAGCTGGGGCTCGCTGCGCTTCATACCGCACACCGAGGGCTGGGTCCTGCTGGAGGACGACGTCCCGCAGTGGTACACCGAGGGCCCCGACCCCCGGTTCGAGGACGAATGGCACCCTCAGGACCGTCTCTACGCCCCGATGTACGCGTCGGGAGGCGGGAACGAGCTCCTCGGCGTGATCTCGGTCGACCGGCCGCGCGGTGGCCGCCGTCCGGGCCCGTGGGGCCAGGAGGCCCTCCAGATGTACGCGTCCCAGGCGGCCATTGCGATAAGCAACGCTCGTCTGCGAGCAAACATGCAGCGCGCACTCGTCCGTCTGGAGCGTGAACAGCAGGCGCTGCGGGCCAGTGAGGAGTCCTTCCGGCAGGCCTTCGAGTACGCGCCCAGCGGTATGGCCATCGCCGAGATGGGCGGTGATCAGCACGGCCGGCTGCTGCGGACCAATGACGCGCTCTGCCGGCTGCTGGGCCGGCCGGCCTCCGCGATGCGCCGGCTCTCGTTCTCCGATCTGGTCCATCCCGAGGACATCGGGACCCTGCTCCGTACCTCCGCCGAAGGCGGTCGCGCCGAGCTGCGGCTGGCCCGCCGTGACGGTTCGTACGTCTGGGTCTCGCTGCGCAACTCCGTCGTCGCGGACACGGCGGACGGCCCTCGCTTCCTGCTCACGCATGTCGAGGACATCGAGGAGCGCAAGAGCCGCGAGCTCCAGCTCGCCCACCGGGCCTCGCACGACTCGCTCACGGGCCTGCCGAACAGCGCGGAACTGCGCGCGCGCCTCAGCGCCCGGCTCTGCTCGCGCCCGCACGCTCCGCGGGAGACCGCGGTCGAGGCCCTGGACGCGGCGTACGGCGGATATGAGGGCACCGTCCTGTACGAGCCCGGATACGACGCCTACGACGGCTATGACGGATACGACGGCTACGAAGAGCGAGGCGCGCACGGCGGCTTCGGCCCCGACGGCGGCCCCTTCGACCACCATGTGCACATGGTCGCGCCCGGCGAGGACGCGGAGAGCGACGACGGCGGCAAGGGCCTCGCGGTCCTCTTCTGCGACCTTGACGGTTTCAAGTCGATAAATGACCGTTTCGGCCATAACACCGGTGACGCCGTGCTGATCGAGGTCGCGCACCGGCTGACCACCGGCGTACGGGACGGAGACACCGTCGCCCGGCTCGGCGGTGACGAATTCGTCGTTCTCGCCGACGGCCTGGGCGCGGCGGACGCCGCCGACCTCGCCGTCCGGCTGCGGAACGCGATCATTCCGCCGATCAGGGTCGACGGGCGGGCCGTGCGGGTCGGCGCGAGTTTCGGAATTAGCTGGGCGAGCTGCGGAATGTCGGTCGAGGAGGTACTGCAATCCGCTGACCAGCGGATGTACATCGAGAAGCGATCGCGTAGCAAGGTCCACCGCCGGGCCGGTTAGGTCCTGTCCGACCGGTCGGGGCCTGCGTCCTGTCCGGCCGGTCTTCGTGGCCCGGTCCGGCCTGCCGTGTTCGGGACACGGCTGGGACATGGGCGCGACGCGTTGTTCATCAAGGGCCCGCACAGTGGGCTCCCATGAGTCAAGGCCCGTCCGGGGACTTGCTCATTCGAGGTAGGCTCGGCCGGTCGGCGACGCTGGCGAGATGGTAAGGAGTGACCAGGGATGACGGCCGGGAACAACGGCGCTAGCACGCCCGAGGACGACGATCCGTTCGGCTATCTGTACGAGGACGGACAGGCGGCAGGCACCGGTCAGCGACGCCAGGGCGGCTACGGCTACCCCGGTCCGGCGGCCGGGCAGCCCGGCGTGCCCAGGACTTCGTACAACCAGGTCAGAACGGTCGGCGAGCGCCAGTACGGTCAGCAGCAGGTCCCGCCGCAGCAGCCGCCGTACGGGCAGCAGCAGTACGGCCAGCAGCAGTACGGCCAGGCTCCTTACGGCCAGCAGCCACCGACGAACTACGCGGCGCCCGAGACCCAGCCCGGCGGTGCCACCACCCGCCAGGTGCCCGCTCAGCGCGGCGGCGGACGCGGCAGCGGCCCCAACACCAGGGGCCTGCTGATCGGCGCCATCGCCGTGGTCGCCGTGGTGGTGATCGGAATCACGGTGGCGCTCTCCGGCGGCGGTGACGACAAGCTGGATGACGCGGCGCCGTCGGACGGCCCGACCGTCGGCCAGTCGGCGCAGCCCGGCGACCAGCAGGACGACAAGGACCAGAAGCCGGACAAGGAGGAGCGGCTGCCCAAGCAGGACGCGGCCACCCTCAAGCTCGGGCCGCCCGCCGTCCTCGCGACGGACATCAAGGGCGCCCAGGGCACCGGCGGCGCGTATGTGTCGGGCTTCAACGCCCCGGGTGCCTCGGTGACCTGGACCGCGGACATCGAGAAGGAGGGCCGGTACGCGCTGTCCGTGCGCTACGCCATCCCGGCCAAGGACGCGAACGCCACGCTGACCGTCAACGGCAAGGCGAACTCCTCTCCGCTCGGTCTGAAGAACTTCATCAGTTCCCATGACCCCAACTGGGAGAAGAACTGGCAGACCACCTGGGCGCCGGTCGATCTCCAGCAGGGCAAGAACACGATCAAGATCTCCTGCGAGCCGGGCAATCAGTGCGACGCCATCCTCGACTGGCTGGAGGTCACGCCTCCCAAGGCGTGATCATTCTCCGGAGCCGCTGATCACCCGCAGGAACCCCGCCACCGTCCCGGCCATCGCCTCGCGAGCCGGGACGAGGTATTTCCGCGGGTCCACCGTCGACGGATGCGCGGTCAGAAACCGCCGTACGGCGCCGGTGAAGGCCGAGTTGAGTGCCGTGCCGACATTGATCTTGACCATGCCGGCCGCGACGGCCCGGCGGATCTCCTCGTCGGGGACGCCGGAGGAGCCGTGCAGCACGAGCGGTACGGGGACGGCGTCCCGCAGGGCCTTGATCAGCGCGTGGTCGAGAGCGGCCGTGCGCCGGGTCATCGCGTGCGAGGAGCCCACCGCGACGGCCAGCGCGTCGACGCCGGTCTCGGCGACGAAGACGAGCGCCTCCGCCGGATCCGTGCGCACACCGGGAGCGTGCGCGCCGAGGGACGGTCCGTCGTTTCCCGCGCCGTCCTTGCCGCCCACCGCGCCCAGTTCGGCCTCGATCCAGACGCCGTGGTCATGGCAGTGGCGTACAGCCTGCGCGGTGGCCTTCAGATTCTCCGCGTACGGCAGCTTCGAGGCGTCGAACATCACCGAGCTGAAGCCCGCGGCGGGCGCGGCCCGCAGCAGCTCCGCCGACTCGACATGGTCGAGGTGGAGCGAGAGCCGCGCGGAGGAGGCACGGGCGACGGCGGCGACGGCCGCCGCGACGGGACCGGGCTCTCCGCCGTGGAACCGCACCGCGTTCTCGGACACCTGGAGGACGGCGGGCGCGCCGGCCCGCTCGGCGCCGGTGGCGATGGCCTCCGCGTGCTCCAGGGTGATGACATTGAAGGCGGCGATCCCGCGTCCTCCGGCCGCGGCGGCCGAGACGAGTTCACCCGTGCTGACCAGTGGCATGCGTCCGTCCCCCAGGATTGCCCGCCGTGCGGCCCGTGCTCAGGCCGCCCGATGCTCCGTCACCGCGACGCGCGGCAGCAGCTCTTCGTATGCCCGCGCGTCGAACTCGCCCGCGGCCGGGGCCAGGACCGTCGCCGTGGACAGCGCGACCGCGCGGGCCAGCCGGGCCGGCCAGGGGAGCCCTTCCACGAGCCCGGAGAGCAGACCGGCCACCGCCGAGTCGCCCGCGCCCGTGGGATTGCCCCGCGCCGCGGCCGGCGGGGCCGCCTGCCAGATGC
This sequence comes from Streptomyces sp. AK02-01A, assembly GCF_033795305.1. Taxonomy (NCBI): domain Bacteria; kingdom Bacillati; phylum Actinomycetota; class Actinomycetes; order Kitasatosporales; family Streptomycetaceae; genus Streptomyces; species Streptomyces sp. AK02-01A. Next base: position 44,877 of record NZ_JARBAE010000030.1, read on the forward strand.
CGTCCGGCGTGACGGCGAGGACGCCGTCGGCGCCGAGTGAGGCGATGACGCAGTGGGCGCCGCGCCGGCGTGCGTCGAGCGCGGCGGGCAGCGGTTCGCGGGAGCCGGTGAGCCCGGCGAGTTCGACGGCGTTCGGCTTGAGCAGGTCGGGCCGTGCGGCGATGCCCCGGCGCAGGGGTTCGCCGCCGGTGTCGAGGAGTACGCGCACTCCGGCGGCGCGGGCCCGGCGGATCAGCTCGGCGTACGCGCCGACATGGATGCCGGGAGGCAGGCTGCCGCACAGGGCCACGGCGTCGGCGCCGGTGAGCAGCCGCTCGTAGCCGGTGAGGAAGGCGGTCCATTCGGCGGCCGAGACGGTCGGGCCCGGTTCATTGAGCTGTGTGGTGTCGCCGGTCGTCTCGTCGACGACGGCGACGGTGCGCCGGGTGGCTCCCGCGATCGGGACGAGCGCGTCGACGGGGCCCGGAGCCGCGGCGCCGCGTCCGCCGCCGGAGCCGGCGAGCAGGTCCCGCAGTATGTCGCCGGTCCGGCCGCCCGCGAATCCGGTCACCACGCTCTCGTGGCCCAGCGCGGACAGCACGCGCGCGACGTTCAGGCCCTTCCCGCCGGGCCGTTCGATGACCTCGCCGACGCGGTGCGTGGTGGCCGGGAGAAGCGCGGGGACGCGGTAGGTGATGTCCAGCGCGGTGTTGAGCGTGACCGTCAGGATCATCCGTCACACCCCCGGGAGACGAGCTTGTTCGGCCGATTACCGGGGCGATCATGTCAAAAAGAAGGCGGTTGGCCCAGACCCCGGGCCGACCGCCTTCGTCGTACTCGTATGTTCTTATGGCGAAATCACCCCAGGTGGGGCTCAACCACCCATTCGCCCTTGCGCAGTACGCCGGTGACCGAGAAGTCCGCGTCCAGGACGACCAGGTCCGCGTCCTTGCCCGGCTCCAGCGAGCCGATCCGGTCGTACAGGCCGAGCAGCTTCGCCGGGTTGGCGGAGACCGCCCGGACGATGTCCTCGACCGGCAGCCGGTCCACTGTCGCGGCGCGCCGGAAGGCGGTGTCCAGGGTCAGTGTGGAGCCGGCGATCGAGCCGCCCTCCACCAGCCGTGCGACACCTTCCTTGACCTCGACGGCGAGCGGGCCGAGCTGGTACAGCCCGTCGCCGAAGCCCGCCGCGTCCATCGCGTCCGTGATGAAGGCGACCCGGCCCGCGCCCGCGTGGTGGAACGCCAGCTCCAGAGCCGCCGGATGCAGATGGGTGCCGTCGTTGATCAGCTCGACGGTGACCCGCTCGTCCTCCAGCAGCGCGGCGATCGGACCCGGCGACCGGTGGCCGAGCGGCGGCATCGCGTTGAAGAGATGCGTGGCGACCGTCGCGCCCGCGTCGATGGCCTCGACGGTCTCCTCGTACGTCGCGTCGGTGTGCCCGATCGCGGCGATCACGCCGTGTTCCACGAGCAGCCGTACGGACTCGATGCCGCCCGGCAGTTCGGTGGCGAGCGTCACCATCCTGGCCGTGCCGCGCGCCGCGTCGAGCAGCTTGCGCACCTCCGCCGGATCCGGGTCGCGCAGCAGGGACTCGCTGTGTGCGCCCTTGCGGCACGGCGAGATGAACGGACCCTCGAAGTGAATGCCCGCCAGATCGCCCTGCTCGACCAGTTCGGAGAGGAGGCCCGCGCGCTGGGCGAGAAAGTCCATCTCGCCGGTGACGGTGGAGGCGACGAGCGTGGTGGTGCCGTGCTCGCGGTGTGTACGGACGCCCGTGAGGACCTCGTCCACCGAGCCGGAGGTGAACGAGGCGCCGCCGCCACCGTGGTTGTGCGTGTCCACGAAGCCGGGCACCACCCAGTGTCCCGACAGATCCAGCGTGGTGGCGCCGGCCGGGGCGGCGCCCGCGATCCGGCCGCCCTCGACGATCACCCGGCCGCCCTCCACGGTCCCGGTGGGCAGCACCACCCGGGCGCCGGTGAGAACGGTGCTTTCGGCGCGTACGGCCATCAGGCGGATACCTCCGTGGCGAGTAGGTCCCAGGCGAGCAGCCCCGCGCCCAGGCATCCGGCGGTGTCCCCGAGGGCCGCCGGGACGATCTCGGGCAGCGTCTGGAACGTCACTCGCTCCTCGACCGCGGCCCGCAGGGGTGTGAACAAGGTTTCTCCTGCTTCGGCGAGACCGCCACCGATGATCAGCGTGCGCGGGTCCAGCAGGGTGAGCGCGGTGACCAGCCCGGCGGCGAGCGCGTCGACCGCGTCCCGCCACACCCGTACGGCGTCCGGGTCGCCGGACCGCACGGCCTTCGCGCAGTCGGCGGCGTCCGCCCGCGGGTCGCCGCTCGCCGCCGCCCAGGCGCGGGTGACGGCCGCGGCGGAGGCGAGCGTCTCCAGGCAGCCGCGCTGCTCACAGCCGCAGAGCGGGCCGTCGGGCCGGACCACGACATGGCCGATCTCGCCGGCCGAGCCGTGCGCGCCGGCCTCGATGACACCGTTGATGCCGATGGCGCCGGCGATCCCGGTGCCCAGCGCCAGGAACAGGAACCGCTCGGCGCCCTTGCCCGCGCCGAGCCGTCCCTCGGCGAGTCCGCCGGTGCGCACGTCGTGGCCCAGCGCCACCGGTACGCCACCGAGCCGCTCACCGAGCAGGTCCCGCAGCGGTACGTCGCGCCAGCCGAGGTTGGCCGCGTACACCGCCGTCCCGTGTTCCGCGTCGACGATGCCCGGTACGGCGACTCCGGCGGCGGCGGCGCTCTCGCCGAAGTGCTCGATGCCGTACGCGCGCAGCTCGGCGGCGAAACCGAGGATGGTCTCGACGACCGCGTCCGGGCCCCGCTCTCTGCCGGTCGGCCGCCGCGCCTCGTGGAGCAGCGCGCCGTCCGACCCGACCAGGGCGGCTTTCATGCCGGTGCCGCCCACATCCAGGGCGATGACGTGTCTCACGGGACACAGTCTCGCGCGTCGACCATGGAAAGGTCTAGTCCACTGCTCGGGATTGTTGTGCGCCCATACAAACGCCTGCCTTCTTACGAGCTGGTTTACGCATGGGACAGACGTTGCCGAAGCGAAACCGACCCCGCGTGGACCGCAAACCTCCGGATGAGGGAAAATCGCTGTTTCACAACGGGGCTTCACGGGAAACCGTCGTGAGCCTTACGGACAATGTAAAGAACAAAGGCGGTAGCAGACCTGTGCAGCAGCGCTATCTGGGAGTGACCGCGGCCTCAGCCGCACTGGGCATGACGATGGCGCTGGCCGGTTGCGGCGGCACGGCAGGCAGCGCGGACGTCACCCTCAGACTCGTGGCGGCCGATTACGGCACCGGCGCGGCCAACAGCTCCGAGAAGTACTGGTCCGAGCTGGCCGAGGAGTTCGAGTCCAAGAACCCCGGTATCAAGATCGATGTCGATGTCCGCTCGTGGAAGACCGTCGACAGCGATGTGGCCGAGATGGTGCGGCGGAACAACGCGCCGGACATCGCGCAGATCGGCGCCTACGCCGACTACGCCAAGGACGGCAAGCTCTACAGCGCCGACGAAACGCTCTCCATACCGACGCAGGCGAACTTCCTCTCCCAGCTCTCCGACGCCGGCAAGGTCAACCGGATCCAGTACGGACTGCCGTTCATCGCCTCGTCCCGGCTGCTCTTCTACAACCAGAAGCTCTTCGACCAGGCCGGGCTCAGCGCCCCGAAGGACTGGGACGACATCAGGAGCGACGCCGAGGCCCTCAAGGCGACAGGCGTGCCGACGCCGTTCGCGCTGCCGCTGGGCTCCGAGGAGTCCCAGGCCGAGAGCATGATGTGGCTGCTGAGCGGCGGAGGCGGCTACACCGACACCGCCGACGGCTCGTACAGCATCGACTCGGCCGAGAACGTCGCGACCTTCCAGTGGCTCAAGAAGAATCTCGTCGAGGAGAAGCTCACCGGCCCGGTCGCTCCGGCGAAGCTGGACCGCGCCGATGCCTTCAAGTCGTTCACCGAAGGCCGGGTCGGCATGCTCAACGGCCATCCGACGCTGATGAAGGACGCCGAGAAGGCGGGCATCAAGGTCGGTACGGTGCCGCTGCCCGGCAGCGACGGCAAGCCCATGCCGACGATGGGCGTCGCCGACTGGATGATGGCCTTCAAGCAGAACAAGCACGGTGTGGAGATCGGCAAGTTCCTGGACTTCGTGTACGAGGACAAGAACGTCCTGGACTTCGTCGGCCAGTACGACCTGCTGCCCGTCACCTACAGCGCGGACGACGCGATGTCGGCGGACCCGAAGTACAAGGGCCTGGCCAAATTCCTGGCGGCGCTGCCCAATTCCGAGCTGTACCCGTACGGCAAGGACACCTGGGCGAGCGTCAGCGAGAGCATCAAGAGGAACATCGGCGAGGCCGTCGAACCCGGCGCCAGCCCCGCGAACGTCCTCGCGCAGATAGCCCGCGACGCGTCGTCGGCGGAGGCCGCCGAGTAGCGTGACGTCCCTATGACCGCGCACCCGCCCGAGCCCGGAGAACCGGCCGGGGCCGACGATGCCCGCGGTCCCGCGGAGCTGTCCGAGCGGGACCGCGCCGTCCTCGCCATGGAGCGGCGCGGCTGGCCGGGGCCGGGCGCCAAGGAGCGGGCGGTCAGGGAGCGGCTCGGTATCTCGCCGACCCGCTACTACCAGCTACTGGGCGCGCTGCTGGACGATCCGCGGGCGCTGGCGCACGATCCGGTGACGGTGAACCGGCTGCGCCGGATCAGGGACGAGCGCAGAAAGCGCCGCTGAGACCGCCGGCCGTGCGAGCCGTGTCCGGTGCGCGGCTGCCGCCTTCCGTGGTGGTGATCCGGGATCCGCGGATAGGGTCGAAGACATGGGCAGCACTCCGTATCCTCTGCCGGCTCCGGCCACTTCCGCCGGTGCCGACGGTCTGGCCGCGCTTCTCGCCCGGCCGGGCAAGGCCGTCGTCGCCCTCGACTTCGACGGCACCCTCGCCGAGATCGTCCCCGACCCCGAGCAGGCCCGCGCCCATCCGCGCGCCGCCGCGGCCCTGGCCGCACTGGCGCCGCGGGTCGCGTCCGTCGCGGTGATCACCGGCCGGCCGGCCGGGGTCGCGGTCCGGTACGGCGGCTTCGCCGGCGTGCCGGGCCTGGAGCATCTCGTCGTCCTCGGCCACTACGGCGCGGAGCGCTGGGACGCCGTCACCGGCACCGTCCACGCGCCCGCCGCGAACCCCGGTGTGGCGGCGGCCCGCGCCGAACTTCCCGGCTTCCTCGACCGGTTCGGCGCCTGGCGCGGTACCTGGATCGAGGAGAAGGGCCAGGCGGTCGCCGTCCACACCCGCCGCGCCTCCGACCCGGAGGCCGCCTTCGACGCGCTGCGCGGCCCGCTGGGCGAGCTGGCCGCCCGGCACGGCCTGATCGTCGAACCGGGCCGCATGGTCCTGGAACTGCGCCCGCCCGGAATGGACAAGGGCGTGGCGCTGGCGGAGTACGTACGCGAGACCGGCGCCGAGACGGTCCTCTACGCGGGCGACGACCTCGGAGACCTCCCGGCGTACGCGGCCGTCGAGTCGCTGCGCGAGGAAGGCCATCCGGGCCTGCTGGTGTGCAGCGGCACGGAAGTGCCCGAGCTCGCGGAGCGGGCCGACCTCCTGCTGCCGGGACCGGCGGCGGTGGTGGACTTCCTCGCGGCCGTGGCGCGAGCGGCGGCCGACGCCTGACCGCGTGCGGCGGTCGCGGCCGGCCGCGACCGCCGCACGGTCAGGCCCGCAGCGCGTCGAGCTGGTCCAGGAACCACCGCTGCGGCGGCAGCGCGGTCGCCGCGGCGGCCAGCCGCTTGGTGCGCTCCGCCCGCTCGTGCGGCTCCATGGTGAGCGCCTCGTGGAGGGCCGACGCCGTGGCCGTGATGTCGTACGGGTTCACCACCAGCGCGTCCTCGGACAACTCCTCGTACGCGCCCGCCTCCCGCGACAGCACCAGCACACAGCCGTGCTCCGAGACGACCGGGATTTCCTTGGCGACCAGATTCATGCCGTCGCGGATCGGATTGACCAGGGCCACGTCCGCCAGCCGGTAGGCGGCCAGCGAGCGGGCGAAGTCGTCCTTCACATGGAGGACGACCGGCAGCCAGCCGTCCGTGCCGAACTCGGCGTTGATCTCGTCGGCCAGCCGCCGCACCTCGGCGGTGTAGTCGCGGTAGACCGCCAGATCCTGCCGGGAGGGATAGGCGAAGGCGACATGGACGACGCGTTCGCGCCATTCCGGGCGGTCGGCCAGCAGCAGGCGGTAGGCGAGCAGGCCGCGGACGATGTTCTTGGACAGTTCCGTGCGGTCCACCCGGACGATGGTCTTCCGGTCGGCGCCGCCGATCTGTGCCCGGAGAGACTCCATGCGTTCGTCCACGTCCGGGCGGTGCGCGCGCTCGCGCAGGAAGTCCGCGTCCGCGCCCAGGCCGTGCACGCCGATCCTGGTGTTTCCCGTCCCGCCCAGCAGCGCCGCACAGCAGGCGGTGAAGGCGTCCGCCCACCGGCGGGTCAGGAAGGCCGCGCGGTCCGCGCCGAGGATGCCGCGCAGAAGCTGGCGCGCGATGTCGTCCGGCAGCAGCCGGAAGTAGTCGACCGGCGCCCACGGCGTGTGCGAGAAGTGCCCGATCCGCAGATCGGGCCGGAGCGCGCGCAGCATCCCGGGCACCAGCGCCAGGTGGTAGTCCTGCACCAGGACCGACGCGCCTTCGCCCGCCTCGTCGGCCAGCGCCTCGGCGAAGGCGCGGTTGTAGGTCTCGTACGAGGCCCACTGGGCGCGGAACTCCGGGCCGAAGACCGGCTCCAGCGGCGTCTGGTAGAGCAGATGGTGCACGAACCACAGAGTGGAGTTGGCGACGCCGTTGTACGCGTCCGCGTAGACCTCCGGCGCGATGTCCAGCATGCGGACGCGCTGTCCGCCCGTGTCGGCCGGATCCAGCCGGCCGCCCGTGCGGCGTACGGCCTCCCGGTCGCCGTCTCCGAGCGCCGCGCACACCCAGACCGCGTCCGTCTCGGGCCCGATGGCGGACAGGCCGGACACCAGCCCGCCGCCGCCCCTCTTCGGCTCCAGCGCGCCGTCGTCGCGCAGCGTGTACGACAGAGGGCCGCGGTTGGACGCGACGAGGACCTGGGCGGCTTGCTCGGTGACCATGTGCCGAACCTAGCCCGTCCCGGAAACGCTCAAACGTACGGACGGAACTCCATGCGGGTGACTCCTGGCCGCGGCCGGTGACGGCTCAGCCCCGGCGGCGGCCACGGGCCGCGGCCAGCGCGACCACTCCGGCGCCGGCCAGCGCGACCACCATCCCGCCGAGCAGCCACCACCGCTCGGCGACAGCGCCGGTCCCGGCCGGCCGCCCGGGGCCCGCCGCGCTCGCCCAGCCGGGATACAGCAGCGCCACCGCCACGGTCAGCGCCACGGTCAGCGCCACAACGAACCGATGCCTCACGCCCATGAGGCGCAATCTAGGCAGACACCATGACGGTCGGCGGTTACGCCGCACGTCCGGCCGGGTACTCCGAGATCTCCCGCACCGGCGGCCGCTCCTCCGTGTCCACGGCGTGTGTGCGCGGTACGAAGCCGTCCGCACCTCGCTCGAACTGCGTCAGCTCCGGCCGTACCAAGTGCGCCCGGGACAGCCGTAGCTGAGCCGTACGGTAGATCGCCGCGGCCATCCGTCCGAGAGCGCGGTCGTCCTGATGCCGGTGCACGCGCACTCCCACGTCGACCTGGGCCAGCGCGTCGAGGCCCACCGTGTGCAGCGCGTCCACGAGCAGTCCCAGCTCCACGCCGTATCCGACCGGGAAGGGCAGCCGCTCCAGCAGCGAGCGCCGCGCCGCGTACTCCCCGCCCAGCGGCTGGACGAAGCCGGCCAGCCGGGGCCAGTGCAGATTCAGCAGCGGCCGCGCCACCAGCTCCGTCACCCGTCCGCCCTGGCCGCCCGCCGGGCCTCCGGCCTCCGAGCCGAGCGGCCGGTCGTACATCGCCTTGACGAACTGCACGTCCTGATCGGTCAGCAGCGGACCCACCGTGCCGGACACGAAATCCGCCGAGAAGTTCCGCAGATCGGCGTCGACGAAGCACACGATGTCGCCGCTCGTCACGAGCAGCGAGCGCCACAGCACCTCGCCCTTGCCGGGCAGCGCGGGCAGCCGTGGCAGTATCGCGTCCCGGTGCACCACCCGCGCGCCGGCCTTCGCCGCGACCTCGGCCGTCCGGTCGGCGGAACCGGAATCGATCACCACCAGTTCATCGACGAGCGGCGCCTTCTCCATCAGCTCGCGACGGATCACGGAAACGATCTCGCCGACCGTCTCCTCCTCGTCGAGCGCCGGCAGCACCACGCTCACCGTGCTGCCGCACGTGGCCTTCGCCACCAGAAGCTGGTCGACCGTACGGTCGGCGACGGACCAGGAACGCCTGGTCAGCCAGCGTTCCACCTCTTCCAGCACGGTCGGTACTCCCTGAAAGTGATCCATCTCGCGGTGCGGACGACTATCTCAACCGTCCGGTCCTTCGGTTACAGTCTTGAACAACACGAATGGCCACCGCATGTCGGGGGTCGTTACGTGGAAAAACGCGCCGGACCCCGGGTCCGGTGCCATAGCGCTCATCCAGAGGGGCAGAGGGAACGGCCCGTTGAAGCCCCGGCAACCCTCCCGCCGACCGCGAGGTCACGGTGGGGAAGGTGCCAATTCCGTCTCGCGGCGAAACGCGTCGTGAGGAAGATGAGGAAAGGGCCTCGCCTCCATGTCTGCGCAGACCGTTCACCACACCGACGTCCTTCCCGGATCCGTCGATCTCGGCCCCGCCGCCGCCCTCTCGTGCCGCGAATGCGGAGAGCGTTTTGACCTCGGTCCCATTTTCGCCTGTGCGAGCTGTTTCGGGCCGCTCGAAGTGGCATACGACCTGCCGAGCGGCACCCCGGAAGAGCTGAAGAAGCGCATCGCGGACGGCCCGGACAACATCTGGCGCTACGCTCCGCTGCTGCCCGTCCCGGCCGACGTGGCCACCAAGCCGAACATCAACCCGGGCTTCACCAAGCTGGTCAAGGCCGACAATCTCGCCCGTGAGCTGGGCGTCACCGGCGGTCTGTACGTCAAGGACGACTCCGGCAATCCGACGCACTCCTTCAAGGACCGGGTCGTCGCCATCGCCGTCGAGGCCGCCCGCGCCTTCGGCTTCACCACGCTCTCCTGCTCCTCCACCGGCAATCTCGCGGGCGCGGTCGGCGCCGCCGCCGCGCGGGCCGGATTCCGCTCCTGTGTGTTCATCCCGCACGACCTGGAGCAGGGCAAGGTCGTCATGGCCGCCGTCTACGGCGGTGAACTGGTCGGCATCGAGGGCAACTACGACGATGTCAACCGCTTCTGTTCCGAGCTGATCGGCGACCCGCTGGGCGAGGGCTGGGGCTTCGTCAACGTCAACCTCCGCCCGTACTACGGCGAGGGCTCCAAGACGCTCGCGTACGAGATCTGTGAGCAGCTCGGCTGGCGGCTGCCCGACCAGATCGTCATCCCGATCGCTTCCGGATCCCAGCTCACGAAGATCGACAAGGGTCTTCAGGAGCTGATCAAACTGGGCCTGGTCGAGGACCGGCCGTACAAGATCTTCGGTGCCCAGGCCGAGGGCTGCTCGCCGGTCTCCACCGCCTTCAAGGCGGGCCATGACGTCGTACGGCCGCAGAAGCCGAACACCATCGCGAAGTCCCTGGCGATCGGGAACCCGGCCGACGGCCCGTACGTCCTGGACATCGCCCGCCGCACCGGAGGCGCCGTCGAGGACGTCGACGACGAGCAGATCGTCGACGCGATCAAGCTGCTGGCGCGCACCGAAGGGATCTTCGCGGAGACGGCCGGCGGTGTGACCGTGGGCGTGACCAGGAAGCTGATCGAGGCCGGTGTCCTCGACCCGGCCCTGACCACCGTGGTCCTCAACACCGGTGACGGCCTGAAGACACTGGACGCCGTGGCGCCGACGACCGGCCCGACGGCGACGATCCGCCCGAGCCTCGACGCGTTCCGCGACGCCGGCCTGGCCCGCTGAGCACCGCCCACCACTGAAGGAAGGCACCCCACCATGAGCGTCAAGGTCCGCATCCCCACCATTCTCCGCACCTACACCGGTGGTCAGGCCGAGGTCCTGGCGGAGGGCGCGACCCTCTCCGAGGTCATCCAGTCCCTGGAGAGCGGCCATCCCGGCATCGCCGCCCGCGTCCTGGACGACCAGGGCAAGCTGCGCCGCTTTGTGAACGTGTACGTGAACGACGACGACGTCCGCTTCGAGCAGGGCCTGGAGACCGCCACCCCGGAGGGCGCGGGCGTCTCGATCATCCCCGCCGTCGCCGGAGGCTGATTCCACCGGCTCATGCCCGCAGTGCCTCAGTGGCCCTCTCCGCGAGAAGCGGAGGGGGCCATTCTGAATGGTTGAGCGCGATACAGTGTGGGAAGGCCCCTCGTCCGCCTGTGTCCGGCGCATATGAGAACGCGACAACATGGGGTCAAAGTCCAGGTGACATTTGCGCTATACGTGCGCTTTGCCCGGCCCGACTTGCCCTGGAACGCAGCGAATTCATCGCTATGCCTGTTCGGCCATGCCCAGAATTCTCGTCCGATTGACCTGTTGCAGAGGGCAGTTGGGCAGATACATTCAGCCGCGGTCGACGCGTTCCGACGCGAAGTGTGGCCCCCGGTAAGGGCCAGTAATAGGGGAGTTAGGCATGGCTCAGGGCACCGTCAAGTGGTTCAACGCGGAGAAGGGGTACGGCTTCATCGCGGTCGACGGTGGTGCGGATGTTTTCGTCCACTACAGCGCGATCCAGATGGACGGGTACCGCACCCTTGAAGAAGGTCAGCGAGTGGAGTTCGAGATCTCGCAGGGCCAGAAGGGTCCGCAGGCGGACATGGTCAAGCTCGCCGTCTGATTCCGGCGCGATCGGCCACCGACGCACTCACGCCGAAGGGTCCGTGTCCCAGAGATGGGATGCGGGCCCCTCGTGCGTTCCCGGGCGTTCGTCCGGTGTTCCGCGTCCCGTGTCCCGGGTCCCGAGTCGTCCGTCCGAGGGGTCGTGTCGGCAGGACAAGCTTGCACTCGCAGGGGTCGAGTGCTAATCATTGGCATTAGCACTCTGCAAGTGAGAGTGACAGCTTGAGGACCGGGTCGGTGAGGCCCGAAGAGCCTGCGGGGCAAGGAACCGCACGGCTCTCAGGTCGTCCGTCGCGGGCGCCGGTACGGTCCGATCCACCCGCCCCCTGGGCCTGGCGGCCTGGGGAGACCCCCTGTCCGGGAGGACCACTTCACATGGCCAAGATCATCGCGTTCGACGAGGAGGCACGGCGCGGTCTCGAGCGCGGGATGAACCAGCTCGCCGACGCCGTCAAGGTCACCCTTGGCCCCAAGGGTCGCAACGTCGTCCTTGAGAAGAAGTGGGGCGCCCCCACGATCACCAACGATGGTGTTTCCATCGCCAAGGAGATCGAGCTTGAGGACCCGTACGAGAAGATCGGCGCCGAGCTGGTCAAGGAAGTCGCCAAGAAGACGGACGACGTCGCCGGCGACGGTACGACCACCGCGACCGTGCTCGCCCAGGCGCTCGTCCGCGAGGGCCTGCGCAACGTGGCCGCCGGCGCCAACCCGATGGCCCTCAAGCGTGGCATCGAGAAGGCCGTAGAGGCCGTCTCCGGCGCCCTGCTGGAGCAGGCCAAGGACGTGGAGACCAAGGAGCAGATCGCTTCGACCGCCTCCATCTCCGCCGCCGACACCCAGATCGGCGAGCTGATCGCCGAGGCCATGGACAAGGTCGGCAAGGAAGGCGTCATCACCGTCGAGGAGTCCCAGACCTTCGGCCTGGAGCTTGAGCTCACCGAGGGTATGCGCTTCGACAAGGGCTACATCTCGGCGTACTTCGCCACCGACATGGAGCGTATGGAGTCGTCCCTGGACGACCCGTACATCCTGATCGTCAACTCCAAGATCAGCAACGTGAAGGACCTCCTTCCGCTGCTGGAGAAGGTCATGCAGTCGGGCAAGCCCCTGCTGATCATCGCGGAGGACGTCGAGGGCGAGGCGCTGTCGACCCTGGTCGTCAACAAGATCCGTGGCACCTTCAAGTCCGTCGCCGTCAAGGCTCCGGGCTTCGGTGACCGCCGCAAGGCCATGCTCAACGACATCGCCATTCTCACCGGCGGCACGGTCATCTCCGAGGAGGTCGGTCTCAAGCTGGAGAACGCCGGCCTGGACCTGCTGGGCCGTGCCCGCAAGGTCGTCATCACCAAGGACGAGACGACCATCGTCGACGGTGCCGGTGACAGCGAGCAGGTCGCCGGGCGGGTCAACCAGATCCGCGCCGAGATCGAGAACAGCGACTCGGACTACGACCGTGAGAAGCTCCAGGAGCGCCTCGCGAAGCTGGCCGGCGGCGTGGCCGTCATCAAGGCCGGTGCCGCGACCGAGGTCGAGCTCAAGGAGCGCAAGCACCGCATCGAGGACGCGGTGCGCAACGCCAAGGCTGCCGTCGAGGAGGGCATCGTCGCCGGTGGTGGTGTGGCCCTGCTGCAGGCTTCCTCGGTCTTCGAGAAGCTGGAGCTCGAAGGCGACGAGGCCACCGGTGCCGCGATCGTCAAGCTCGCGCTGGAGGCCCCGCTCAAGCAGATCGCCGTCAACGGTGGTCTTGAGGGTGGCGTCGTTGTCGAGAAGGTCCGCAACCTGACGGTCGGTCACGGCCTGAACGCCGCGACCGGCGAGTACGTCGACATGATCGCCGAGGGCATCATCGACCCCGCGAAGGTGACGCGTTCCGCTCTGCAGAACGCGGCCTCCATCGCGGCGCTGTTCCTCACCACCGAGGCCGTCATCGCCGACAAGCCCGAGAAGGCCGGCGCGGCCGCTCCGGGCGGCGGCATGCCGGGCGGTGACATGGACTTCTGATCTGCCTCCGGCTGATCAACCGTCCTGACCGAGGGCGGCATCCCTGCGAAGGGGTGCCGCCCTCGGGCGTTTCTCGCTGAGTGGGACGCGACGGGGTGCGCAGCACGTCGCCGTGGAGTACGGGCCCGCCCCGTACGAGGGGTCGGAGAGGGACGCCCCGCCCGTGCGCCACGGGGGTGGCACTCGGACGGGGCGGGCGGAACCTTGCACAGTGCGTACCGTGGTTTGGTCCCTCATCCGTTGCTGAACTCGCCCAGCGGCCCCGCAACGGGTCTTGCGACCCGCTCGCGGCGCCCATGCCCCGGGAGGGGATGGTGCGGTCCGAAACGGGCGTCTGTGGCGCTGGTGAAAGCTAGGCTCCGGTCATGCCCGAGCCCTTCGTGAACGGCGACGTCCACCACCGCGCGTGCGGCATCTGTCCGTCGCGGTTCCATGCGGTTGGTGAGTTCGACGTGTTCGAGCGTCCGACCCCGGCATGCCCGTTCAACAAGGCTGACGGACACCGGTACTTGAGCGACGGGACACCGGTGTGTGTCCACCCCGAAAAGGTCGGGCTGCCCGCGAAGCGCTACAAGAGTGAAGGCGCTCCGCTGACGGTCGAGCTGCGACTACCGCCCGACCCTTCCGCGGTGGTGCCGTACTTGCATGACGTGCTGTACGGCGCGGCTCCGGTCCTCCTGGATGACCTGATCTCTCAGGCACAGCGGCAGATCCGGCAGCGCTTCCCGGAACTGGACCCGCTCACGGTGATGCGGCAGGCACTCAGCTAGCCGCTACGCGGGGACGGACTCGAACGTGATGCTGTGCGCGAGACCCATCCGGCGGAAGCCCGCCGCCTCGTACTTCCCTCGCAGGATGGCGAGCCGGCGAGCCACCTCCGCGTGCGTGATCCAGTACCGGGCGGGCGGCTCGCCCCACGCCGCGCGGTACGCCTGGTGCGTGTAGTCGTCCCGCGTCCAGTCGGTGTGCTCCTGGTCGGTCTGGTGGATGATCTGCGCGCCGACCCGAGCCGTGATCCGGGCGAGGATCTGCGGCTGAGCGATCATCGCGTGAGTCATCTCGTCCACGGGCACAGCGACGTGGGTCCAAGATCAGCAACGTGAAGGACCTCCTTCCGCTGCTGGAGAAGGTCATGCAGTCGGGCAAGCCCCTGCTGATCATCGCGGAGGACGTCGAGGGCGAGGCGCTGTCGACCCTGGTCGTCAACAAGATCCGTGGCACCTTCAAGTCCGTCGCCGTCAAGGCTCCGGGCTTCGGTGACCGCCGCAAGGCCATGCTCAACGACATCGTCATGCTCACCGGCGGCGACGGCGTGACGCTGCTGTTCATAGCTGTTCCGGACACCAAGTCCGTGAAGAACAGGGTGCACTTGGACCTCCAGCCGCAGGACCGCACGCGGCACGAGGAGGTCGACCGCCTTCTCGTGCTCGGCGCCACGCTGGTGGCCGACCACCGGCTGCCCGACGGCAAGGGCTGGGTGACGCTCGCGGACCCCAACACCTCTGACTACCAGTTCTGAGGATACCTGCACGTCAACGAACACCGAAGCCCCGCACGGCACTTGGCCGGACGGGGCGTCTTGCGTTCGGTCACTTACAGAACGACGACTTAACGGCGGTCACGATGTCGGCGGCCTGGTCGTCGGTGAGGCTCGGCACGGTGCCCCCCTCGAACCGGCTCTTGGCGTTGCGCTGGACGGTTGCCGCATCCTTGCCCCCCGTGATGTCCAGGCAGACGTTCCGGGCCCGATCAACTGCCCTGTCTTCCTCGGGCACCAGCCCCGGTTCCACGGCGTACAGAGCGAGTATCAGGGCTCCGGTCTGTGCGGCGTTGGGCGAGGGGATGCCCGTGGGCTTGGACGGCTCCGCGCTCGGTTTCTCGTCGGGCTTCGCAGGCGCCGAAGCGGACGGCTTGGGCTCGGCCGTTGCCTTGTCCGGCTCGTCCTCGAACAGTGACAGCACTCCGCCGAACGCGAGCACCGCAACCCCCGTGATGATCCACGTTTTCCGCTTCACGCGGTCCCTCCCCTGGTCGTGCAACAAGATCGTCAATGCCTATCACGTAAGCCCCGCATCACGTACACAACTCGGGCACACAGAAGCCCCGCCCGGTACTTGGCCGGACGGGGCTCTTAGCCAGTTGCGAGGGACTACGCGCCCCCGTCGCTCCTTCCTGCGGATGCCCCGAGGGCTGTTCGTGCGGGTCCTGGTCTCCGCCCGGTTCACCGTGGCCAAAGTACGGCTGTTGGGCGGGCAGGAACATTGACGGGTCGCGCTCTTCACAGCCGCTACAGGAACCGCCCTGTGGCATGGCGCTTGCCATTGCTCTGCTCCTTGAGGTCCAGAGCTGCCCGGCGTGCTCGGTGTGCTCGCCGAGTTCGTGAGGTTCGTACTGCCCATGGTGACGGCCTACCATCAGCTACAGGCCGAAGCCGCATCACAGGCGATGTCCGTGGCCATGATCGAGCAGTTACGAAAGGGCACCCCGTGAACACCGAAATCCCGCGTTGGTTCACGTCCTCCTACAGCAACAACGGCGGCCAGTGCATCGAGGTCGCCGCCAACCTCGTCGCTTCGCGCGGCGTCGTCCCCGTACGTGACTCCAAGAACCCGACCGGTCCGGTTCTGGCCTTTCCCGCCGGTTCGTTCGCTTTCTTCGTGGCGAGCGTCAAGGCCGGAGAGTTCGGCGCCGTCTGACAAGTCGACCAACCCGCACCGGATCGCAGCGGCCCCATCGTGCGATGCATGGTGGGGCTCCGCTGTGTCTGCACCACACCGGACGACGAAGGTCCTGCCACGCCCGAGCGATTGACAAAGAGAAGAAGCCCGGGAGGGCGGGAACCGTCACACGCGGTTTCCGCCCTCATCGCGCGAGGAGTCCTCGTCGCTCTTGGTCAAGTGGGAGCAGGCACGGCACAACGGTTGAACGTTCCCGTCCGTGCCCTCACCCGAGCGCGAGCGGTCGCACGTGGCCAACGGCCACCACGTCCGCGAGGACGAGCGAACCGCACCTCGCACAGTGCGCACCACCACGAGCGGACACCAGTGCACGGAGTCGAGCGGCCCCCGAGAACACCCGGACCGGGACCGTGCGGCGAGCACGCCGAGCATGGGCCGTCGCGCGCTGTTCGTGGACCTGGCGGTGACGGTCGCAACGGCTCCGATTGGTGGCGGGCTCGGGGCAGTCGCTACAGCGCATGTCCGCCTGCTGTCAGTGCGGTGTCTTATGTTGAGCGGATGACTACACCCGATAGCACCCCCGAACCTGCCCCCGGCTACCGCCGCTTCGCTGGTCACTGCACACTCTGCGGTCTTGGTCTCCAGTGGGAGGCGTACAGCCGAAGCCGTCTGGTGGACAGCGAGGGACTGACGTATTGCGAGCCGGCACAGGGGCCGCACATCGTGAACTGAGGGCTGTCCCGTGATCCCAGGCGGGCGCGCGACGACAGCTACGGCGCCTTGCCGCGTTGTCGGAACGCCCCTATACGCCCAGGATCGGGACGCCCCTCCGCTGTGCGATCCACCGCATCTGACGCCGCGTGCGCTGATCCACCAGGGATTACGGGACAGCCCTTGGGGCCTCTCGCTCGAACCGGGAACCTCTGCCGTCCGAGCCAGTGCCGACGCGCCATCGGAGGAGGCGCGTCGTGTCTGGGGCTGTTGTCTTCGTCGGTCACCGGGAGGACGGAGTGGGCGGTGAATCGGTGGGCAGGGTGAGTTCGGCCCAGACGATCTTTCCGCCGGGCGCGATACGGGTGCCCCACCGGCGGGACAGCTCCGCGATGAGGAAGAGACCACGGCCGTTCTCGTCGGTCGAGAGGGCGTGGCGCAGACGCGGTGAATTGCTGTCGCCGTCCGAGACCTCGCACGTCAGTGACTTGTGCCGGATCAGCCGGAGCCGGATGGCGCCGGAGCTGTAACGGATGGCGTTGGTGACCAGTTCGCTGACGATGAGCTCCACGGTCGTGCTGAGCTCCTCCAGTCCCCATGTGGAGAGCTGACGGACGGCCAGGGACCTGGCTTTGCCGACGACGGCCGGCTCCGTGGACAGTTCCCAGGAGACGTACTGGTCCGTACTCAGCGAGCGGGTGCGGGCCAGCAGCAGCGCGACATCGTCCTCGGCCGGCGCCTTCGCCACCACGGTGTCGACCACGTCCGAGCAGATTTCCTCCAGCGTGCCTTCGGCCCTGGTGAGAGCGGCCCGCAGACGGTTCAGCCCGACGTCTATGTCGGCCTCGCGCGTCTCGACGAGACCGTCGGTGTAGAGCGCGATCATGCTGCCCTCCGGCAGTTCCATCTCGACGGGCTGGAAGGACAGCAGTCCGACGCCGAGGCCGATCGGTGCGCCGGAGGGCACCTTGGGGAAGGTGACGTTGCCGTCCGGGTCGACGATCGCGGGCGGCGGGTGTCCGGCGCGTGCCATGGTGCAGCGCCGGGTGACCGGGTCGTAGACGGCGTATACGCAGGTGCCGCCCATGACCGGCGCGGCGTAGCCCTTGGGCCCGGCGTCCTCGTCCGTCAGCCGGGCGACGAGGTCGTCGAGGCGGGCGAGCACCTCCTCGGGCGGCAGGTCCATGTCCGCGAGGGTGTGTACGGCGGTGCGGAGCCGGCCCATCGTCGCCGCGGCGTTGATGCCGTGTCCGACGACATCGCCGACCACCAGCGCGACCCGCGCGCCGGACAGCGGGATCACATCGAACCAGTCGCCGCCGACTCCGTCGTGCACATCGGCCGGGAGATAGCGCCAGGCCACGTCGACGGCGCTGCCGCCCGACGGGTTACGGGGAAGCAGATAGCGCTGGAGCGCCAGAGCCGTCGTCCGCTCACGTGTGTAACGGCGCGCGTTGTCCAGGCTCAGCGCGGCCCGGATGACGATTTCCTCGGCGAGCAGCCGATCGTCCCGGGAGAAGGACGCGGGCGTGTCCGTACGGATGAACACCACGATGCCCAGGATCACGCCGCGCGCCTTGAGCGGAAGGATCATCAGCGAGTGCATGCCGTTCTCGTGGATGGTCCTGGCCCGGCCCGGGTCCTGGTCGAGCCAGGTGCCGGGAGAGTAGTCCAGAACGGGCTCGAAGTGCGTTTTTCCCGAGTTCAGGACGGCGGTGAAGGGAGATGACGGCGGCACGAACACCGGATCTCCGCGACGCCACATGGACTCGGGAATCCCGGCGTGGATGGAGGTCACTCCGGCACGGCGGAACACCGGGACGCTGTTGTCCGTGGCCTCCAGACGTACCAGGGGCTCCTCGCCGAGCGGGACCGACTCGGCCAGGTCGACCGTGACATAGTCCGCGAGCAGCGGTACGGCGACATCCGCCAGTTCTTGCGCGGTGCTCATGACATCCAGAGTGGTGCCGATGCGGGTGCCCGCCTCACTGAGGACGGTGAGGCGCTGACGCGCCGCACTGGTGGTGATGTCCACGACCATCGAGCACACGCCGAGCGGGCTGCCGCCGGGTCCGTCGAGGCGGAAGAAGGAGGACGAGAACACGCGCTCGTCCTTCCCGTCCTCGGCGGCCCAGCGGTATTCGTGGTCGATCACCGGTTTGCCGTCCTTGAGGACCTGGAGCATCGAGGCTTCGACCGAGTCAGTGTCGAATCCCGGCAGTGACTCCGCCACCCGCAGGCCCAGCCGCTGGTGGCGGAGCGGGCCGACCCGGCGCTCGTCCGTGCTGTTCAGCCAGATGCAGCGGAGATCGGCGTCCCAGACGGCCATGCCGATCGGTGAGTGATCGAGGAGTGATTTCAGCACCGCTTCGTTGGTGCTCGAAGGCAGCGGCGTCTCGGACAGGTCGGCTGCCGATATGAACCAGTCCCGCCTGCCGTCCGCGGCGGCCAGCGGAGACGCCCACACGCTCATATGGATCGTGCGGCCGTCCTGGTGCCGGGCCTGCACCATCCCTGACCAGGGCTCCCGCACGCCGGCCAGCGCGGACAACGCCGACGGAGCCGGCCTGGCTCCGTCGAACATCAGCAGATCTGTGGCGGAAGTGTTCACCACTTCCGAGGCCCGGTAGCCCAGAAGCTGTTCCGCGGCCTCCGTCCACCCGATCACGGATCCTTCCGCGTCGATCACCGCGATCGCCGCTCCCGGCGGGCCGGGTGCCTCTGATATCGCGTAGGGCACCCCTCCGTCAGAGCCGGGCATGCCAGGATCCAATCACCACATAGACGTCCATTCCTCTTATAGTTCCACACTCCCTGATATCTCAGAGAGGCGCTGGTACGGCGTCCTGACGGAGGAGTGGTCGGACATGGCTGAGGGCGGCGCCCCGTCCGGGATGCCGCCCTCAGCCATGAGCCGTCGGACTCCGGACTCCGGACTCCGGACTCCGAGCGCATACGGTCAGGCCCTGGTCCGGATGGCGAGACCGTACGGTCAGGCTCTGGCCGGTGCCTGCCGCGGCGCCGCCGGAGCCGGTACGTCCGCCGTCACCGGTTCCGGCTCCGCGACCGCGACCGCGTCGGTGGTGACATTGAGCTCGCTCAGCATCGTCCTGGTGAAGCCGAAGTAGTACGTGGCGACGAAGCCCGCGACATAGCCCACCAGCAGGCCACCGCCATAGATCACGACCATCTCGCCCAGGCCCTTGTCGCCGTCGAGCAGCGGGAACAGCGCCCAGCCGGACGGTCCGATCGCCGTCGAACCGACGGCCGCGCCGAGCTGGTTGAACAGGCCCACGAAGCCGCCGCCGAACGCGCCGCCGACGCAGGCCGTGATGAACGGGCGGCCCAGCGGAAGCGAGACCCCGTAGATCAGAGGCTCGCCGACGCCCAGGAAACCGGCCGGAAGAGCCGACTTGATGGTCCGGCGGATCGAGCCGTTGCGCGGAAGGCGGAAGTAGACCGCCACCGCCGCGCCGACCTGGCCCGCGCCGGCCATGGCGAGAATGGGCAGCAGGACGGTGTAGCCCTGCTGTTCGATCAGTGTCGTGTGAATGGGAATGAGCGCCTGGTGCAGGCCCAGCATCACCAGCGGCAGGAACAGGCCGCCGAGGACAAAGCCCGCGCCGGAGCCGCCGTTCGCCAGGAGCCAGTTGGCGAAGTCGCCGATGGCCGTGGAGACCTCACCGGCCACATACATCAGGCCGAAGATGGTGACCAGACCGGAGACGAGAACGGTCAGCGTCGGAGTCACCAGGACGTCCAGCGCCTCCGGGACCCATCGGCGGCACCACTTCTCCACGTACACGGCGAGAACCGCCGCGCCGAGCGCTCCCAGCACACCGCCCTGGCCCGGAGCGAGCTTCTGGCCGAACGCGTCGATGTTCGCGACGCCGGGAAAGACGATGATCGCCGCGACCGCGCCGCCCAGGATCGGCGTACCGCCGAACTCCCGTGCCGTGTTGTAGCCGACGAAGACGGCGATCAGCGACATGAAGCCGGAGGCCAGCGCGGCGAGCGCCGGGACTATCGCCGGAAGCCAGTGGAGGTTGGTGAGCAGGCCGTTGAGGCCGGCGATGATGCCGCAGCCGATGAGTGCCGGGATCAGCGGCACGAAGATATTGGCGATCCGGCGCAGGAAGAGCTTGAACGGAGTGGCGTTCTTGGCCTTCCGCGCCGCTCTGATCGCGGCTCCCTGGGCGGCCAGCTCGTCGGCGGTGGTGGCGCCGGTGGCGGCGGTGGTGGTGGCGGCGGTGGCGGAGCCGGTGGTGGCAGCCGGAGCGGAGGCAGGGACGGCCGCCCGCGCCTCCTCCACCAGCGACTCGAACTCGGGAGTGACCCGGGCGACCGTGCCCGGGCCGAGGACGATCTGGTACGTCTCGTCCTCGACCACGCCCATGACGGCGGGCAGCGCCTTGAGCGCTTCGTCCTGGACAAGGGAACGGTCGCGCAGACCGAGGCGTAGCCGGGTCATGCAGTGCGCGATGGAGGAGATGTTTCCGGCGCCGCCGACGAGCGGCAGGATCGCTTCGGCCGTGGCGCGGTTCTTGTCTGTTGCCATGGTGCGTGGTGCCTTGCTGTGCGAGGTGGTGGTGCGGGACGTTCAGCCGGTGCTGGTGTGGGCGGCCTGGAGCGCGGCGCGCAGATGGCCGTCGGAGTCGGCGAGGAGCGAGGCCGCGGTGGGGCCGTCGACCTCGCCGAGGATGGTGAGGATGGCGTTCTTCACCTCCCCGCCGGTCGCGGTGAGGGCGGTCTCGATCTCGTCGTCGGTCGCGCCCGTCGCGAGCGCGACGATGCGGCGGGAGCGGGCGCGGAGCTTCTCGTTCGACGCGCGGACGTCGACCATCAGATTTCCGTAGGTCTTGCCGAGCCTGATCATGGTGAGCGTCGAGAGCATGTTGAGGACGAGCTTCTGCGCCGTACCGGCCTTGAGGCGGGTGGAGCCGGTCAGCAGTTCGGGGCCGACGACGACCTCGATGCCGTGCTCGGCCGCCGCGGCCAGCGCGCTGCCGGCGTTGCACGACAGGCCGATGGTGAGCGCGCCGAGGCGACGGGCGTGCTCGACCGCGCCGATCGCGTACGGAGTGCGTCCGGAGGCGGAGATCCCGACCACCGTGTCGGCCGCGGTGAGCTTCAGGCCGTCCAGATCGGCGGCGGCCAGCTCCTTGGAGTCCTCCGCGCCTTCGACGGCCGTCACCAGCGCGGTGGGGCCGCCCGCGATCAGGCCGACGACCTGCTCCGGGTCGGTGTTGAAGGTGGGCGGGCACTCGCTGGCGTCCAGCACACCGAGCCGTCCCGCCGTGCCCGCGCCCGCGTAGATCAGCCGGCCGCCGCGGGCGGCCCGCTCGGCGGTGGCGTCGATGGCGGCGGCGATCAGCGGAAGCTGTGCGGCGACGGCGGCGGTGACGGTGCTGTCCTCGCCGTTCATGATCTTGGCGATTTCCAGGGTGGGAAGCTGGTCGATCTCGGCCAGCTCCGGACGGAACGCCTCGGTGGTGAGTGTGTCGAGCTGCGCGCGGAGGTCGTCGTACCGGGGTGTCGCGGCGTCGGCGGGCGTGGAGGTCATGAAGCAGCGGCTCTTTCTTCTGCGGGTGCGGGTGCGGGTGCGGGTGCGGGCGGGTGTTCCGGTGCGGGCGCGGCCGGTGCGCCGGTCAGCGGGTGCTGCGCGGACTGTGGCGGTGCGCGAGGGCCTCGTACGAGGCGGAGAGCGCCGGCGCGGCCGTCTCGTAGGTGCGCTGGGCGACCCCTATGAACAGGCAGTCGACGACGAGGAGCTGGCTCGTACGGCTGGACATGGCGGCCGGGCGCAGCTCGCTCTCCCGCGCGGTGGAGGTCGTCAGCACATGGTCGGCGTACTGCGACACGGGCGCGTCGGGCCGGCCGGTGATCGCGACCGTCGTGGCGCCCCGGTCGAAGGCGACCCGGAGCGGCTCGATGACATCGCCGGTGGATCCGGAGTGTGTGATCGCGATGGCCACATCGCCGGAGCGGAGCTGCACGGCGTTGGTGACGGCGAGGTGCGGGTCGGTGTGGGCGTGCGCGATCAGGCCGATACGCAGCAGCTTCTGCGCGAGGTCCAGTCCGACCAGGGAGGACGCGCCGACGCCGTAGATGTCGATCCGGCGGGCGGCGGCCGACGCGGCGACGACGGCGCCGAGCTGGACGGTGTCGAGCGCGGCGGCCGTGTCGGCCAGGGTCTGCTGCTCGTCGTAGGCGAGCTTGGCGACGACGTCCGCGATCGGGTCGTCGACCGCTATGTCCGCCGTGACGGCGGGAGCGCGGCCCGACTCCTGCTGGGCGGCGAGGCCCGCGAGCGCGAGCCGCAGATCGCGGTAGCCGGGATAGCCGAGGAGGCGGGCGGTGCGGACCACCGTGGCCTCGCTCGTGCCGGTCAGCTCGGCGAGACCGGTGACGGTGAGGGCCGCGCAGCCGGCCGGGTCGCCGGCCACGGCCTCGGCGACAAGCTGCATGGAGCGGGTCATGGACGGCGCGAGGGTCCGCACCTTGGCCGCGAGGGCCGCGGGAGCGGGCGGGGTAACACCGCTGAAACTTTCCTTCACGACTTGGGTCACGAGTGAAAGATATTTTCAAGACCGTCCGCGGTCAACCCCCTGTCCGATGGGCGCCACGACGGCACTGCACCACGACGCCACGACGCCACGCCGCCACGACGCCATGACGGCCGGTCCGGACGGCGAGCGGCAGGGGCCGGTCGCCGCTGATCGCGGACGCTCTCCGGCGGTCGGTGTGAAAATGGCGGGATGGACGACGCGAACCTTGATGTGAACCCGCTGGAGCAGGCACTGCACGGCGCCCGTGCTCTGATCCTGGCCGATCTCGCGGCGGACGGTGTGGCCAGGCCGGACGTCGTGTCGCTGGTCGAGGAGTCCGTGTCGCACCGCCGCTGGTGGGTCGAGCAGTGGCCGGACGGCGCCTCCTATGTGACCGGGCTGGTCGCGCAGGACGTCCAGGACGCGCTGCTGGAGCGGTACGGGCGCTGGCCGCTCTGCCCGGTGTGCACCGAGACCGAGCCGCACGCGCTGGATGTCGATCCGGAGCTGGGGCCCGATCCGCGATGGGTCTGCGCGGAGGCGGGAATGGTGGTCGCGGCCGTCGGCGCGCTGGACACCGTGGGCCGGACGGAGACCTCGTGACGGTCTATATCGACCCGCCGACCTGGCCGGGCCATGGCCGGATGTGGTCACACATGGTGAGCGATGTGTCATTCGCGGAGCTGCACGCCTTCGCCGCGTCGATCGGCTGCCCGCGGCGCGCGTTCGAACGCGACCATTACGACGTCCCGTCGCACCGCTATCCGGACGCGGTGACCGCGGGCGCGGTGGAGGTCGGCTCCAAGGAACTCGTACGCAGGATCACCGAGGCGGGGCTGCGACGGCCCAAGGGCCGACCGGCGGCCTGACGGCGCGCTCCGGCCGGGACGACCGGCGGCGCGGGCTCAGACCTGGGCCCGGTCGTCCGCGGCGGCGGACGCCACGGACGAGCCCGTGACGATCCTGCTGCCGCCCTTCCGGTGATGGCGCAGGGACAGGGCCGCCAGGCCGATGGCGCCCACCGCCATCGCCGCGCCCGCCCAGGCGGTGGAGGCGAAGCCGAAGTCCGCGTCGATCGCGGCCCCGCCGAGCCACGGGCCGCCCGCGTTGCCCAGATTGAAGGCGGCGGTGGCGGTGGCGCCGGCGAGAGTGGGCGCCGCGGCCGCGATGTTGAACATACGGGCGTTGAGCGCCGGAGCCGTGTAGAAGGCCGAGACACCGAGGAAGAAGGTCAGGATGACGACGGCGACCGGGTTCGAGGCGGTGAGCGCCAGCACGACCAGCAGGACCGTCGACGCGGTGACACCGCTGATCATCACGCCGAAGAGATGCGCGTCCGCGTAGCGTCCGCCGATGGCCGTACCGACGAGCGCGCCGACGCCGAAGAGCGCGAGCACGGTCGGGACCCAGCCGTCGTCCAGCCCGGCCACGTCCGTGAGCAGCGGCGCGAGATACGAGAAGGCGCAGAAGACACCGCCGGCGGCGAGCGCCGTGATGGCGATGGCCAGCCAGACCTGCCGGTCGCGGTAGATGGTCAGCTCCCGCTTGAGCCGCGGCTTCTCGGCCGGCGGCGGGATGCGCGGGATCAGGGTCAGCACGCCGATCAGCGCGACGGCGGACGAGGCGCCGACGGCCCAGAACGCGGAGCGCCAGCCGAGATGTTCGCCGAGGAAGGCGCCGGCCGGGACACCGAGCACATTCGCGATGGACAGTCCGCCGATCATCACGGCCATGGCACGGGCCCGCGCGTTGAGCGGGACCATCGCGATGGCGACGGCCGCGCCGACCGCCCAGAATCCGGCGCAGGCGAAGGCGCTGATCACCCGGGACGCGAAGAGCACCTCGTAGGTCGGCGCGAGCGCGCCGGCGACCTGGCCGAGGCCGAAGACCGAGATCAGGACGACCAGAGTGGTACGGCGCGGGAGCCGCAGCGTGGCCACCGCGAGCAGCGGAGCGCCGATCACCATGCCGATCGCGAAGGCCGATATGAGAAGCCCGGCGGTCGGGATGGACACGTCCATGTCGTCGGCGAGGGACGGCAGCAGGCCGGAGAGCATGAACTCACTCGTACCGAGCGCGAAGACCGAGAGGCCCAGGATGTAGACGGCGAGCGGCATACGGGAGCGTCGATCGGCGGAGTCTGGCATGACACCTGACAACGCCGGGGCCCGCAGCCGCATTCCCGTGCGGGCCCGCGCGCGTCAGCCGGTGCCGTCCGCTCAGGCCGTGCGGGTCCGCAGCTCCGCCGCGAGGTTCGCGCGGGCCCGCGCCTCCCATTCCCGGGCGCCGTGCGGTGTGCGGAACAGGCTCGGCAGCGCGAGGAGTTGCTCCAGTACGGCGGCCCGGCCCGCGCGGAAGGCGTCGTCCGGGACAAAGCCGTACTCCTCCCGCACCGCGGCCGCGTAATCGGCGTACGCGTCGGGCGCCGAGGCCAGGATCGCGAGGTCGGCGTCGCACAGGACCGCGCCGTTCCGGTCGCCGGGCGCGGCGGCATGGCTGGTGGTGAGCCGGACGAGCCGGGCGACCTCGGCCGTACGGTCCTGGCTCAGACCGGCCTCGGGCAGGGCGCGCTCGGCGAGGCGGGCGGAGCGTTCCTCGTTCTCCTCGCGGTCCGGGCGGTAGACGGCGTCGTGGAACCAGGCGGCGAGACGGACGAGATCGGGATCGTCGGCGTACTCGGCCAGCGTGTCGATGTGATCCAGGACCGCGACGAGATGAGCGGTGGTGTGGTAGCGCCGCTGCGGCTCGGCCCAGCGGGCCAGCAGGCGGTCGGCGTAGACGAAGGGATCCGGCGGGCCGCCGGGCTCACCGGCTTCCCCGGGTGCGTCGCGGACGGCGAGCAGCGCCGTGACGAAGCGGCTGCGCGGATCGGGACCGGCCATGTCGGGCATGCGACGACGATAAGCCCGGGTCCCGGAAGGAGACCCTCCGGGACCCGGCCGCGCCGTCTGTCAGGAGGCCCTGAAGCCGCGCAGCCGCAGCGAGTTGCCGACGACGAAGACCGAGGAGAAGGCCATGGCCGCTCCCGCGATCATCGGATTCAGCAGGCCGGCCGCGGCGAGCGGCAGCGCGGCGACGTTGTAGGCGAAGGCCCAGAACAGATTCGTACGGATCGTGCCGAGAGTGCGGCGGGCCAGCCGGATGGCGTCGCCGGCGGTGCGCAGATCTCCGCGTACGAGCGTGAGGTCACCGGCCTCGATGGCGGCGTCGGTGCCGGTGCCCATGGCGAGGCCGAGATCCGCCTGGGCGAGTGCGGCGGCGTCATTGACGCCGTCACCGACCATGGCGACGCTCCTGCCTTCGGCCTGGAGCTTCTTGATGACCTCGACCTTGTCCTCGGGCATGACCTCCGCGATCACCTGGTCGATGCCCACCTCGGCGGCGACGGACTCGGCCACGGCCTTGTTGTCGCCGGTGAGCAGGATGGGGACGAGCTTCAGCTCGCGCAGCCGGCGGATCGCCTCCGGGCTGGTCTCCTTGACCGCGTCGGCGACTTCGAGAATGGCCTGCGCCTCGCCGTCCCAGGCCACCGCGATCGCCGTACGGCCCGCCGCCTCGGCGGACCGCCCGGCCCGCTCCAGCTCCTCCGGGAGGCCGATCTCCCACTGTGCGAGCAGCTTCGCCCGGCCCACCAGGACGGCATGGCCCTCGACCACGCCCTGGACGCCGAGGCCCGGGATGTTCGCGAAGTCCGCGGGCGCGGGCAGAGCGCCGACGCGCGCCGCGGCGCCTTCGGCGACGGCGCGGGCGATCGGGTGCTCCGAGTAGTGCTCCAGCGCGCCTGCCAGCCGCAGCACCTCGGACTCCTTGGTGTCCCGCGCGGTGTGCGTGGCGAGCAGGGTCATCCGGCCGGTGGTGACCGTGCCGGTCTTGTCGAGGACGACCGTGTCGACGCGGCGCGTGGACTCCAGCACCTCGGGTCCCTTGATCAGGATGCCGAGCTGCGCGCCGCGGCCGGTGCCGACCAGCAGCGCGGTCGGAGTGGCCAGGCCGAGGGCACAGGGACAGGCGATGATCAGGACGGCCACGGCGGCGGTGAACGCGGCGGTCAGGCCCGCGCCGCTGCCGAGCCAGAAGCCGAGCGTGGCGAGCGCGAGAGCCATCACGACCGGCACGAACACGGCGGAGATCTTGTCGGCGAGGCGCTGAGCGGCGGCCTTGCCGTTCTGCGCGTCCTCCACCATGCGCGCCATCCGCGCGAGCTGGGTGTCGGAGCCGACGCGAGTGGCCTCGACGACGAGCCGGCCGCCCGCGTTGAGCGTCGCACCGGTCACCGTGTCGCCGGCCGCGACCTCCACGGGCATGGACTCTCCGGTGAGCATCGAGGCGTCGACGGCGGAGGAGCCCTCGACGACGGTGCCGTCGGTGGCGATCTTCTCGCCGGGCCGTACGAGGAAGTGGTCGCCGGGCTTCAGCTCCGCCGTGGGCAGCGTGATCTCGCGCCCGTCGCGCAGGACGGTGACTTCTCTGGCGCCCAGCTCCAGCAGCGCGCGGAGCGCGGCGCCGGCCTTGCGCTTGGAGCGGACCTCGAAGAAACGCCCGGCCAGGATGAAGGCGGTGACTCCGGCGGCGGCTTCGAGATAGATGTTCCCGGCGCCGTCGCCACGGGCGACGGTCAGCTCGAAGGCATGAGTCATACCGGGCATGCCCGCCGTACCGAAGAACAGCGCCCAGAGCGACCAGAGAAACGCGGCCGACGTACCGACGGAGATCAGAGTGTCCATCGTCGCCGCGCCGTGGCGGGCGTTGACCCAGGCGGCGCGGTGGAAGGGCCAGCCGGCATAGACGACGACGGGTGCGGCGAGGACGAGCGACAGCCACTGCCAGTAGGTGAACTGGAGGGCCGGGATCATGGCCATCGCTATGACGGGTACGGAGAGGACCACGGCGGTGACAAGCCGCTGCCGGAGCGTCCTGAGCTCGCCGCCTTCCTCGTCCTCCGTCGCCGCGGCGGTGTCCGTCTGTCGAGGAGCGGGCTCCTGGGCCGTGTAGCCGGTAGCTTCGACGGTGTCGATCAGGTCCTGGACCGAGAGATCGTCGCCGGAGTAGCTGACCTTGGCCTTCTCGGTGGCGTAGTTGACGGTCGCCTCGACGCCGTCCATGCGGTTGAGCTTCTTCTCGACACGGGCCGCGCAGGAGGCGCAGGTCATGCCGCCGATCGTCAGCTCGACCTCGGCCGGTGCGCCGCTGGTCTTCGTGGGGCTCATGGCTGACGGCTCCTTGTCATAGACCGATGTCACATCTTACCCCCTAGGGGTATCTCTCCTTTCAGGTATACCCCCATGGTGTGTGCGAAGCAAGAGTGATCGCGACCTGAATCGATACCCGCATGGGGTATCGACCGCCATGGATCTCGCCATTCCGGGCACACATGAACCGGACACGGTGCTGGTCCCGGAGTCCCCGTCGGCCACTGGCACGGCTGTGCTGATGCGCCAGGGCCGGGATGCCCCGTAGGCTTGGACATTGGACTAGACCTATAAGTTCATGATGTCCATGAGCTTATGGACGGAACAGCCCGGCCATCCCTACGAATGAGGTCCCATGAGCAAGCGTGCAGTCCTGGAGGTGATCGCTCTCGACGCGGAGGACGCGGTCGCCGCCCAGAGCGGAGGTGCGGACCGCCTTGAGCTCGTCACCGACATGGCGGCGGACGGTCTGACCCCGCCCCGCGAGACCTTCGCGAAGATCCGCGCCGCGGTCGGCATCCCGCTGCGGGTGATGCTGCGGCCGACCGACGGTTTCGCGGTGGGCGACATCGACGCGCTGGTGGACTCGGCGCGCGGGCTGCGTGCGGAGGGCGCGGAGGAATTCGTGTTCGGTTTCCTCGACGCCGACGGATCACCGGACCTGGTGACGGTGGAGCGGCTGGTCGCGGAGCTGGACGGCTGCCGGTGGACGTTCCACCGGGCGATCGACCGGGCGGCGGACCGGGACGCGCTGCGCAAGCAGCTCGCGGACCTGCCGGGCCTGGACACCTATCTCACGGCCGGCTCGCCGGCGGGTGTGGACGAGGGCCTGCCGACGCTGCTGACCGAAGCGGCGGCGGCGGAGCGTGGAGATCCGGGCTACGGCCCCCGGATGCTGGTCGGCGGCGGGCTGCGGCTGGACCACCTGCCCGCGCTCAGCGCGGCCGGCATCACGGCCTTCCACATCGGCGGAGCGGCGCGTCCGGCCGGCTGGTCGGGCGCCGTGTCGTCGGAGGCGGTACGCGAATGGCGCGCGGCGCTCGACGCGTGAGCGCGCCGGCGGCGGTGTGACGGCGGCGGTGTGACGGCGCGGGGCGCGCGGCGGTCCCGGCCGCGCGCTCCGGTCCCGGCGCCGTCCGGGACCGGAGCGCCGTAGGCCTTCCGCCTTATGCCTCCAGCGCCTCCGGCAGCGGCGCCGCGTGCAGGACCGTGAGGCCGGAGACCGCGCGGGTCAGCGCCACATACAGCCGCCGCAGGCCCGTGCGCTCGTCGGGTTCGCCGTCCACGACGGCCGCGGGCTCGTCCAGCACCACGTAGTCGTACTCCAGCCCCTTCGCCAGCGAGGCGGGCACCAGCGTCAGCCGCGAGGAGGCCGTCGTCTCCTCGCCCGGCGCGAGATACGGCATCCCCGCCGCCTCCAGCGCTTCCGCCAGCGCCGGGATCCGCGCGTCCGCCGCGATCAGCCCGATCGATCCCTCGTGCGCCAGCGACTCCACACACGCCGCGACCACCGCCGCGTCGAGGTCCGCGGGGTCTGCGGGGCCTGTGGGGTCCGCGGCGACCGCACGTACCGACAGCGAGCCCGGCGCCTCTCGCACCGACTCGACCTCCGCCAGGCCCGGCGAGATCGCGGGCAGCAGCCGGGACGCGTACGCGATCACCTCGCGCGGCACACGGAAGCCCGCCGTCAGCTCCTCCACCACGGCGTCCGTCTTGCCGAGATGCCGCAGCGCGTCCGCCCAGCTCGCCGTCGCCCACGGTGTCGTTCCCTGGGCCAGATCGCCCAGCACCGTCGCCGAGCCGGTGGAGCAGCGCCGTCCCACCGCCCGGTACTGCATCGGAGACAGGTCCTGCGCCTCGTCCAGCACCACATGCCCGAGCGAGTGCGTGCGAGCGACCAGATCACCCGCCTCGTCGATCAGCACCGCGTCCGCCGGTGACCACTTCACCGACTTCACACTCCGCGCCGGCTTCGCCCACAGGATCGTCTTCTGCTCGTCGGCCGTCAGCACTCCTTCGGCGTGCGCGGCCAGGAACTCCGCGTCGGACAGCAGCCGCAGCACCAGCTTCGCCGGTTCGACCGGCGGCCAGATCGCCTTGACCGCCGCCTTCACCGCCGGATTGCGGGCCACCGCGTCCTGCACCCGGTCGTCGGGCGCCTCGCCCGCCTGTTCCATCTGTACGAGCACGGCGTGCGCGATCCGCTGAGGCAGGGCCTCGCGCGCGGCGCCGTAGCGGATGTCCCGCTCCAGCAACTGGCCGACGATCTCTTCGAGCGTGTACGCGGGCACTCGCCACCGCCGGGAGCCGCGTACGACCACGACCGGTTCCGTGGGCGGCGTCACATGCGACCGCACCGCCCGCCGCAGGATCTCCGCCATCCGGGCGTCGCCCTTGATGACGGCGGCGTCCGCGGCGTCCGTGCTCCGCACCTCCACCGAGGCGACCAGATCGTCCACCGTCGACTGCCTGACCTCCAACTCGCCGAGAGCGGGAAGGACTTGCTCGATGTAGTGCAGGAAGGACGCGTTCGGTCCGATGACCAGCGTGCCGGTGCGCGCCAGCCGCTCGCGGTGCGCGTACAGCAGATAGGCGACCCGGTGCAGACCGACGGCCGTCTTCCCGGTGCCGGGCCCGCCCTGGACACACACGGTCCCGCCGAGTCCGCTCCGGACGATCTCGTCCTGTTCGGGCTGGATGGTCGCGACGATGTCCCGCATGGGACCGACACGCGGGCGCTCGATCTCGGCCTGGAGCAGTTTGCTGGACTGCGCGGCCTCGGCCGGGTCGGAGAGATGCTCGTCCTCGTACGCGGTGAGATCACCGGCGGTGTAACCGAAGCGGCGGCGCAGCGCGACATCCAGCGGGTCCTTCTTCGACGCCCGGTAGAAGGGCTGCGAGACGGGCGCGCGCCAGTCGATGACCATGGGGTCGCCGTCGGCGTCGTGGACATGGCGCCGGCCGATGTAGAAGCGCTCGCCCTCCGCGCCCTCGGCCTCCGCCGCGCCGACGGCGTGCAGATAGTCGAGACGGCCGAAGAAGAGCGGAGTGTGCGAGAGGTCGGCGAGGGCTTTGACGCGCTCCTCGATCTGCGCCTCCAGGACGGCGGCGTTGACCCAGTTCGCGGTGACATCGCGGATGTCGAGCGCCTGGACGTCCTCGCGCATGGCACGCAGCGCGGCGCGGGAGGCGCCGAGATGGGCGCGCTCGCGTGCGAGCGGATCGGTGGTGGTGTCGGGCTCAGTGGCGTGCGCGGGCACGGTGTCGCCTCCGGTTGTACGCAGGCCGACGGACCGCGGCCGTCGGACGACGGGCCGGCGGTGTCCGGTCGGCGTGGATCACGTCATAGCGGTCGTCCGGTTTCCGTCCGGACGACGGCACTCCGCAAGGGAGGCGGGCAAGAGGGGCGATTGTAGCCAGTGGGTGACGGGCGGGCGAACGGATTTCCCGCCGGCGCCCGCCGCACCGGGCTCCGAGCCCGCACGCCTGAGGCGTACACCACGCGTCCGTCCCACAGGGGATCCCGTAAATCCCGAGTCGTACGCGCACCCGCGCGAGCTTCCGTCCGGCGAGTGATGTGCCAACTATGTCCGGAATCCATCATGGATGTATGAGTACTGCGACCTTCCCTCCGTCCCACGCCCGGCAGAGCCCGCCGCTTCCCGGCGCGACCGCCACGGGCGCCATCCCACATCCCGCTCATCACCTCGGCAACGCGCTGCGCGCGGTCAAGATCTTCGTGAGCGCCGCTTTCCAGGTGTCCATACTCGGGGAGTACGCCGAGGAGGCAGGCGTCAAGCGCCGTTGATCCCCGCACGGTCCCTGTCCGGTTCCGGTGCGTCCTTGTCCGGCCCACGGGCGACGCCCGCGAACAACGCTCCGCCATGAACCGTGCCTCTGCGTCATGCTCCTGATCCACTAGGGTCGCGGCCGTGACCTACCGGACCGTGACCCTCCGCTCACTCATCGCAGTGGGCCTGCTCACCCTGTCGCTGGCCGCGCTCGCCACACTCTGCGTCGCGCAGCACATCGAAATGGCCGACACGCTCGTCTACCGGGCGGAAGGCGCGGCCGTCGTCGACGGTACCGATCTCTACGGGTTCACGGTCACCGAGTGGCAGCTCCCCGCCACCTATCCGCCGTTCGCCGCGATCCTCTTCGTACCGACGACCTGGCTGCCGGTCGCCGCGCTCAAGGTCGCCTTCGTCGCCGGGAACGCCGCGCTGATGGCGCTCTTCGTGCATCTGTCCTGGCGGTTCGCGGGCCTGCGCACCGGGCGCGTGCCGCTCGTCGTCGCCATCGCGCTCGGGCTCTGGCTCGAACCGGTCTTCCAGACCGTCCTCTTCGGACAGATCAACCTCGCTCTCGCCTGCCTTGTCCTCTGGGACCTGTCGAGGCCGGAACACGCTCTCGGCAAGGGTTTCGCTCTCGGTGTCGCGGCGGGCATCAAGCTGACGCCGGCCGTCTTCATCGTGTATCTGCTGATGACGGGACGGGTACGGTCCGGGCTGATCGCCGTCGCCTCGCTCACCGGCACCGTGCTGCTCGGCGTGCTGGTACTCCCGGAGGCCAGTGGCGAGTTCTGGACAGGACGGCTCTTCGAGACCAGCCGCGTCGGCAAGACCTTTGTCGTCGACAACCAGTCGCTGCGCGGGCTGCTGGCGCGCTTCTCGCACAGCCCGGAGCCCGGCGCGGTATGGGTGGTGACCGCCGGGCTCACGGCCGTCGCCGGGCTGTGGACCGCTCGCCGCGCCGTCGTCCGGGCCGGCCTGGAGACCTGGGGCGTGCTGGTCACCGCGCTGACGGCGCTGCTCGTGTCACCGATCAGCTGGTCGCACCACTGGGTGTGGTGCGTGCCGCTGCTGGCCGTGCTGATCGCCGAGGGCAGGCTCCGGACGGCGGCCGCGGTCGGCGTGGTCTGGACGGCGCGCAGCTTCTGGGCCGTACCGCACCGCGGCGACCTGGATCTGCGACTGCCCTGGTGGCAGCAGCCGCTGGCATCGCCGTACCCGCTGTTCGGACTGGGCCTGCTGGCGTTCGCGGCCTGGCGTACGGGAGCGGCACGGACGGGCGCCAGGGCCGTGCTTCCGGCGCCGCGCCCGGAGACCGGCGTGACCACCCGCGCGGGCACCGGCTGAGCGCCGGCCCGGCCCTCAGCTCTCGGCCAGCAGCTCGTCCGCGTCCACGATGCGGTACGCGTATCCCTGCTCCGCCAGGAAGCGCTGGCGGTGCGCCGCGAAGTCCTGGTCGATGGTGTCGCGGGCGACGACCGAGTAGAAGCGCGCCTCGTGGCCGTCCGCCTTCGGACGCAGGACGCGGCCCAGCCGCTGGGCCTCCTCCTGGCGGGAGCCGAACGTCCCCGACACCTGGATCGCGACCGTCGCCTCGGGCAGGTCGATCGAGAAGTTCGCGACCTTCGACACCACGAGCACCGAGATCTCGCCCTGCCGGAACGCCTCGAAGAGTTTCTCGCGCTGCGCGTTGCTGGTCTCGCCCTTGATGACGGGCGCGTCGAGATGCTCACCGAGCTCGTCGAGCTGGTCGATGTACTGGCCGATGACCAGGGTCTGCTCGCCCTGGTGCTTGCGTACCAGCGCCTCCGTGACCTTGCGCTTGGTCGCCGTCGTGGCGCAGAAGCGGTACTTCTCCTCCGTCTCGGCGGTCGCGTACGCCAGCCGCTCGCTGTCGGTGAGATTCACCCGTACCTCGACACAGTCCGCCGGCGCGATATAGCCCTGCGCCTCGATCTCCTTCCACGGAGCGTCGAAGCGCTTCGGGCCGATCAGCGAGAAGACGTCCGACTCACGGCCGTCCTCGCGCACGAGCGTCGCGGTCAGCCCGAGCCGGCGCCGCGCCTGGAGGTCCGCGGTGAACTTGAAGACGGGCGCGGGCAGCAGATGCACCTCGTCGTACACGATCAGTCCCCAGTCGCGGGAGTCGAACAGCTCCAGATGCGGATAGACGCCTTTGCGCCGGGTCGTCAGCACCTGGTACGTGGCGATGGTGACCGGCCGGATCTCCTTCCGGGTGCCGCTGTACTCGCCGATCTCGTCCTCGGTCAGTGAGGTGCGCTTCACCAGCTCGTGCTTCCACTGGCGGGCCGAGACGGTGTTGGTGACCAGGATCAGCGTGGTCGCCTTGGCCTGAGCCATCGCACCGGCGCCGACCAGCGTCTTTCCGGCGCCACAGGGCAGCACGACCACACCGGAGCCGCCGTGCCAGAACCCTTCCACGGCCTGCTTCTGGTACGGGCGCAGCGCCCAGCCGGACTCGTCCAGCTCGATGGCGTGCGCCTCGCCGTCGACATAACCGGCGAGGTCCTCGGCGGGCCAGCCCAGCTTGAGGAGCGTCTGCTTGATCTGGCCGCGCTCGGACGGATGCACGACGACGGTGTCCGGGTCGATCCGGGTGCCGACCAGCGGCTGGACCTTCTTGGAGCGGAGGATCTCCTCCAGCACCGGCCGGTCGGTGGAGGTCAGGACAAGGCCGTGGGTGGGGTGCTTGGAGAGAGTGAGCCGTCCGTAGCGGGCCATCGTCTCGGCGACATCGACGAGCAGGGCGTGCGGCACGGGATAGCGGGAGTACTCCACGAGCGCGTCGACCACCTGCTCGGCGTCGTGCCCGGCGGCGCGGGCGTTCCACAGGCCGAGCGGGGTCAGCCGGTAGGTGTGGATGTGCTCCGGTGCACGCTCCAGCTCGGCGAACGGCGCGATGGCGCGACGGCACGCGTCCGCCTGCTCGTGGTCGACCTCAAGCAGGAGGGTTTTGTCGCTCTGGACGATCAGGCAGGACACGCAAACCTCCGCGGACGGGACGGGCTGAACTATCCATGGTCCCTCATCGCGCGGCGCATGGGTGCGGCGCCGTCGCACAGGCTGAGCCGAGAGCGCCTTCCGGCGTCCCGGTCCCGGCGCGGACAGGGGCCGATGTCCGGGTCTGTCCACCGGTTCTCATCCCGGCGGACGCGCGCGGCGTATCCGTCCGGGGCCTGGGCAACAGGGGGCTATGACCGCTGACATGGGAAGGCCCGGGTCGGGGAGCGCCGCCCGGAGGAGTAATGCATGGGGCCGGACCGCGCTGCGGGTGATCATTCTGGTGGTGGCCTTCGCCGCGCTGGTGGGATTCTCCGCGGTGCTGGCCGAACTGACCCTGACGCCGTCTCCGGCCTCCGCCGACATCGCCGGATCCAATCTTCAGCCCGGTCATTCGCTGCGGCAGTACGTGGAGGACTACACGTTCCTCGCCGCCTGCAAGCAGCTCGGCGGCAACATCCTGATGGGAGTGCCCTTCGGCCTCATCCTTCCGGTGCTTGTGCCGCGCCGGCTGGGAATGGTGCGCGTGGTGCTGCTGACCGGGGTCGTGATGGCGCTGGTGGAGCTGGCGCAGGGCTCGATCGTCCAGGGCCGCGCCTTCGACGTGGACGATGTCATCCTGAACACCAGCGGCGCGCTGCTCGGATATCTGCTGCTGGGACGCCGTATCGGACGCCGCTACCACGCGCTGGGCGCGCCGGCGGGCGCAGCGCCGAAGGCCGGGCCGGCCGCCGAACCGAAGCCGGCCTCGAAGCCGAAGCCTGCGTCGAAGCCGAAGCCGGCCTCGAAGCCGAAGCCGAAGCCTGCGTCACAGCCGAAGCCGAAGCCTGCTTCACAGCCGAAGCCCGTCGCGGCCAAGTCGAAGCGGTCCGCCGCCCGGGAGGAGTCATGGACCGGGCGCC
The DNA here is from genome assembly GCF_033795305.1 of Streptomyces sp. AK02-01A. NCBI lineage: Bacteria > Bacillati > Actinomycetota > Actinomycetes > Kitasatosporales > Streptomycetaceae > Streptomyces > Streptomyces sp. AK02-01A. The sequence goes on from NZ_JARBAE010000030.1 coordinate 80,617, forward strand.
TCGGCCGGCTCGGCCGCTGACTCGTACGTACGTCTCCGCTCCTCGGCCGGCCCCGCGAACGCGAGGCCGGCTCCTCTGTGTCCGGGCCGTGTCCGCGATCCATGAGCGCATCCACAGAGTTCTTATACTGAATTCCTGTCCACATACTTGAAGAGCGTGAGGGCCTTCACTACCTTCCCCTTGTTGGAAGCGGCACTTGTGTTCAGTCCACTGAACATGAGGGTGTTCACCGCGTCCGCTTCGGCCACCCGTGAGGAAGGCACTTCACCGCATGAAGAAGCCCTTGAGCCGCCGCACGTTCAACCAGCTCGCCGTCACCCCACTGCTCGCGGCTCCCGCCGTGCTCCGGCCCGGGACGGCCGAGGCCGCGTCCGCGCCCGTATCCGCCTCCGCGCCGCGGCCGCCGTACCGCGCCGAGGCCGTCCGTGCCATGGCCCGCGCCGCCGCCTTCATGGACGGGACCGTCTCGTACCGTGGCGGCTACGTCTGGAACTATCTCCCCGACTTCTCGGTCACCTGGGGAGAGATGGAAGCCAAGCGCACCATGTGCTGGGTCCAGCCGCCCGGCACGCCGTCCGTCGGCCACAGCATGCTCGACGCGTATCACGCCACCGGCGAGGAGGTCTGCTACCGGGCCGCCGAGCGCACCGGCCTGGCGCTCGTCGAGGCCCAACTCCCGGTCGGCGGCTGGAACTACATCCATGACTTCGCCGGTGAGGACTCGCTGCGCGACTGGTACGAGACGATCGGCGCCAACGGCTGGCGGCTGGAGGAGTTCCAGCACTACTACGGCAACGCCACCTTCGACGACGCGGGCACGTCGGCCGCCGCGCAGCTCATCCTGAGGCTGTACGCGGAGCGCCGCGACCCGCGCTTCAAGCGGTCACTGGACCGGGCCATCGGCTTCGTACTCGCCTCGCAGTTCAGCGGCGGCGTCGCGGACGGCGGCTGGCCGCAGCGCTTTCCCGCCTTCGCGGGCGCCGTCAGCCGGATGCCCTGGCCGGAGAAGCGTCCCGACTGGCTGCCGCGCGGCGTCCAGCACGGCATGGAGGACGGCGACTACACCCAGCAGGTCACCTTCAACGACGACGTACTGGGCGAGAACATCAAGTTCCTGCTGATGTGCGTGTCGACACTGGACCGCCGCGATCTGATCGAGCCGGTGAAGCGCGCGATGGCATGTCTGGCCCGGATGCAGCAGCCGGGACCACAGGCCGGCTGGGGACTCCAGCATCTCTCCCGCGCCAAGGGCGGCCGGCCCGCCGGAGCGCCCGCCGGAGCACGCTCGTACGAGCCACGGGCACTCGCCACGCACACCACGCAGACCAACGTCCAGCAGCTCTTCCACTACTTCCGGCTCACCGGCGACCGCGCCTTCCTCCGCCGGGTGCCCGAGGCGCTCACCTGGCTGGAGAGCTGCCGGCTGACGAGCGATCAGATAGCGGAGAACCCGCTGCTGGCCGGCCGTACGCATCCGACCTTCGTCGAACTGGGCACCAACCGGGCGCGGTTCGTGCACCGCTTCGGATCCAACATCCGCAACGGCGCCTACTACAACGACCACGATCACAAGAACACGCTGAGCCACTACTCCGGCGGACGCTCCGTCGACCTGGCCGGTCTCCGGAGCACCTACGAGGAGCTGGCCGCCATGACACCGGCCCAGGTGGCCGCGCTGCGCGCCCGGTCGCCGCTCTCGCACGGCCGGCCGATCCCGCTGCCGCGCTACTTCTCGGTCCGTGACCTCCAACTGTCCGACCTGCTGCGGGACGCGCCGCTGCCGCCGCCGGTGGTGACGGACGCCGAGGCGTCGGCGCTCGTGGACGGTCTCGGTACGAAGGACTACTGGCTGACGCCGATCGACGCCGTCACCAACCCGTACCGCGGACCCGGCTCGAAGGAGCCGTACGACGGCAGGGCGTATATGAGCAAGAACGTCGGCGACCGGCGCGACACCTCGCCGTACAACCCGCAGGACCCGCCGCTTGAGCCGCCCTACCGGCCCACGGACAATCCGCTGGGCATCAGTTCGGCCGCGTATGTGGCGAACATGGCCAAGCTCATCGGATACGTGGCCCGGTCCTGAGACGGCCGGGACGCGGGCGGTTCACGCCGGGTCGTCGGCCAGCTCGGCGACGCCGGTGATGCGGTGCAGCGGATACGTCCTGACCTCGTCGGCGGTGTGGTCGTACGCCGTGACATAGCCGCCCTCCACCCGCACCGGAGCGATGACGCGCTGGCTGGCCGCGCCGTCCGCGTTCACATAGCCGATCCATACCGACGAGCCCGTCATGGCGGCGGCCTGGACGGTCGCGAGGGTCTCGGCGGAGGTGGTACGGGGCAGGTCGCCGTTGACGGACGCGGAAGCGGCCGGAGCGGCGGACCTGGTCCCGGCCGGTGACGCCGGCTTCGACGGCTCCGGAACCGGCTTGCGGACGACCGTCGCGGCCAGGTCTCCGGCCCGGATCGCCCGCACCGCGGCGCCGAGCAGTGTCGCGTCGGGCACCGGCGGGCCGTCCGGGACGGGCACCGGCGCGGTGCGGTGCGGGGTGCGGTGGGCGAGAGCGCGAGTGATCAGCACATCGCCCTCGGCGGACTCCGCGGCCGGTGCGAATCCCATCGCGCGCAGTCCTTCGAGCAGCGCCGCCGGGTCGGCGTGGGCGGCCAGCACGGTCGGGGCGAGGCGGCGCAGCCGCATGCCCTGGGACCGCTTGTCGGCGACGATCTCGTCGAGCACGGCCTCGTCGTCGCAGCGCACATAGGCGGAGGCGCTGCCGACCCGGAGATGTCCGTGCTTACGGGCCACGTCGTCGATGAGATAGGCGAGGGGCTGCGGGACGGGCGTCCGGCTGTGGACCCTGAGGAATTCGTGCAGATCGGAGGCGGACCGGCCGGCGTCGAGAGCACGGCGTACGGACGCCGCAGTGAACCGGTAGACGGTCGCTCCGCCCTTCGACTCGACGTCCGCCGCGACGGAGAGCAGCTCGGCGAGCGGCCGCAGCAGCGGGCCCGGCGCGACCGCGGTCAGATCGGCCTGGAGGAGGACATGGTTGAGCGGCTCGGGCAGGAGCGGCGCGAGGGCGCGGGCGGCGCGCAGACCGGCGCCGGAGAGTCCGGAACCGGAGGCCGTGGTGCGCGCGCCGTCGCCCTGCGCGCCAGGGACCGGCGTCAGCAGTGCGCGGCCGTGCGACGAGAGCGCGCCACGGCCGGTCAGCCCGAGCATCTCCGCCTCGTTCAGCGTCCAGCCCGCGAGCCGCGAACGCAGATCGTCGGGCCGGCCGGCCGCCGAGGCGCCGCGCAGCGGACGCTCCCAGCGCAGCCGGGCCAGCAGCGACTCGGGATCGGGCGCCATGCCCTCGGGAAGGGTGGCGAGGAGTTCGAGCACGCGTCGCCGCACCTCGGCCGCCGCGCCGCGGTCCAGCTCCGGGCCGAGCGCGGCGAGTGTGCGGCCCTTGGTGTCCTGGCTGCCGACCAGGCCGGCCGTACGCGTGGCCGTCAGCCACGCCGTGGCGAGGCGGGCCCATCGCTCCGGCGAGGGAAGCTCCTGCCAGTCGTCGTAGGCCGGTGTCGGCGCGTATCTCTCGTCGGGCTCGCCGTCACCGGCCAGCAGTCCCGCCGCGTAGGCCAGTTCGACCCAGAAGGCGGCCACGGGCTCGGTGACGTCCAGCGCGGTGGCGGTGCGCTTGAGGTCGCGTACGGACAGACCGCCGGCCCGCAGGACATTCGGGCCGCCTTCGTTCCAGTCCTTCGCCAGCTCTTCGATGGTGGCGATCGCGGTGTACGCCTGTCCGGCCGCCGTACTGTCCACGAGCCCCGGGCGGCCTCCGGCGGTCGCGTCGGTGGAACGAGGCGCGACATCGGGCGCCACGGGCTCCGGCGTACGGTGCGCGCGCCCGGCGCGCAGATGCAGCGCGGCCTCGCGCGGCAGCACGACCGTGCGAGTGGTCGCCGGCAGCAGCAGTCCGCGGTCGCGCAGCCATCGCACGGGCGGCGTGGGGCTGGAGGTGACCTCACCGTACGGCGGCCCCCAGACCAGCCGGTCCAGGATCGACAGCGCCTCCATGGGCGCGGTGTCGAGCAGGGCCGCCATGCGCGTCCGGTCGGTGAAGAGCGCGGTGAGCGAGGCGACGGCGGAGACCGGATCGTGGGTGGACGGCAGCCAGGCCGCCGCCAGGATCTCCTGGAGCCGGCCCGGTGACATGCCCGCGGTGGCCTCGGCGACGGTCGGACCGAGGCCGGTCGGCGAGGGATGGGTGGGCGAGGGCGCGAGGAGTTCACGTGCGGTACGGACCAGCCGCAGCCGGTCGTCACCGCCCCAGATCAGCGCCCGGTCGCGCAGCGTCCGCACCGCGACGGGCAGGGCCGCCTCGATCCGCGCGTCGCCCTCGTCGCCGGTCAGCAGCGCGCTCAGGGCGGCGTACGGCGCGGGCTCGGGAGCGACGGCCAGCGCCTCCGCGGTCTGGAGCGTGAAGCGGTCGAGCCGCTCCAGCGCCCGTACGACGGAGGCACGGGTGCCGGCGCGGGTCGCGAGCTGGGAGAGGTCGCCGGGCACGGGATTGAGCAGATCGGGACGGGCGTGCAGCAGGGCGGCGAGAGAGTCGTCGCCCTGGGCGCGCAGTGCCTCCGCGAGCGTGCGCGGTGGCGTACCGCCGGTTCCTTCTGGCACGTGCGCCTCCTGCTCAGGCTTCGCGGGTCCCCAACGTTCCACGTTAGCCCCTGAGGAGCGGTCTGCTCGCGCCCCCGGGCCCTGAGTGGCGGTGTCCGCCTTCTTCGTACTGGAGTGTCCGGCTTCTTCGTACTGGACGTAGGGGGATCACTCCGACACCATCGCGTGCGGGTACGTGCCATGACGGCGGGCGCGGTTTCGGGTGTGTGCGGTGTGCGGAGGACTGTGTGGGGATCGAGAGCGACCAGCTCGTCTATGACTATCTGAGCCGGGTCGGGGACGTGGCCCAGCGCCAGCAGCTCCCGTCCGGGGACCGGATGCGGCTGGTGTCGGCGCTGCGGAACGAGATCGACCGGCAGCGCGCGAAGTTCGGGAGCGACAGCCCGGCGGCGATCCGCCGCATCCTGGGCCGGCTGGGCACGCCGGACTCGGTGGTACGGGCGGCCTCGACGGGTGGCACGGCGGCGTGGGCGGAGCCGCCGCCGGAGCCGTCCGGCGGGCCGGAGGTGCCGGCCGCGCCGCAGCCGCTCGTGCCCGAGCCGGCCGTGCCCGAGCAGCGGTCCGGTCTGGTCAAAGGGCCGCTGATCCCGGAGCAGGCGACGGGATCGCAGCAGCGTCCGGCGGCGTCCGAAGGGACGGCCGGACCGGCCGGCCCGGCCGGGCCCGGCACGACCGGTCCGGGTCCCGACTGGTGGAGCGTCCAGCCGGGACCGCTGGGCGGGGCGCCGGGCGGGAGGACGGGCAGATCCACCGGAGTGCCGGGGTTTGTCGGCGGAGTGGAGATCCCCGAGATACTGAAGCCGCCGCCGGAGGCCGAGGAGGATCCGGAGAAGCGGGACGGCGACGCGGAGGACGCCGTGGCCGTCGAGGCGGCGGAGCAGCCGGCCGGCGGATTCCGGTGGCGTCCGCGGCTGCCGCGGCGCGGCGAGCGCGAGCGGGCCCGCGGACTGTTCAATCCGTTTCTGCTGCTGGCCGCGGTGCTGCTGGTGGTGGGCGCGGTGCTCGGCTCCTGGCTGGCGCTCGGTGGCGGCTGGCTCCTGGCGTACGCCTCCCGCACGCTCTCCCGGGCCGAGGCGAAATGGGCGGTCTTCGGCCTCCCGGGCGTGTCGGCCGCGGGCGGCCTGGTCTGGCTGTGGGGCCGGCTGGACGGCCGCTGGGGCGAGGCGATTCCGGAGGACGGCATGGCCGAGGCGTTCTCGGGACTCTGGCCGGTGGTGGTACGGACGGCGGCGGTGACCTCCGCGCTGTATCTGGTGTGGCGGGCGCGGAAGAAGTAGCGCGGGTCCGGCGGCGCGCCGCCTCAGCCGGCCGTCCGCTCCTCCTGCCGCCGCGCGCCGGCTCCGGCGGCCGCTCCCGGCCGGTAGGGCGCGCCCGGGACCACCAGCGGCGACCCGGTCACCGGGTCCGGGACCACCACCGACTCCAGGCCGAAGACCTCGCGTACCAGCTCCGCCGTGACGACGCTCCCGGGCGGGCCCTCGGCGACGATCCGGCCGGCCTTCATCGCGACCAGGTGGTCCGCGTAGCGCGCCGCCTGGTTGAGGTCGTGGAGCACGATCACGACCGTGCGGCCCTGGTCGTGGTTGAGGCGGCGGACCAGGTCGAGCACCTCCACCTGGTGCGCGATGTCCAGGAAGGTCGTCGGTTCGTCGAGCAGCAGCAGATCCGTCTCCTGCGCCAGCGCCATCGCGATCCAGACCCGCTGCCGCTGACCGCCCGACAGTTCGTCCACCGAGCGGTCGGCGAGCGCCGTCACATCCGTACGCTCCATCGCGTCCGTGACCGCGCGCTCGTCCTCGTCCGACCACTGCTGCCACCAGTGCTGGTGCGGCTGACGGCCGCGCGCGACCAGGTCCGCGACCGTGATCGCCTCCGGTGCGACCGGCGACTGCGGGAGCAGACCGATCGACTGGGCGATCCTCTTCGTCGGGATCTTCGCCAGCTCCGTGCCGTCCAGCAGCACCGATCCGCCGCGCGGCTTGAGCAGCCGGCCCAGCGCGCGCAGCGTCGTCGACTTGCCGCAGGCGTTCGGGCCGACGATCACGGTCACCCGGCCGTCGGGGACGGCCAGATCCAGCTCGCGTACGACCGTTCGGTCCTCGTACGCGAGCGTGAGCTCCCGTGCGGTGAGCCTGCTCATGCTGTGCCTCCTGCTCCGGCGCTACCGCCGCGGACGCTGTGGTTCTTCACGAGAAGCCAGATCAGATACGGAGCGCCGACCGCCGCCGTCAGCACACCGACCGGCAGCTCGGTCGGCGCCAGCACCTTGCGGGCCAGCAGATCGGCGAGGACGACGATCACCGCGCCGAGCAGCGCCGAACACAGCAGCGGGATCTGCGCGGTACGGGTCATGCGCCGGGCGATCTGCGGCGCCAGCAGCGCCACGAAGTCCACCGGCCCGGCCGCGCCCGTCGCGACCGACGCCAGCACCACGCCGAGCAGCACGAGCCCGAGCCGGACCCGGCCGAGCCGTACTCCCAGCGCGGTCGCCGTGTCGTCGTCCATCGACACCGTGCGCTGCGCGTACGCCGCCCACATCACCGCCGGCAGCAGCACCAGCAGCAGCCAGCCGAGCGGCGCCGCCTCGTCCCAGCCGCGGCCGTTGAGCGAACCGGTCATCCAGACCGTGGCCTGCTGCGCGACCAGATAGTCGCCCTTGGTCAGAAAGAGCGTGGTGACGGACCGCAGCGCGATGGCGAAGCCGATGCCGATGAGCACGAAACGCGTGGCGTGCAGCCCGCCGCGCCAGGCGAAGACATAGACCAGCGCCGCCGCCAGCAGGCCGCCGGCGACGGACAGATACGGCAGCACGGAGAACGAGGTGACGCCGAAGGTCATCGCGCCGACGGTGAGCGCGCTCGCGCCCTGGCTGATGCCGATGATGTCGGGGCTGGCGAGCGGATTGCGCGCGACGGTCTGGATCAGCGCGCCGGCCACACCGAAGGCGAGGCCGACGAGGAGTCCGGTCACCATGCGCGGCAGCCGGAGCGTGCCGACGACCAGTTCGTCCGGCGACTCCTGTCCGAAGAGCACCTTCACCACTTCGGAAGGCGGTACGAAACTCTCGCCGATGCTGAGATACGCGACGCAGACGGCGCCCAGCAGCACGGCGAGCCCGACCGCCGCGACGGCCGCCCGGCGATGGAGGAGAAACGATCCGCGTCCGGCCCGTACGAGTGTGTAGCCCGCCGGCCGGACACGGCCGGCGCGGCGCGGGGCCTCCGTGGCCGTCGTCATGCCGGCACCGCCTTCCGGCGTACGAGAGCGACCAGGAACGGCACACCGAGCAGAGCCGTCATCACACCGGCCGGGACTTCGCTCGGAGGAAAGAGGATCCGGCCGATGACATCGGACACCAGCAGCATCACCGGCCCGATCAGCGCGGCCATCGGCAGCACCCAGCGGTGGTCCGTGCCGACGATCGCGCGCGCGATGTGCGGAACGGCGAGGCCGACAAAGGCGATCGGCCCGGCCGCCGCGACGCCCACGCCGGTGAGCACGGTCGCGCCGAGGCCGCCGAGGACGCGGACCGCCGCGACATTCTGGCCGAGGCCCTTCGCCATGTCGTCGCCGAGCGCCAGGGCGTCGAGCCCGCGCGCCACGGATATCACCAGCACGGTGCCTATCAGCAGGAACGGCCAGATCTGACCGGCCACTTCGGCGTCACGGCCGGCGATCGAACCGACCTGCCAGAAGCGGAACTCGTCCAGCGCGGCGGCGCTGGTCGTCAGGACGCCGCTGGTCACCGACACCAGCAGCGCGTTGACGGCGGCGCCGCCGAGCGCGAGCTTGACGGGCGTGGCGCCGCCGCGTCCGCTGGAGGCGATGGCGTACACGACCACCGAGGCGACGGCCGCGCCCGCGAAGGCGAACCACACATAGCCGGAGAGCGTGTGCACTCCGGCGAACGCGATGGCCAGCACCACACCCACGCTGGAGCCCTGGCTGATGCCGAGGATGCCGGGGTCGGCGATCGGATTGCGGGTGATGCCCTGGAGGACGGTGCCGGCCAGCGCCAGCGCGGCGCCGACCATCAGACCGATCAGCGTGCGCGGCACCCGCAGTTGGCGTATGACCTCGGCGTCGTCGCTGTGCCCGCCGTGCAGCAGGGCGTCGACAACCGCCGACGGCGCGACGGCCCGTGCGCCGACCGCGAGACTCAGCAGGACGGCGAGCAGCACCGCCAGTACGGCGCCCGCCGTCCAGCCGATACGGCGGGCGACCAGGACATGTCTGGTGCTGTGAGTCGTCGGGGCGGCGGCTGGCATCGGAACCAATCAGGAGGTGCGGCCGGAAGCGCGAGCGGGCAGCGGAAGCGGGTGCAGCGGGTCCAGGGGTGGTTAGGCTTGGCTAAGTCTAGCCATCTGTTTCGCGCCACCGACCTGGGCACAATGGCTCTCATGGCCTCTCTGACAACTCGGCACGCACCCACGGTCGGCTTCGACCTCGATATGACACTGATCGACTCACGACCCGGTATCCGCGCCGCCTACCAGGCCCTTTCCGCCGAGACCGGCGTCCCGATCGACGCCGATCTGGCCGTCACGCGGCTCGGCCCGCCGCTCGAACTGGAGCTGGCGAACTGGTTTCCCGAGCACCGGATCGCGGAGATGGGCGACCGCTACAGGGAGATCTATCCCACATTCGCCATCGCTCCGACTCCGGCGCTGCCGGGTGCTCGTGAGGCCGTCGCGGCCGTCCAGGAACTGGGCGGCCGCGCGATCGTCGTCACCGCCAAGCACGAGCCGAACGCCAAACTCCATCTCAGCCACCTCGGCATCGAGCCCGACGCGGTCGTCGGCTGGCTGTGGGCGGAGGCCAAGGCGCGGGCGCTGCGCGAGCACGGCGCGACGGTGTACGTCGGCGACCACACCGGCGATGTGCGCGGCGCGCGCACGGCCGGGGCCCTCTCCGTGGCCGTACCGACGGGACCGTGCGACGAGGAGGAACTGCGCGCGGCCGGAGCGGATGTGATCCTGCCGGACCTGACGGCGTTTCCGGCCTGGCTGGAGCGTTACGCCGCGGGCGAGCCGGAGGCCCGCTCGGCGTGACGCCCCGGAGCGCTCAGGCGGCCGGTGTGGCCGCCGACTTGGCCTGCCTGCGCTGCGCCGCGATCGCGCGCAGCACACCGGCGGCGGCGATCACGAAGCCCACGCCCATCAGCATGCAGACGGCGTAGGCGATCGACGGGAACGGGTCCGTGCCGAGGAACAGCGGGGCCACGGTGGCGAGAGTGGCCACGGCGCCGACGATGAAGACGATCGCGCCGACACGGACCAGCCGGTCGCCGGGTCCGGCCTCGTCCGCCGCGCGGGATGAAGGAGTAGCAGTCACCCCACCAGGGTAGTTCCCTGCGGACAGCAGCGGACAGGAACCATCCGGCGACGTCTTGTCACCAGCCCCTGGACCATTAGCCTTGGGGGTGGCGGGTCGGTTGACCCGCTGTAGTGCTATCCAGAGCCGTTTTCGCGCGCCAGCGCCCCAACGAGTACGAGGACGAGGACAGACGTGCCTACCGGCAAGGTCAAGTGGTTCAACAGCGAGAAGGGCTTCGGCTTTCTCTCCCGTGACGACGGCGGCGACGTCTTCGTCCACTCGTCGGTCCTCCCTGCCGGAGTCGACGCACTCAAGCCCGGCCAGCGCGTGGAATTCGGTGTCGTCGCAGGCCAGCGCGGTGACCAGGCGCTGTCGGTGACGGTCCTCGACCCGACTCCCTCCGTCGCGGCGGCCCAGCGCCGCAAGCCCGACGAACTGGCCTCCATCGTCCAGGATCTGACGACCCTGCTGGAGAACATCACGCCGATGCTGGAGCGCGGCCGGTATCCGGACAAGGTCCATGGCGCGAAGATCGCGGGCCTGCTCCGCGCGGTCGCGGACCAGCTCGACGTCTGAGCTCGACGTCCGAGCGACGTCACACACAGAGTCCGTACCACTGAAGCGGATTCCGCGAATCAGACAAAACGCAGCGCGTCGGGGCCGAGGGGCGGCACCAGTCCCTCGGCCGCCGCGCGGGTGAGCAGCCCGCGGACCGCCGCGTAACCGTCGTCACCGAGGTCCGCGGTGAACTCATTGACGTACAGACCGATGTGCTGGTCGGCGACCGACGGATCCATCTCCTGGGAGTGCTCCAGGACATACGGGCGGGAGATCTCCGGGTCGTCCCAGGCCATCCGGACCGACTCGCGGGCCGAGTCGGCCAGCCGCCGGAGGGTTTCGGCGCCCAGCGAGCGCTTCGCGATGATCGCGCCCAGCGGGATCGGCAGGCCCGTGGTGGCCTCCCAGTGCTCGCCCATGTCGGCGAGCGAGTGCAGCCCATAATCCTGATAGGTGAAGCGCGCCTCGTGGATGACGAGTCCGGCGTCCACCTTGCCGTCGCGCACCGCCGGCATGATCTCGTGGAACGGCAGGACGACCACCTCGCCCACACCACCGGGGACGACATCCGCGGCCCACAGCCGGAAGAGCAGATAGGCCGTGGACCGCTCGCTCGGTACGGCCACGGTCTTACCGGTCAGATCGGTGCCCGGCTCCTTCGTGAGGACGAGCGGGCCGCAGCCCCGGCCGAGCGCGCCGCCGCACGGGAGCAGCGCGTACTCGTCGAGCACCCACGGCAGTACGGCGTACGACACCTTCAGCACATCGAACTCACCGCGCTCCGCCATACCGTTCGTGATGTCGATGTCCGCGAAGGTGACATCGAGACCGGGCGCGCCCGGCACCCGGCCGTGGGCCCACGCCTCGAAGACGAAGGTGTCGTTCGGGCACGGCGAGTAGGCGATCCGCAGATTCGGCAGGGTCATGACGGCTCCTCGAAGACCGGGGTGAGCAGCGTGAACGCGGACCGCAGTGAGTCCAGCGCCTGGCCGATGCGCCAGTCGGCGCGGTTACGGGGACCGACGGCGTTGGAGATCGCGCGGATCTCCGCGCACGGCACGGAGTGGACGGCGGCCGCCTCCGCGACACCGAAGCCCTCCATCGCCTCGGCGGCGGCGCGCGGGTGACGCGCGGTCAGCCGGGCCGCACCGGCCGCGGTGCCGGTCACGGTGGAGACGGTGAGCACGGGCGCGAGCACCGCGCTGGTCACCGGATCCGCGTTCAGGATCTTGGCCATACGGCCCGTCAGCTCGGCCGGCGGACGGTGAACGCTCCTGCCGAAGCCCAGCTTCTCGATCGGCACATAGCCGTCGGGAGTGTCGGCGCCCAGCTCCGCGGCGATGATCGCGTCCGCGACGACGAGTGAGCCGAGCGGCGCGTGCGGCGGGAAGCCGCCACCGACACCGGCCGAGATCACCAGATCGTACGGAGGGTCGTACGGAGAGGACGCCAGAGCTGTCGCCGTGGCGACCGCCGCCGCCGTCGGACCGATCCCGCCCGCCAGAACGTCCACCACGGGTATCTGCACGGACGACGGACGGGGCGCGTACTGCGCGTGGCCCCGTATCTCGTAACCGCCCGTCATCTCCCGCACACCGAGGCCCGCGAAACGCGCCAGCCCCGCGACGACGGAGTCGGCCTCCGCCACCACCGCCGTCACCACAAGCACACGCAACGCGGAGCCTCCCAGAGGTGCCCGGCCGCCCGGATCAACGGGTCACCGGGCCGGGACAGGACGTCGGGTCAGGAACTCTTCTTGAACTCGAAGTGCCAGATGCCGGTCAGCTTCTTGCCGCTGGTCTCCACGATGCTGACCTGCGTGTCGCTCGTGGTCTCACCGGTCTGGCTGGTGAAGAAGGCATTGCCCGGGATGGTGCGGTACGTCTTCTTGTACGGCTCCTGCTCGGCCTGCTGGCCGTTGATGAAGAGCGTCCAGCCGTTGTCCGCGATCTCCGGGTCGACGCCGAAACGGACCTTGTCGTCCATGCCGATCTCGATGGTCTTGTCCGCCTTCTTGTTCAGGCAGGACTGGATATCGGTCTCGGGGATCGCCTTGCCGTCGTCGTAGCAGGACGCCTCGGTGTTGATCGAGTCGCCGCCGACCGTCACGGTCGCGAGCGGCGTCGGCTTGTCACAGGCGGCCAGGACGAGGAGTCCCGCGGAGACAGCGCCGAGGGCGACACCGGCCCGGCGGGCCCTACCAGAGAAGAACGCAACGGTCATGGTCCGAAGGCTATCGGTCGCCCGGTCCCGCGCTGCGCGGGGGTGCGGCGAGCCGCCGTCCGCTCACGCGACGCGCGGATGCGGTGAGCCGCGCCGGGCCGTGGTCAGCAGGCCCCGCGCGGCGGCGAGCGCTCCGGCCGCGACGATCCCGGCTGCGACGGACATGCCCAGCACGCCGTTGAGCGGCAGCGCGATACCGATCGCGCCGCCCACCACCCAGGCCATCTGGAGCAGCGTCTCGGAGCGCGCGAAGGCGGAGGTACGCACCTGTTCCGGGACGTCCCGCTGGATCACCGCGTCCAGGGACAGCTTCGACAGCGCCTGCGAGAGACCGGCGACCGCGCACAGCACGGCCATCAGCGCGCCGCCGAAGAGCAGCGCCGCGAGGATCGCCGCGGACAGCGCGATGCCCAGCATCGTCGCGATGATCAGTTCGGGCCCGCGCGCCTTGAGCCAGGCCCCGACAGCGGTGCCCAGCGCGTTGCCCGCGCCGGCCGCGACACCCACGACACCGAGCGAGAAGGCCGCGCTGTGACCGGAGAGCGGGTGTTCGCGCAGCAGGAACGCCAGAAAGAAGATCAGAAACCCGGAGAGCGCGCGGTGGGCCGCGTTGGCCTGAAGGCCGTGCAGCACCGACGGGCCGACCGTACGCAGACCGGGCCGCTTCTCCTGGCGGGTGACCAGACGCGCCTTGCGCTCGCCTTTCGCCGAGTCGACCTTGGGCGGCAGCGTGAACGCCAGGAACGTACCCACGAGGAAGATCACGCAGGCGCCGTAGAGCGGCCACGGCGACCCGATCATCTGGAGTCCCGCGCCGATCGGCGCGGCCACACCGGTGGCCAGCAGGCCGGCGAGCGTGACCCGGGAGTTGGCGCGCACCAGCGAGAAGCGCGGCGGCAGCAGCCGGGGCACGACCGCGCTGCGGACCACTCCGTACGCCTTCGAGGCGACCAGCACACCGAGCGCCGCCGGATAGAGCTCCAGACCGCCGGTGGCCACCAGGGTCGACATGGCGATGGCGAGCACGGCCCGGGTGAGCATGGCGCCCGCCATGGCGGCGCGGCGGCCGTGCGGCACGCGGTCGAGGAGCGGACCGATCACCGGGGCGAGCAGCGCGAACGGGGCCATCGTGATGGCGAGATAGAGCGCGACGCGGCCACGGGCCTCGTCGGTCGGTACGGAGAAGAACACGGTCGAGGCGAGAGCGACGGTGATCATGACATCGCCCGCGCCGTTCACCGCGTGCAGTTCGATCAGCTTGCCGAGCCCGGACTCGCCCGCGCCGTGCGCGTGCGTGGCCTTGCGGATGCCCTTCGCGGTACGGGCGAACGGATAGCGCAGGACACGACCGATTGCCCGCGCCGTCCTGCGGAGCGGGCCGGCTGCGTCGTCGGACGACCTTGCGGCTGCCACTCCGTCATAGTGCCCCAAGGGCCCCTGGTGCGAACCGATCCCGCGCGTGACGGGGCCGTGACGGCGCCATGACGGGCGAGCCGGAACGTGTTACCGCTGGGCCAGGAGGTGTTCACCGGGGTCGGGAACAGGTCACCGGCGAGCGCTCCGCGCGGGTTCTCCAGCACAGGCCCGAATCGTGCCTCGCAGGGTCACGGCCTTGTTGCGGTGTGGCCCGAAGTACGGGAAAGGCGGCGTGCAGGTGGGCGGGGGGCGGCGGAGAGGGTAGCGTGCGTAGCGCGCCACCGGCGGTTGTTCTCGGCCGCGCGCCTCTTTGTCATCCCGCAGAATGGATGACGGTAGGTGTGCCCGAGGAGAGGTCGGGCGTGGACGTCGATGCGGCCCTCAGGTCCGCTCCGCCCTCGGCCCGTACATCGCGAATCGGCCGGCGCACCCGTGAGACGGCGTAGGAGAGAAGCGAGACCTGTGAGTGCTGCGACGACGCGAAGCCGAATCCCTGACCGTCTGTGCGCCGAGGCGGTAGACCTCGCCAGGTCGGCCGCCGAGGAGGTGGCCGCGCCCGGGGTCGTCGGAGAGCATGTCTCGGTGGTGGCGGACGGGGACCGCGTCGTCACGCACTTCTTCGAGTGCAAGGAGCCCGGCTACCGGGGCTGGCGCTGGGCCGTGACGGTCGCGCGGGCGTCCCGCGCGAAGACCGTCAGCCTGGACGAGACGGTCCTGCTGCCGGGACCGGACGCGCTGCTGGCGCCCGAATGGGTGCCCTGGAGCGAGCGGCTCCGGCCCGGCGACATGGGCCCCGGCGACCTGCTGCCCACCGAGGCGGAGGATCTGCGGCTGGAGCCCGGCTACACCGGCGAGGACGTGCCGCCGCCGAACTCCGTGGTGTCGGACACGGTCACTCCGCAGAATCTCGTGGATCTCGTCGAGGCGGAGGACGCGGAGCCGGCGGAGGACGACGAGCCGGCGACCATCGAACGCGGCACGATCGCCTCGGTCGCCGAGGAACTCGGCATGCGCCGGGCGCGGGTGCTGTCGCGGTACGGGCTGCATGTGGCGGCCGACCGCTGGGACGAGGCGTTCGGCGCGAAGACGCCCATGGCCCAGGCGGCACCGGCGCCGTGCGTCTCCTGCGGCTTCCTGCTGCCGCTGGCGGGCTCGCTGCGGCAGGCCTTCGGCGTCTGCGCGAACGAATTCTCTCCGGCGGACGGCAGGGTCGTCTCGCTGGCGTACGGCTGTGGCGGCCACTCGGAGGCGGCCGTGATGCCGACGCCCTCGCGGCCGTCGCCGCCGGTCCTGGACTCGATGGCGGCGGACGCGTTCCCGCTGCGGCCGTCGCGGGACAGCGGCTCGGTCCCGGCCGAGGAGGACGAGTCGGAAGACCTGGGCCACTCCTGAGGTGCGCCTCGCGCCTCCGGCGGGGGTTGCGGGCTTGTGCGGTCCGTTGCGGGTGCGGTCCGGTGGTGCGGGTCGCCTCCGGCGGGGGTTGCGGGTTGCGGTCCGGTTTGGGCGGGGCCCGGTGGTGCGGTGCGCCTCCGGCGGGGGTTGCGGGTTTGCGCGGTGCGTTGTGGGTGCGGTCCGGTGGTTCCGTGCGGGTCGCCTCCGGCAGGGTTGCGGGTTGCCGTCCGGTCTGGGCGGGGGCCGGTGGTTCCGTGCGGGTTGTCGCCGGGTGTCGTTCCGGGATGGTGTCCTGGACTGCATGATTTACGGCGCGTGCGGCCCGGCTGCCGAGTGACTCGTAGGCGAGCGCCACAAATCACGCTTTACGTCCCGGACACCACCCCTGCACGACCCCCTCCACCTCCCT
>NZ_JARBAE010000031.1:0-95999 GCF_033795305.1 Streptomyces sp. AK02-01A
CGGCACCGGCATCCGCGCCCTCGACGAAGACGGCACCCCCTGCTCCTCCGACTACTACCTCCGCCTCACCGCCGACGGCGGCCGCATGCTCAAAGGCGAAATAGCGCCGACGGCCACCCGGCCGACCCGGCCGACGCTCTGAGAGCGGAACACAGCGGAACACAACAGCGCACACGAACACGCGGGCCGCCGGGACACACCCGGCGGCCCGTGCCATTCCGGCGCCGTGCGGCGGGAGTTCAGCCGGCCGGCAGATGCCGGGCCCGGCCCTCCCGGCCCCGCAGGCGTGGCGTGAACGTCGCGTGGAAGATGGTCGACGCGGCTCCCACCGCGGCGGCCTCCGCGCTCAGCACGGACGGTTCGACCTCGACCCGCCGCAGCCGTCTCGCCGTCGGGAACTCATTGACCGTACGGGCGATCTCGTCGAGATAGAAGTCGGCGACATCGTCGGTGAAGAAGGGACCGCCCAGCACGATCAGGTCGATGTCCAGCAGATCGATCAGCCCCAGCGCTCCTCGGCCCACCGCCTGCGCCACCTCGCGGACGGCGGCGGCAGCCGCCGGATCGCCGGCCGCGGCCGCCTCACCCACCGCCAGATAGGCGGCGGTGCTGCCCGACGCGGTCGGCACCGGGCGCATTCCGCCCCGTACGGCGAGATCGGGCACGGACACCGGCGGATTGCACTCGGGCATCATCTCCGGCCGGCCGTCCTTGTCCACCCGCCCCAGTGCGATGGCACAGAGCTGGCCGAACTCCCCGGCGTTGGAGCTGACCCCGCGGTAGATGTCACCGTTGAGATAGAGCCCGGTGCCGACCCCCGTACCGAGATAGAGATAGGCGAAGTCCCTCGCCCTGCGGTCCCGGCCGATCCACCGCTCACCGGCGGCCGCCGCGGTGGAGTCCTTCTCCATGAGGACGGGACAGGGAAAGTGGTCCTTGAGCAGATACAGCAGCGGGAGATCACCCCACGCCGACATCAGCGGCGGTCCGAGCACCGTGCCCGACGCGATGTCGACCGGCCCCGGCACGGCGACACCGATGCCGAGGAAGCCGTCCTCCCGCACCGCGCCGCGCGCCTCGGCCAGTGTCTCGCGGCCCAGCTCGGCCACCCGTTCGACGAATTCCGCCGGATCGGTGTCGGCGCTGACCGGCCGGGTACGGGTGCAGACGATCGCGCCGTCGAGATCGATGACGACGGCGGTGAGCACCTCCGGGTCGATATGGATGCCGAGCGCGTGCGCGGCCGTGCCGCACAGCCGCACCGGCGTACGCGGCTTGCCGGAGGTGGCACGGCGCTGCGCGTCCTCGATGAGAATGCCCCGGTCCAGCAGCGAGCGGGCGATCCGCGACACCGACTGCTGGGTGAGACCGGTCCGGTGGGCGATCTCGCCGCGTGTGATGGTGCCCGAGAGCCGTACCGTCTCGATGACGACGCACTCGTTGAACGAGCCCAGATCGATCTGGTTGACCCCGCTCCACGACTGGCTCTGCGCCGCGCCGTCCGTGGGACGGTCCGCGCCGAGATGCCCGGCGACGTTCTCGCGCAGCCAGCGCACCGCCGCGCACGGGCCGTCGGGCCGCGCCGTCGCGTATCGCTCCAGCTCGGCGGCCAGATCGAGATAGACGCGGCGGGACGACTCCGGATGGCTGGTGCTGTCCAGCGCGATCATGGCGCGCAGAAAGGTGCGCCAGGTCGAGCGCGCCGGGATGTGATGGCGCGTCACCGGTCCCTCGGGCGGCGCCGATGGCGCCGTACCGTCCGCTCTGTCCCAGAGCGTGATCGCGTGCAGGCCGAGGTCCGGATGGCTGTCGCTCGCCACGGCCAGATAGTCCGCCAGCCCGTCCTCCGGCTCGCCACCACCGTTGTCCCTGGGCGGCGCCGAGGTCAGCGCCGCCTCCAGGGCCCGGTCGAGTCCGCTGAGCACATCCGTACCGATCACCGTTCCGGCGGCGGCCGGTGGCGCCGCTCCCTGCCGGGTGCCCGCGAGCAGCACGGCGCGCACCGGGTCCACATACAGGCCCATGACCCATACGTCGGCGCCGGGCAGCGGCGGTCTGGTCGGTACCGACGGGGCCGGCGCCTCGTCGGGAGTGAGCCGCCAGCGGCGTCTGATGCCGGCGACCGTGGCGTGCGACAGACCCAGTTCCCGTGCGACGGCCCGGGAGGCGCCGCTGCCGCCGGGCGCCAGCAGCGTACGAGTGACGACCTCCGCCTCGTCCACCGTGGCGGGCCGGCCGGTACGCGGACGGTGTTCGAGGCCGTCGATGCCGGCGCTCGTCCAGCGCTGCCGCCAGCTTCCGACGGTCTGCCGCGAGACCCCGAGACGGCGGGAGATCTCCGCGTCGCGCAGCCCGTCGGCGGCGAGCAGTACGACGCTCGCGCGTGTCGCGAGCGGGCCGCCCTCCTCGGCCCAGCGGCGCAGGACGGCCCGGTGCTCCGGAGGCAGGAAACCGAGCGGAGCGACGTCCGGACGGGCGTCAGGCACCGGTGCCTCCCGCACTGCGGTCCGCCGCACCGCGCGCGCCGCGTACCAGCCGCAGTGTGAGGATCTGGAACGGCCGCAGTGTCAGCGCGACCGAGCCGTTCTCGCACGGACGGACGGCGAGCGTCTCCTCCAGGAGATCCGTCTCGTACACCGCCGTGACCGGGAAGGCGGCGGTGAGCGCCGTCCGGGCCCGGCCGCCACGCGACTCGTAGAGCCGTACGACCACATCGCCCGAGCGGTCGTCGGCGAGCTTCACCGCCTCCACCACCACATCCGGATGGCCGACGGAGACCAGGGCGGGCGCGGCGGGACCGGCGGGACCTGGGCGCAACGGCAGATTGAGCGCGTATCCCTCGGCGATCGCGTCACCGACCTCGGCGCCGGGCCGCACGGTGTGCCGGAAGTGCTGGGGCCCGCGGTCGGCATGCGGATCGGGGCTGTGCGCGGAACGCAGCAGCGAGAGCCGCACGGTGGTGGTGGTCCCCGCGTCCTCGCGGGTGTGGCGCGACACGTCGTAGCCGTAGGTGGAGTCGCCGGCCAGCGCCACGCCCCAGCCGTGCTCGCCGACATGGATCCAGCGGTGCGCCCAGATCTCGAAACGGGCCGCGTCCCAGCCGGTGTTCTCGTGAGTGGGACGCTCGACATGTCCGAACTGGATCTCGCCGCTGCTGTGTTCGGCGTGCACGTCCAGCGGCCAGGCGGCCTTGAGGATGGTGTCCTGCTCGCGCCAGTCGACCTCGGTGCCGATGGCCAGGACCCGGCTGCCCGCGGTCAGGGACAGCTCCTGCTCGATCGTGGACCGGCCGGTGCTCCGTACCACCCGCACGGACGCCAGCAGCGGTCCGCTCTCGGTCACTTCGATGTCACCAGCCCGGTCCAGGTCACGACAGGTGGCGCGGTACTGGGCGTCGAGATTCCGCGCGCTCCAGCGCGCCGGGTCGTCGCGGTGGAGCTGGAGCAGATTGCCCGCGGCGCCCGGCGCGATGGCGTCCCGGCCGGTGGCCAGATCCAGCACGGAGCGTACGAGTCCGTCGGCGTCGATACGGATCCGCAGGAGTCCGTTGTCCAGTAGCTGACCGCCTCCGTCCACGGGCCGGACGGTCACCGGCGCGACACCGGACGGCACCGGTCCGGCGGGACCACGTCCGAGGGCCGGTGCTTCGGCCAGGACGGCGGTCCGGCCGTCGGACAGTCTCTGCCCGCCGTCCACCGGGCCATCGGCGTCGAGCACGACCACTTCGCGGCGCGGATACGGACCGGCGTTGAACACGGAGACACCGGCGGCGGATCCGCCACCGGGAGCGCCGACGGCGCGCCGGATCAGCCGGTCGAGACGGCGGTGGATCTCCCGGTAGGTCTGCTCGGCCTCCTGGTGCACCCAGGCGATCGACGCGCCCGGCAGGATGTCCTGGCACTGGTGCAGCAGGACCTTCTTCCACAGCGTTTCGAGCTCGTCGTACGGATACGGGATGTTGTCCCGTACGGCGGCGGTCGCCGACCACAACTCGGCTTCGCGCAGCAGTGATTCGCCGCGGCGGTTGCCGCGCTTGGTGCGTGCCTGACTGGTGTACGTACCGTGGTGGTTCGCCAGGTGCAGCTCGCCGCGCCACACCGGCGCGTCCGGGTACTCGTCGAGCGCGTCCCGGAAGAAGCGCGCGGGATGCTGGAGGTGCACGCGTGGTGCGCCTTCGAGGTCGGCCAGCCGGCGGGCGCGCTCCAGCATCTCGCGGCTGGGGCCGCCGTCGGCGTGGCCGAAGGGCATCAGCGAGCGGGTGCCGCCGCCCTTGTCGGCGTACGCCGCGACCGAGTCCGCCAGCTCACCGCCGGTCAGGGCTGGGCTGTGAGTGCCGGCGGGCGGGAAGTGGCTGAAGATACGGGTGCCGTCGAGACCCTCCCACCAGAAGGTGTGGTGCGGCATGGCACCGGTGTCGTCCTTCGCGAGCTTCCGGCCGAGGAACCAGCGGGCCCCGGCGAGCACGGCGAGCTGCGGGAAAGCGGCGCTCACGCCGGATGATTCCGGCAGCCAGACCCCGTCGGTGTCGGTGCCCAGCTCCTCGCGGAAGAAGCGGCGGCCGTACACGAACTGCCGGACCAGTGCCTCGCCGCCGGGCAGATTGCCGTCGGGCTCCACCCACATCCCGCCGACCGGCGCCCAGTTGCCGTCGGCGACAGCCTTGCGCACCCGCTCGAAGACATGCGGATGGTGGTCCTTCATCCAGGCGTACTGCTGGGCGGAGGAGGCGGCGAAGGTCAGCTCCGGATACTCCTCGGCCAGCGTGGTCATGGTGCTGAAGACCCGGGCGCCCTTGCGTACGGTCTCCCGCATCGGCCACAGCCAGGCGGAGTCCGGCCGGGCGTGGCCGACGGCGGCGACGGTGTGCGCGGACTCGTGCGCGCGACGGGCCAGTACGGGAGCGAGGATCTCGCGGGCATGCGCGGCGGTGCCGGGGACATCGCGCGGGTCGACGGCGTCGACGGCGCGCTCCAGCGCGCGCAGGATCTCGTACCGGCGCGGCAGTTCCTCGGGGAGCGCGTGCGTCAGCCCGTTCAGGACATCGATGTCATGGATGAGCTGCCAGATGTCCTCGTCGCGGACCGCCAGATCGGCGCGGAGCAGACGGTAGAGCGGTTCGTCGCCGACGGTGACGGGGTCGCCGTAGTGTGTGCCGGCGCCGGAGCCGGCGTCGATCGACGGATTGGCGGCGGCCTCGATGAGCAACCGCACCTGCTCACCGCCGCTCGCGGCGGCCGAGACGGTTAGGGACCGATGGTGCCGATACAGCCCTTGCAGTGGTGTGCCCTGCGCGTCGTGCACAAGGCCCTCGGCGCTGCCGCCGGAGCCGTACTCCCGGTCGGCGTCCTGGTCGAAGCCGAGGTCGAAGACCGCTTCCACCCGCCGCCCGGCCCAGCGCTCCGGGACGGTGGCCCGCACCTGGAACCAGGTGGTCGACCAGGGCCCGCCCCAGGTGTCGCCGACGGCGAACGGCGTATAGCCGGCCCGCAGGGCCACCTCGACGGGGACCGGCTCACCCGGGATGTGCCACGCGCCGACGTCCAGCGGAAGCCGCTCCGTATACAGCGCCGGACGCAAACGGCCGGCGAGGAAATGGGCTGTCCGCGCCTCTCCGGACTTCCTGCGGTCATGCATGGGCGGCCCTTCCTGTCCAGCCAGTAACCGCCATGTAAAACCAAGAGTGTTATCAAGTCAACGCCTTTCTCCATTCCTTCTTCTTCCAGGTGGTGAGGGCCGGTTGAGGAATTGTCAGGTAATTAATCTGCCGAAAAGTGAGGTCATTGGAAAGTAAATGGACTGACGTCCGGGACAAAAAGAACGGCGGGGAGGCCGCCGCCTCCCCGCCGTCCGCTCAGGGTCCCGCTGACCTGCTCCGGGACATGTCTCAGTCGCTCACCGGCTCCGGCCTGGCGCAACTGCTCTCCACCCGCAGAGCCCTGCCTTCCCGGGCCGAGTCGAGCAGCGTCAGCATGATGTCGAGGACATGGCGCGCCAGTTCGGCGGACGCGCGGTGCGGACGGCCGGCGGCGAGCGCCTCCGCCAGATCGGCGAGTCCCGTGCCGCGCCCGGCGCCGGTGTATCCGGCCGAGACCGGCAGGGTCTCCCAGCGCGCACCGGACCTGTGCAGCTCGACAGGGCCGTCGAAGCCGTTCGGGTCGGGCACCGAGAGCGATCCGCCGGTGCCGTGCACCTCGATGCGCGGCAGCCGCGCGGCGTGGATGTCGAAGCTCATCACCAGTGTGGTGAGCGCGCCGTTCGCGTGCTGGAGGACACCGGTGACATGCGTGTCCACCTCGACCGCGAACCGCTCGCCGGCCCGGGGCCCGCTGCCGATCTCGCGCTCGGCGCGCGGCCGGGAGGCCGCGCCGGTGACCCGGACGACCGGCCCCAGCAGATGGACGAGCGCGGAGAGGTAGTACGGACCCATGTCGAGCAGCGGCCCGCCGCCCGGCCGGTAGTAGAACTCCGGGTCCGGGTGCCAGCGTTCATGTCCCGCGGTGGTCATGAAGGCGGTCGCGGCGACCGGAGTGCCGATCAGTCCGTCGTCGACCGCCTTGCGCGCCGTCTGGACGCCGGTGCCGAGGACGGTGTCGGGCGCGCAGCCGATGCGCAGTCCGTCGGCTGCGGCCGCGGCCAGCAGCGCGTCCGCCTCCTCGCGAGTGGCGCTCAGCGGTTTCTCCCCGTAGACGTGCTTGCCCACGGCGAGCGCGACCCGGGCCACCTCGGCATGGACCGCGGGGATCGTCAGATTCAGTACGGCGTCGACATCGGAACGGACCACCAGATCGGCCACCGAGCCGACGACCTCGGCCCCGGGCACCCGCGCGGCGGCGGCCCTGGCGCGGCTCGGGTCGAGGTCCGTGACGGCGGTGAGCGTCACATTCTCCAGCCGTTCCAGCGTGTCCAGATAGGCGCCGCTGATCTTGCCCGCGCCGACCATGCCGATTCTCAGCGGCTCGCCCACAGCAGTCCCCTCTCGGTGAGCGCCCGTACCTCGGGCACGTCGAAGTCGTCCGGCTTGTGGCCGATGGCGGAGACGAAGACCCGGCCCGCGCCCCAGGACCTGGTCCACACGGCGGGCATGGTGACCGGACGGGACCGGTCAGCGTCCGCCTCGAACTCCGTTGTCGCCAGGACGTCGATCAGCGGATCGGTGACCATCCAGTACTTCTCCGTATGCACACGGAAGTCCGCGAGACCGGCGATCACCGGATGGTCCGTGTGCTCCTCGACCAGCGTCACCGCGTGGTCGGAGAAGCCGTGCGGATGCGTCAGGAACTGTCCGCCGGTGAGCAGTTGATAGCCGACGTCACCGCGGAAGGAGTCCACGATCCCGCCGTGCCAGCCGGCCAGCCCGGTGCCGGCGCGGACCGCCGCGACGAGCCCCGCGCTCTGCTCCTCGCTGATCTCGCCCATGGTCCAGCACTGGACCACCAGATCGGTGGCGGCGAGCAGTTCGGCGTCGCCGTAGACATCCAGGCTGTCGGAGATCCGGATGGCGTAGCCGTGTTCGCGCAGAAACGGCAGGAACAGCTCCGTGATCTTCACGGGCTCGTGTCCCTCCCAGCCGCCCCGTACGACAAGAGCCCTTCGGGCATCGGATGTCACGGTCGTTGCACGCTCCCGTCGGTGTTGCGCAGCAGGGCCCAGCGGTCGTGCTCCAGTGGCTCGGGCACGGGATGGCGGCGGGCGGCGGCCTCGTCGAAGTCGACGCCGTGGCCCGGTGTCTCATGTGGTGCGAGGCCACCGTCGGAGGCGGTGATCGTGCCGGGGAACACCTCGGCGACCGGCGGCTTGAAGACCGCGGCCTCCTGGACACCGAAGGCATGGCTGCTGATGTCCAGCGCGAGGGTGGCGGCCTGGGCGACGGGGCTGACATCGGCCGGTCCGTGCGGAGCGAGCCGGACGCCGCGCAGCTCGCAGAAGGCCGCCAGCTTGCGGGCCGGTGTGAGACCTCCCAGGGTCGGCACACGCACCCGCGCGAAGTCGATGGCAGGACCTTCGAGCAGCGGCAGGAACTGGCCGACGTCGCTGAAGAGTTCACCGACGGCGAGCGGTACGGAGGAGCCCGCGCGCAGCGCCGCGAAGTGCGACGCGTCCTCCGGAGCGAGCACGTCCTCGACGAAGTACAGCCCGGCGCCCTCGACCCGGCGCAGGAAGTCCCTCGCCTGGCGCGGGTCGAGCCGCTCGTGTACGTCGTGCAGCAGCTCCACGTCGTCGCCGACGCGCTCCCGGACCTCGGTCAGGACGGCCGGCACGGCGCGTACATACGCGGCGGAGTCCCACGGCACATCGCGACGGCGCAGCGCGCGGGCGTCGGTGGCGCCGGCCGCCTTGGTGCCGTAGGTGTCGGAGCCGGAGACGGCCGCCTGGACGCGCACATGCCGGTAGCCCCGTTCCACCGCGGCCACCACCTTGTCGGCGATCTCCGCGGCGTCGGCGCCGTCGACATGGGTGTAGGCGTCGGCGCGGGCGCGGACCTGTCCGCCGAACAGGGAGTACAGCGGCGCGCCGAGCCTCTTCGCCTTCAGGTCCCACAGGGCGACATCGATACCGCCGAGGGCGTTTCCGGTGAGGGAACCGCCGCGCCAGTAGGCGCTGTTGAGCATCAGCCGGTGGATGTCCTCGATGTCGTCGGGATCGCGGCCGACGAGCAGCGGCGCCAGATAGTCGTCGAGCACGGATCGCACGGCGAGGGTGCGCTGCGGATCGCTCGCACAGCCCAGGCCGTACAGCCCCGGTTCATTGGTCTCGACACGGACGATGAGATGGGGACAGCCGTGCGGGGCCGTCAGGAATGTGCGTACGGCCGTGATGCGGATCTTGGCTCCGCGGTCCTCCACCCAGGGAGCCTGGGCGAGAACAACATCGGAGCGGGCATCAGGCTGAGCCATGCGAACTCCAGCGTACAGATGGCAGGATGGTGTACCGCCACTTGAACGTAAGGAGCGACGAATCAATTTGTCAATGACTCTACCAATTATCGACCCGAACGGCTTCAGTGGCGGCCGAGCCGTTTGAGGAGAGTGCCCAGTGAGTGGGCGGCCTCCGTGACCGCGCGGGCCACCTCCTCGGCCCGCGCGTCGTCCATCCGGCTCTTGGGCGCCGAGCAACTGATCGCGTCGCCGCTTCCGTGTCCGGTGCCGAGCGCCACGGCCACACACCGGATGTCCGGCGAGTTCTCGCCGTCCTCCGTCGCCCAGCCGCGCAGCCGTGCCTCCGCGAGCTGGTCCAGCAGTTCGTCCGGGTCGGTGACAGTGTCCGGAGTGAGCCGCTCCAGCGGCCAGTTGAGCCGCATCCGCACCTCCGCCGCGTCGTACTGCGAGAGCATCGCCTTGCCCAGCGCGGTGGCGTGCGCGGGCAGCCGCCGGCCCACCGCCGAGTACATCCGCAGGGCGTGCCGGGACTCGCGTTTGGCCAGGTAGACGACGTCCGTACCATCGAGCCTGCCCAGGTGCACCGACTCGCCCGTCTCCTCCGCGAGAGCGTCGAGAACCGGTCCGGCGACGCTCGCGACATCGTCACCCTCCAGATACGCCGTGCCCGTCAACAGGGCCTTGAGGCCAAGGCTGTAGCGGGTGCCCGACGGATCGAGATCCACCCAGCGGCGTGCCTCCATCGTGCGGAGGATCGCGTGCAGACTGCTCTTGGGCACGGCCATCGCGCCGGCCATCTCGGCGAGCGAGAGCCGGGCGCCCTCCGCGCCGAGCAGTTCGAGCACCTCCAGCACCCGAGCGGCGGACTTGACCTCTTCGGGCTTGCGCCCGCGCGCTGCTGCTGCCACCGATTCCACGGAACCTCCGCTTCCCGCACCGGCGCCCCTCGGCGTTCCGGTCAGCACGAATCTCGACGTGCGTCTTGACGCTATATCACCCCGACCATAAGTTCAGTCACTCCAACGTCATTCGGCCTTCTGAACGGTTGATCCTTAGGTAGGGGCGATGCGAATTTCTTTTGCGCGCAATGTCCGGCTCGCGGTGATCGCCGCGGCCACCGCGCTCTCACTGACCACCCTCTCGGCCTGCGGCGGATCGTCCGGCTCCGGCGGTGACTCCACGTCGCTGGAGATGTGGACCTTCAAGCAGTCCCATGTCGGTGCGCTGCGCAACGCCGCCGCCGAGTTCAAGAAGCAGACCGGCATCTCGGTGAAGATCGAGGCATACACCCCGGACGACGCCTACAGCACCAAGGTGCAGAGCGCCACGAAGACCGGTGACCTGCCGGATGTGCTGGAAGTGCACTCCGACGGCGAGGACCGGGTGTTCGGCGCCGCCGGGATCGTCTCCGACCTCAGCGCCGACTTCAAGGGCGAGTGGGCGGGCCGGATCCAGCAGGAAGTGCGGCAGTCCGGCCTCGTCACGGACCAGCGGTTCAAGGACTCGGAGCCCGACACGGCCAAGGACCACGGCATCGAGAAGGGCGCCCGGTACAGCGTGCCGCTCACCGTGGGCACCTTCGGCATCGTCTACGCCAACAAGAAGCTGCTGGCCGAAGCGGGCATCACCGAACCTCCGGCCGACTGGGAGCGGTTCCTGGCCGCGCTGAAGGCGACCACCGCGAAGAACCCGAAGACCGGCGGACTCGCACTCGGCCTGAAGGTCCAGTCCACCGGGCTGACCTGGGTGCTCCAGCCACTGGCCTTCAGCCAGCTCGGACAGCGGGCCTACGAGGACCTGTTCGGCCAGGACAAGAGCGCCGACTTCGCCTCGCCGAACGGCCTCAAGGTGCTGAACATGTACGACCAGCTCACCCCGTACTGGATGCCCGGCACCCAGAGCCTCACCATCGACCAGGCCGACCAGGCCTTCGCGCAGGGCAAGGCGGCCTTCGGCGTCGGCGGCACCTTCACCCTCGCCTTCCTCAAGCAGAACGGGATGAACCCCGACGACGTGTTCGCCTTCGGGCTGCCCTCTCCGAAGGACGGCGCCGTACCGAACCGCGCGCTCGGCCCGCTGGCCCTGACCAGCCTCAGCCTCAGCGCCACCAGCGGCCAGCCGGACAACGCCAAGAAGTGGATGGAGTATCTGTCCCGGCAGGATGTCGCCGCGCGGTTCGCCAAGGACGCCTCCGACGTGCCGGCCACCGAACTCGGCGCCGACTCCGCCACGGTCCTCGGCCCGGCGCTCTCCGCCATGGTCGAGAGCTTCAAGGGCACGCCGCAGAACACCTACGACCCGAACCGCGGCAACGAGTTCCGCGCTCCGGGATACGAACAGGACGACGCCGGCGCCATCCTGGCCGACCTCACGCCGCTCAAGCAGCAGTCCGTCGAGGTGACCGCCGACAAGCTCCGCAAGCTCAACGACTCCTTCTGGGCGGCGGCGCAGTGACAACGGCTCCCCGACAGGCCGTGCCGGGGGCGGCCGGGAGCGGCGGCGAGGACCGCCGCCCGCCGGCCGGCGCCCCTGGCACGGCCGGCACATCACTGAGCCGGCGCCCGCGTTCGTACGAGACGCTCACCGGGTACCTGTTCGTCGGTCCCGCGGTGGTCCTGTTCTGCGTCATGGGCCTGTACACCGTGGGATACGGCTTCGCGCTCAGTTTCGCCACCTGGAACGGATTCACTCCGGACTGGAAATGGGTCGGCCTCGACAACTACGCCGATCTGCTCTGGCGCAGCCCCGTCTACGCGCCCCGGGCGCGGCACGCGGCGCTCAACACCCTCTGGGTCATGATCGCCTCGCCGGTCCTGACCGTCGCGGTCGCCTTTCCGCTCGCCGTTCTGCTGAACCGGATCAAGCGGTTCCAGTCGGTGCTGCGCTCGGTGTATTTCCTGCCGTACGTGACCAGCGGTGTCGCGGTCTTCTTCGCCTGGCAGTACATCCTCCAGCCGGACGGCGCGGTCAACTTCCTGCTGGACGGTCTGGGCCTCGGCTCCCTCCAGCAGCCCCAGGGCTGGCTCGGCAATCCGTCCACCGCACTGCCCACCATGATCGTGGTGACGGTCTGGGGACAGGTCCCGGTCGCGATGCTGCTGTATCTGACGGGCCTTCAGGGCATCGACCGCAGCGTGCTGGAGGCCGCGGAACTGGACGGCGCCGGCTGGTGGCGTACCAATGCCTCGGTGGTGTGGCCGCTGGTCCGCCCGATCACCGCCGTCGTCGTGCTGCTCAATCTGCGCGAGTCCCTCCAGGGTTTCCAGACCTTCCTGGTGATGACGAACGGCGGCCCCGGTGACCACACCAATGTGCTGGGCCTGGAGGCGTACCGCCTCGCGTTCCTCAAGGACCTCGCGCCCACCCTGGGGCTCGCCAGTGCGCTCGGCTGGATTCTGTTCGCCGCCGCACTGGTCCTGGCCCTGATCAATCTGCGAGCGCTGCGGAGCAAGACATGACATCGCTTTCCCTCAAGGCCCGCCCCGGCCCGCCCGACGAGAACGGTGCCCGCACCCGCCGGGCCGTCGCCCGCACCGTCGTCGGCGTACTGCTCGGGCTGTATGGCCTCGTCAGCGTCTATCCGTTCCTGTGGATGGTGTCGGCCGCCTTCAAGGACCAGGTCGAGGTCGTCCGCGGCGGGCATCTGATCCCGCGGAACCCGACGCTGTCCACGCTCGTCGACACCTGGAACGAGCTGCACTTCTTCGACTTCTTCCTGAACAGCCTGCTGGTCACGCTCTACACCGTGGTGCTGACGCTGGTGATCTACGCGGCGGCCGGCTACGCCATCGCCGTCCTGCGCTTCCCGGGCCGCGGCGTGCTGCAGAAGCTCTTTGTCTCGCTGCTGTTCGTGCCGGGCATCACGGTGATGCTGCCGATCGTGCTGCTGGAGAACAAGATGGGCATTCTCGGTACGCACTTCGGACTGGTGCTGCCCTTCGTCAACGGCGGCGCACCACTGTCCGTCCTGCTCATGACCGGCGCCTTCCTGGCCGTACCGGCCGAGCTGCGCGACTCCGCGCGCGTCGACGGAGCGAGCGAGCTGCGGATCTTCACCAGCGTCTATCTGCCGCTGGCCAGACCCGCGCTGATCACGGTGGCGCTGCTGACCGCGATTCCGACCTGGAACGAGTTCCTGCTCACCCGTGTCTCGCTCAACGACCCGTCCACCTACACACTGCCTCTGGGACTGCAGACACTCTCGGCGGAGAACGTGCCGCACTACAACCAACTGATGGCGGGCGCGCTCATCGTGGTCATTCCGGTGATCGTGCTCTTCGTCAGCCTGCAGCGGTACTTCGTCAACGGGCTGGTCGGGGCGGTGAAGGGCTGATGCGTGTGCTGGTCACCGGAGCCGCCGGCCATATCGGAGGCTTCGTGCTCGACGACCTGCTGGCCCGCGGTCACCAGGTCGTCGCCACCGATCTCGTTCCCGTCGACGACCCGCGCGTCGAGTGTGTCCACACCGGCGATCTCCGGGATCCTCAACTGGTGCGCAAGGCCATGGACGGCGCCGAGGCGGTCGTCCATCTCGGCGCCATCCCGCACCCCAACTCGGACGACGACGGCGCGCTGTTCGCCACCAACTGCCTGACCGCGCACCGGGTCCTCGACGAGGCGGGCCGGCACGGCATCGGCCGGGTGGTCGCCGCCTCCAGTCTGTCCGCCGTCGGACTCGCCTGGTCGCCGGTACCGCAGTCGCCGCGGTACGTACCCGTGGACGAGGAACACCCGACCCTCGTCCAGGACCCTTACGGACTCTCGAAGATCGTCCTGGAGGAGATCGCCCGCGCCACCCATCGGCGCTACGGGACCGACATCGTCTGTCTGCGGTTCCCGTTCACCGGGACCGGTGAACGGCTGACGCGTCAGCTCGAAGCCGTACGGTCCGACCCGGCGGCCCACCGGAGGGACCTGTGGGGCTGGCTGGACACCAGGGACGCGGCCGAGTCGATCCGCAGGTCGCTCGAAACAGAGCTGCGCGGCTGCCATGTCCTCAATGTCGCGGCGGCCGACACCTCCTCTCCACTGGCCACGGCGGCGCTCATGGCACAGCACCACCCCGGTGTGCCGGCGTTCGCCGAACTGGCCGGACACAGCTCGCTGTTCGACACCGGCGCCTGCGCCCGGCTGCTGGGGTTCGCGCCCCGGCACGGATGGCGCACCGGTCCTCCTCTCCTCACCGAAGAGACCCCGGAAGCGACCCCACAAGGAGAAAACTGATGTCTCCCACCCCCCACCGCGAGACCGGTACGACCCGCAGAACCTTCCTGGCCGGCACGGCGGCGGTCGCCGGAGCCGCCGCGCTCGGAGCGTCGCCGGCAGGGGCGTCCGAGCCCGTCCGGGCCGCCGCCGCGCTCTCCACCGACGTCCACATCTTCTACTACCCGTGGTACGGCTCGCCGAAGATCAACGGCTCCTACCGCCACTGGCCGCAGGGCGGCCTCACTCCGCCGAACGGCATATCGTCCGACTTCTATCCCACGCTCGGTCCTTACGACTCCGCCGACCGCGACGGAGCCGTCACCCAGCACATGAACTGGATGCGCCAGGCCGGCACCGGTGTGCTCGTCACGAGCTGGTGGGGCCGGGACAGTTACGAGGACAGGCTGTCCAGGATCCTGCTGGACGTCGCCAACGCCCACGGCCTGAAGGTCGCCTGGCACATCGAGCCGTACTCCGGCCGTACCGCCGCCTCGGTCGCCGACGACGTCCGCTACATCAACACCACCTACGGAAGCCATCCCGGCTACTACCGGGACGCCGCACACGGCAACCGCAACGCCTTCTACGTCTTCCAGAGCCTGAACATCACCGACTGGGCGCCGATCGAGGCCGTCAAGAGCCAGGGCATCGTGCTCACACAGACCACCGATGTCTCCAAGGCCGCCCACTTCGGCGGCATGTACACCTACGACGGCATCGCCGCCGCCTCGCTGCCGGACTGGAGCGGTGTCGACCGCTTCTGCACCGCGAACGGCCTGGTCTGGTCGCCGTCGTTCGGCCCCGGATACATCGACGACCGCGCCGTGCCCGGCAACACCACACCGACGGTCGAGCGGGCGAACGGCGCCACGTACGACAGGGTGTGGCAGCACACGCTCACCAGCGGCGCCACCGGCAAGCCGCCGGCCTGGGTCAGCATCACCTCGTTCAACGAATGGCACGAGGGCAGCCAGATCGAGCCCGCCACCGCCAACCCGCCGGCCGGCCTTCCCTACCAGTCGTACAACGGCGCGTACGGCACGACCGGCGCCGCGGCCGAGAGGGCCTATCTCGACCGCACGCAGTACTGGGTCCAGCGGTACGTGGCGGCGCGCGCCGCCCGCTGACCACCCTCCATGCGAGAACCCCGCCGCGTGGCCGCCCGGGAGCGGCCGCGCGGCGGGGCGTCCCGTGCTGTCCCTCTCCCGACCGGTTCCACGCTGTGACATCGCGCCAGTACGCAGACGGCGGGCGGGCCGACACCGCCGGCCGCGCCACTGTCCACCGACCCCGGAGGCCGACATGTCCCGTCAGAGATCCGTGCGGAAGAGATTCCGTCTTCGGCTGCCCGTGTTACTCCTCATGATCGCCGCGCTGATCGCACCGGCTGCGGCGACCGCCGCTCCGCGCGCCGCGGGTCCCGGCATGTACCCGCACGGAATCGGCGCCGATCTCGGGCCCACTCCCAGGACACTGGGCGTCACACCCAGCGCCGGTGACGATCCGTCAGGTCTGGTCACCGGTGAACTCGACGGCAGGACGTACTGGGAGACCGACACCGCGGCCGGCACCGGCCATCTGGACTTCGACCTCGACGACGACTACGTCGCCGCGCTCGCCTCACCGTCCGCCGTCTTCAGCGTCACCTACCGCGACAGCGGCGCGGGCGCCCTCGTCCTGAGTCCGGCGGGCGGCGCGGAACCCGCCAGGGTCACCTTCACCGGCACCGGCGGATGGAAGACCAGCACCTTCGACATCGCCGTCGCCGACGCGAAAGCCGGCGCGCTCCGGCTCAGCGGGACCGACGGCGACGCGGCCCGGGACATCACCGTCGCCGCGGTCCGTGTCGGCACGCCCGGCGCGTCCGTCACCCTCGGCGCCGCGGTGAGGTCCGACGGCGTCACGCCGCGAGCGGGCGACGGCTCCACCGGCCTGGTCACGGGCGAGCGGGACGGCCGCGGCTTCTGGCGGACGGACCGCACCGCGCCGCCGCCCGGCCTCGGCTTCTTCTACATGAACGTCTCCGACACCTTCCTCTACGACACCACCGACACGGTCCTGGTCAGCGTCGACTACTTCGACGAGGGCAACGGCGCCTTCGGTCTGCACTACGACTCGCCGGGCGACCGGATCATCGACATGTTCAAGCCCTCCGACGTCTTCACGCACGGCGACACCAAGACCTGGAAGACCCACACCTTCGCGCTCGACGACGCCCTGATGACCAACCGGTCGAACGGCTCCGACTTCCGGCTGCACACCGCCGACTCGGCCGTGGAGCTGAAGGTCGCCGCCGTCCGGATCACCGTCATCCCGGCCGAACTCAAGCCCACCGAGGGCCTCGAACTGCTCATCGCCGACGCCCGGCGCGCCCACACCGCCGCGCGCGAGGGCGACCGGGACGGCCAGTACCCGGCCGGCGCCAAGGACACACTGGCCGCCGCCATCGAGGCCGCGCGGCGCACCGCCGACGCCGAGGACACCACCGAGACACAGCTCAAGGCGGCGCTGCGCACACTCGACGAGGCGCTGCGGTCCTTCCGCGGCTCGGCCGTCAGCAGCAACCTGGCCCGTGGCGCCGAGGCCACCGCGAGCAGCACCGCACCGGCCGGATCACCACGGGCGGCGACCGACGGCGACGCGGGCAACGGCTGGACCAGCGGCTCGGGCGGCGCCGGCGAGTGGCTCCGGGTCGACCTCGGCGGGGTCACCGAGGTCAACGAGGTACGGGTCACCTGGGGCGGCGACTTCTCGTCCGACTACACCGTCGAGATCTCACGCGACGGTACGGGCTACCGGACCGTGGGCCGCCACGGCGGAAGCGGCGGAAAGACGGTCCGTACCGCCTTCGCCGGCCAGGACGTCCGCTACATCCGGCTGACGGTCTCCGGCTACGCGGCGGGCAGCGAGAGCGTCACGGTCGGCGAGCTGGAGGCGCGCGAGCAGCGCACCGTGCGTCCCGAGCCCCGGCTGATCAGGACCGTCAACCCGGTCGAGTCGCCTGTCGTGGCCGACTTCGACATCCGGGACTACGACGGCGCCGACCCCCAGGGTGTCAAGGACTCCACGGACGCCATTCAGCAGGCCCTCTACGACTGCTACGACGCGGGCGGCGGCACGGTCTGGCTGCCGTCCGGCACCTACCGTGTCACCCGCACCGTGGAGGTCCACTCGTTCTGCACACTGCGCGGCGACCGCCGCGATCCCGACCGGGGCAACGGGAGTTACGGCACGGTCGTCTCCGCCGATCTGCCGCCCGGCGCGGACGGACCCGTCCTCTTCCGTATCGGCGGCAGCGCCGGGGTCATGGGCGTCACCACCTACTATCCGCGCCAGAGCGCGACCGACCCGGTGCCGTACAACTCCACCTTCGAGATCCCGGGCGACGCGTGGATCGGCAACGAGAACTACATGATGGCCACCGTCGCCGAGGTGACCATGCTCAACTCCTACCGCGGTGTCGGCGTCAGCACGATGCCCAACGACCAGGGACTGGCGCCCAGCGCCGGACAGGTCCACGAGTCGACGACCCTGCGCGACATCAAGGGCACCGTTCTCTCCGAGGGCTTCCGTGCCTACAACGGCGCCGACGTCGGCACCTGGGAGAACATCACTCTCGACAACGGCTACTGGGCGAAAGCGCCCGCCGCGTACCACCCGCCGCGGCGTGCCGCGCTCGACGCCTGGACCCGTGCCCATGGCACCGGATTCGTCCTCGGCGACCTGGAGTGGGACCAGTTCTACAAGATCAAGGCCGCGGACTACCGGACCGGCATCCGTATCGTGCCCGGCCAGCGCGCCGCCTTCACCGGCAGCTTCCTCCAGGCCGACATCCGCCGTACCGATGTCGCCGTCGACGCCGAGAGCTTCGACGCCCGCTGGGGTCTCTCCTTCGCGGCAAGCACACTGGAGGGCAGCGAGGCCGCTGTGCGCAACCAGGCCCAGGCGTATGTGAAGGTGACCGACACCAAGCTCAGCGGCGCGGTCTCCGGCATCGTCCACCGGATGTCCGGGACGGTGCCGCGCTACGAGCGGTCGGCGCTGCCGAAGCCGGCCAGGGCCGCGCTGTACGACGTGACGCGCGCGCCCTTCGAGACGCCGGTCGCGCACGGCGGCATGCCGACGCGTGACGCGACCGCGCGCATCCAGCGGGCCCTCGACAAGGCCGGCCGGGACGGCGGCGGCACGGTCTATCTGCCGGCCGGCTGGTACCGCGTCAACGGCCACCTCCGGGTGCCGGCCGGTGTCGAACTGCGCGGCGCCTCCGCCGTACCGAACCGCGATCTCAACGGCGCGAGCGGCGGCACGGTCCTGATGGCGTACGAGGGCCGGAACACACCGCGCCCCGACACGGCCACCGCGCTGATCACTCTGGACGGCGAGAACGCGGGTGTGCGCGGGCTGCGGGTCCTCTATCCGGAGAACAACCCGGCGGCGGACGAGGCGCGGGGCCCGGTGCCCTATCCGTACGCGGTGCGCGGCGACGGCACCGGTACGTACACGATCGACATCGGTCTGCCCAACGCGTGGAACGGCGTCGACATGGCCACGCACCGCAACGACCGGTTCGTGGTGCGCAAACTGTCCGGCGCGGTCTTCAACCGGGCGATCAGTGTCGGCAGGAGCGACCGCGGCCGGATCGAAGGTGTGCTGAACAATGGCAACGCGGTCAGCAGAGTCGGCTACGCGCTGCCCGGCTGGGTGCAGGAGAGCGATATCTTCCCGCAGGTCATCGACGATCCGATGCGCGAGCAGGCGCGGATCGTGACCGTCGACGGGGCGAGCCGGCTCACCGTGTTCAACGCCTTCGCCTACGGCTTCCACCACGGTCTCGTGGTCACCTCGGGAGATGTACGGGCCTTCAACCTGGGCACCGACAATCTCGGCGCCGACGGCTTCACGGTGAAGGCCGACGGCGGCGATGTCACCGCCGTCAACGTCCTGCGTTACAACGGCGCCACCAGCAGCGGGACGGCGAGGCTGTTCAACATCATGGCCATCAACATGGCGCAGCGGACGGTGCGCGCGGAAGCGGACCCCGCCGGAGCCGGCACGGTACGGCTCAGTGGCAACGAGTCCGAGCCGGGGCGCTACGAGGCCGGAAGCGGTGTCACCGCCACCGCGGTTCCGGCGGCGGGCCGGCGGTTCCTGAACTGGACCGTCGACGGCGAGGAGATCTCCCGGGAGCCCGAGGTCACTCTGAAGATCACCGAGGACCTCACGGTGACCGCGCACTTCGCACCGCCGGCCGTGGGCTGAGCGGCTGAAGCGGTGGTCACCGGGGGGCTTCCGCACCTCGGTGTCCACCGCCCTGTCCGGGCCGGGACGCTCGCGTTAGGCTGCGGGCGTTCCAGCCACCAGCCAAGATGTGGAGACCGCGCACGATGGACACTGCCTCGCGCCAGACCGGCGAACTCAGCTACCGGGACGCCACGGCGGCCGATGCCGAGGCGCTCGTCGCCCTCGTGGAGTCGGCCTACCGCGGGGAGAGCAGCCGTGCCGGATGGACCACCGAGGCGGACATCCTGGAGGGACAGCGGACCGATCCGCAGGCGGTGCTCGAAGTGATCGAGTCGCCCGGCAGCCGGCTGCTGGCCGTCGAGCAGGACGGCGAGCTGATCGCCTGCTGTCATATCGAACACCGCGGTGAGGCCGCCTACTTCGGCATGTTCGCCGTGCTGCCCGCGTTGCAGGGCGCGGGCGTCGGCCGGCGCGTCATCGCCGCGGCCGAGCGCATCGCGTGCGAGACCTGGGGCGTCTGCAAGATGCAGATGACCGTGATCACCGCGCGTGAGGATCTGATCGCCTGGTACGAGCGGCGCGGCTATCGCCGTACGGGAAAGCTGATCCCCTTCCCGTACGGCGACGAGCGCTTCGGTATCCCGCAGCGGGACGACCTGAAGTTCGAGCTGCTGGTCAAACCGCTGGTGTAGGACCGGCTCGCCGGGCCGCGCCACGTTCTCACCGCCGCTCAGGCGGTGGACCGGTCCGCTCGCCGGATCTCCGGGAAGTCGGTGGTGGCTCCGTCGAGCCGGAACGCCCGGGCGAGCTGGAGCTGTTCCCGGGTGTTCACCACCCAGCCGATGACCCGAAGGCCCTCGGCGTGCGCCCGCTCGACGACCTCCAGGGTCAGCCTGCGGATGTTCAGCGCCAGCGTGGCGGCGCCCACCGCCCTGGCCCGGTCCACCACATCCGTGCTCCAGCGGCTCGCGATCAGCACCGTGCGCACGCCCGGCACCAGCGAGCCGATCTCGGCGACCGCCTCGTCGTGGAACGAGGACACCTCGACTCGTCCGGCGAGCGCGCGCCGGTGCATCACCTCGGCCAGCGCGCGCGCCGCCGCCGCGTCCTTGATCTCGGCCTGGAGCGGCGACCGTACGGCGTCCAGTACCTCTTCGAAGACCGGGATCCGCTCGCCTCCGCCGGCGTCGAGCTCCCGCAGCTCCGCCAGGGTCTGTCCGGAGATCGCGCCCGTACCGTCCGTCGTACGGTCCACCTCGGTGTCATGCATCACGACGAGCGCGCCGTCCTTGCTCAGATGCAGATCCAGCTCGATGGCGTCCATGCCGGCCCGCTCGGCGTGCGCGAAGGACCGCAGCGTGTTCTCCGGTTCGACACCCATCACTCCACGATGACCGATGATCTGGAAACTCAAGATTCGCTCGCTTCCGTCGACGGCGCCTCGCGCGCCGTGCCGCGTCGGCACGGTGACAGTCCGGTGATCCTTCCCGCAAGGTCCGCCGCGTCGCGCCGCGTCCCAAGGATGCGGGCCGGTCACGTGCGGGAGAGCATGAAGGCCACACGGAGCTTCCCATGACGGCGATGGATGCGTGCGTCCAGGCCCGTTGTCACAGGAAAAACAGCGGTGACCATGAAGGTCGGCAGGATAATTTGCCATGCCTTCTGTTGTATAGGAGAACGAGGGGCCTATACGGTGTCTTTACGGCTCGACAGCCCCCCGGCTTGATGGATCGCGCCAAGTTCTTCGGTGGAGGAAGTGACATGACGGAAATTCTTGCGCAGGGCGCCGCCTCAACGGGCATAGCCAGTGCTGCCCGGGTGATCGAGCACCAGGCCTGGCCCGTGCTCAAGCGCGCCGTCGAGGAGATCCGTCCCTGGCAGTCCAAGGACGGCTCGATCGACTTCGACGCCGAGGGCGCTCCGTCCCGCGCCGTCGCCGAGGAGGCCGTCGGCCGTGTGATCACCGCCGTGGCAGAGCTCTCTCCGCTCCTCCCGCACGACGCCGCGTACCACGCGGCGCTCGTCGCGGACCTCCGCAAGTGGACCGACGGCGCCTTCGGCGTCCCCGACTTCCTGGACTCGCTGCTCGCCTTCCGGCCCGCGGCGGACCGGGCCGACGGCCGCCAGCATCTCGCCGTCTTCCCCATGTACACGCAGAACGGCAACCCGGACCGCAATCTGGAAGCGGTCGTGCTGCGCATGGTCTGGCCCGAGTGGCTCGCCGAGCTGGAGCGCACGCGCTACGACAACCCTCTCTTCTGCGGCATCACCTTCGAGGACTTCACCTCGGGCTACGACACCAACTCCGCGGTGTTCTTCCCGGAGACCATCTCGGTCCGCGAGGCGCCCGAACGGTTCAGTTGGGGCGGGATCTTCTGCGACCGTGAGGCCGCCCGCTTCCGCCGGGTCACCGACGCGGCCGTCCGGACCCTCGGCGTACGGCTGCCCGACGACATCCGCGAGCTGGTCGACGACCAGGACCGCTGCCAGCAGGCCTTCGTACTCTGGGACATGGTCCACGACCGGACGCACAGCCATGGCGACCTGCCGTTCGATCCGTTCATGATCAAGCAGCGTCAGCCGTTCTGGATGTACGGCCTCGAAGAGCTCCGCTGCGACCTCACCGCGTTCCGCGAGGCCGTCCGGCTGGAGGCCGACGGCGTCGCGCAGGGCCGTGACGTCCAGTACGCGGTGCTCTTCGACCGGATGTTCCGCTTCCCGGTCACCGGCGAGCGTGTGCGCAACTACGACGGTCTCGGCGGCCAGCTCCTCTTCGCCTACCTCCACCGGCACGACGTGGTGCGCTGGACGGACAACACGCTGCACATCGACTGGGAGCGCGCTCCGCAGGTCACCAACCAGCTCTGCACGGAGATCGAGGACCTCTACCGGGCCGGTATCGACCGTCCCAAGCTGGTCCACTGGTTCGCCGCGTACGACCTGGTCTCGGCCTATCTCGCACCGCATCCCGGATCGCGCTGGGCCAAGGGCCCCGACGCCCTCGACCTCACCCAGCCGCCCCGTAAACTGGTGGACGACGTGCTCCCGGACGAATTCCCGCTCAGCATGTTCTACGAGGCGCTCGCCAAGAAGCTCAAGGGCGTGATCGCCTCCACCAAGGGGATCACCGCGGCGAGCACCGGGCGAGCGGCCGCGTGAGCCATGGCGGAGCCCTGGTGACCGAGGACGACGCGGCGAGGCGCGGTGCCGGGGCACACGAGCCCGGCGCGACCCACAGGAGAGGCCCAGTGAGCGGGAGGCGGCGGACATGAACGGAAACGGCGGCGAGAACGGCCCGCTGGACGGCGCGGTGGTCGCGGTCGCCGGAGCGGGCGGCCCGGCGGGGCGGGCCGCCGTGCTGCGGCTCGCGGAGGCCGGCGCGACGGTCGTCGCCGCGGACGCGGACGCCGGGCGCCTCGCCGAATCCGTCGACGCCGCGCGCTACGCCCACGGCGGAGCCACGGTCACCGGCGACACCGTCGATCTGCTCGACCTCGCGGCCACCCGTGCCTGGGCGGACAGGACCGAGAAGGAGTTCGGCCGGATCGACGGACTGGTCCATCTCGTCGGCGGCTGGCGCGGCAGCTCGGGCTTCGCCGAGACCGACCTGGCCGACTGGGATCTGCTGGAGAAGCTGCTGATCCGTACGGTCCAGCACACCTCTCTCGCCTTCCACGAAGGACTGCTGCGCAGCGACCGCGGCCGCTTTCTGCTGATCAGCGCGGCCGGTGCGACAAAGCCCACCGCCGGCAACGCCGCCTACGCCGCGGCCAAGGCCGCCGCCGAGGCATGGACGCTGGCGCTCGCCGACGCGTTCCGTAAGGCGGGGGGCGAGGAAGGCCCGCGCGCCGCGGCTGCCATCCTGGTCATCAAGGCACTGGTGCACGACGCGATGCGCGCCGAGCGCCCGAACGCGAAGTTCGCGGGCTTCACGGACGTCACGGATCTGGCCGAGGCCATCGCCGGAGTCTGGGACCGGCCCGCCAGGGAAGTGAATGGAAACCGCCTGTGGCTGACCCCCGAGCCGTGACGTCCCGTACGACGGACGCGCGCCGGCACCACGACCCCGAGGTACGCGGCTTCGCGAGCGACAACTACGCGGGAGCCCACCCGGAGATCCTCGCGGCGCTCGCCGTCGCCAACGGCGGTCATCAGATCTCCTACGGCGAGGACGACTACACGAGTCACCTCCAGCGGATCATGCACAGCCACTTCGGCCCGACGGCGGAGGCGTTTCCGGTCTTCAACGGCACCGGCGCCAACGTCGTGGCGCTCCAGGCGCTCACCGAACGCTGGGGCGCGGTCATCTGCGCCGAGACCGCGCACATCAACAGCGACGAGGGCGGCGCTCCCGAGCGGGTCGGCGGCCTCAAGCTGCTGACCGTGCCCACGCCGGACGGCAAGCTGACACCCGAGCTGATCGACCGGCAGGCCTACGGCTGGGACGACGAGCACCGGGCCATGCCCCAGGTCGTGTCGATCACCCAGAACACCGAACTGGGCACGGTCTACACACCCGACGAGATCCGGGACATCTGCCGGCACGCGCATGAGCGGGGCATGAAGGTCCATCTCGACGGCGCCCGGATAGCCAACGCCGCCGCGTCGCTGGACGTCCCGATGCGCACCTTCACCAACGCCGTCGGTGTGGACGTCCTCTCGTACGGCGGCACCAAGAACGGCATGCTCTTCGGTGAGGCCGTCGTCGTGCTCAACCCGGACGCCGTACGGGCGATGAAGCATCTGCGCAAGCTGTCCATGCAACTGGCGTCCAAGATGCGCTTCGTATCGGTGCAACTGGAGGCGCTGCTGGCGGGCGATCTGTGGCTGCGCAACGCCCGGCACAGCAACGCCATGGCGCAGCGCCTCGCGGAGGGCGTGCGAGCGGTGGACGGCGTGCGGATCCTCCATCCCGTCCAGGCCAACGCCGTCTTCGCACGGCTTCCGCACGAGGTGGGTGTCCGCCTCCAGAAGCGCTTCCGGTTCTACTTCTGGGACGAACGGGCCGGCGATGTCCGCTGGATGTGCTCGTACGACACGACCGAGGACGACATTGACGCCTTTGTGCTGGCGCTCAAGGAAGAGATGGCCGCGTAGCGCCGGACGTACCCACAGGTACGTGGCCGGCCGGGAACCCATGGGCACCGGCCGGCTCTCTCACTTCCGAGAGCCAGGCAATTCCGAGAACTACGCAGCTCCGAGAACTACGCAGCTCCGAGAACTACGCAGCTCCGAGAACAAGGCAGCTCCGAGAACTACGCAGCTCCGAGAACAAGGCAGACGATGACCCTGACGCTCACCGTGTCGGACGAGGTACGCGCCCTCGCGCCCGGCTTCACCCATCTCGCCGTCGAGGCCCGCGGCCTGCTGAACGGGCCCAGCAACGCGGAGAGTTCGGCTCTGCTGGACGACGCGGCCCGCCGGCTCGCCGCGCGTCTGGACGGACGCGCGCCGCACGAGGACCCGCACATGGCCGCCTGGCGTGCCGTGTACACCGCCTTCGGCGCCAAGCCGTCCCGTACCCGCAACTCGGCGGAGGCCCTGGCCAAGCGCGCGCAGGCCGACGGCGGACTGCCGCGTATCAATCTGCTCGTCGACATCTACAACGCCATCAGCGTCGCCCATCTGATCCCTGTCGGCGGCGAGGACACCGACCGGATCGCGGGCGGGATGCGGCTGGTACGGGCCACCGGCGAGGAGCCGTTCCCGACCGTCGCCGGCGGCGAGGCGGCCGTGGAACATCCGGAGCCCGGCGAGGTGGTCTGGTGCGACGACGAAGGCGTCACCTGCCGGCGCTGGAACTGGCGCCAGGGCGTCCGCACCCGGCTCACCGAGGAATCGGTGAACGCGGTCTTCCTGCTGGAGAGCCTCGCGCCCATGACGCTCGGCGCACTCGGCGCCGCGGGCGCCGAACTCGCCGAGTCGCTGGAGAAACTGAGCCCCGGAGCACGCGTCACCGTCCGCGCCGCGCGCTAGGACGTGTCTGACACATGGCGCCGTCCGCCCGGAGGGCGGGGCCTGCGACGTCTGGTGCGTGCGATCTCAAGGCGGAGGATCATCCGTGTACTGGACGTACTCGGATGACTCCGACAACGCGGTGAGCGTGCGTGCCAGGCGTCGCAGGCCAGGCGGGATGTGTCAGACACGTCCTAGGCCCGGTCCTGGGCCCGTAGTGCCACCGCCGGCCGGCCGTGTGGTGGCACCGGCCGGCGGAGAGACGATTCAGCCGGTCTCCGCCGCGCGGACCTCGGCCGCCGTGGGAGCGGTGCCGCCGAGATGCGCGGGCACCCACCAGGTGTCGTTCGCGTCCCTGGGACGCACCGGATAGGCGCGCTGCGCCGCCTCCAGCAGCTCCTGCACCCGCTCACGCAGCCGCCGGGTGATCGCGCCCGCGAACTGGTCGGTGGGCGCGTCCAGCCGCTCGCCCACCCGGATCGTCACCGGGATGTGGCTGCGCCTGAAGTTGCGCGGACGGCCCTTGGTCCACAGCCGCTGGGTGCCCCACAGAGCCATCGGGATCAGCGGCACACCGGCCTCCTGGGCCAGCCTGGCCGCGCCCGACTTGAAGCTCTTGAGCGTGAACGACGGCGAGATGGTCGCCTCGGGAAAGACCCCGATGATCTCGCCGGACCGCAAGGACTCCAAGGCGTGGGCGTACGCCTGCTCGCCCTGCTTGCGGTCCACCGGGATGTGCTTCATACCGCGCATGAGCGGTCCGGAGATCCTGTGCCGGAAGACCGACTCCTTCGCCATGAAACGCACCAGGCGCTTCTGGGGAAGCGCCGTCAGTCCCGTGAAGATGAAGTCCAGATAGCTTATGTGGTTACTGACGAGCACGGCGCCGCCGGTGCGCGGGATGTGCTCGGAACCCTGCGTGTCGATCTTCAGGTCCAGCGCCTTGAACATCGTGCGGGCGGCGCCGATGACCGGCCGATAGACGAGCTCTGCCATCTGGTGAGGACCCTTCTGTTCCGGGGAGGGTTCTCCCGTCGGAAGTTACGCAGCCGTAGGTTTTCGGCATTGCGCCGATGGTGCCCCATACACGGCCCTGTGGCCAGTCCTGGTCTGCGCGTATGGCGAGATTCTCATCACGTTAGGTCAGCGCGTCCCGGCCGTCGCCCGCAGGAACAACGGATACAGCTCGCAGCCGAGGCAGTAGCTGAAGGCCGCGTTGAGGAAGGCCGCGGCCAGCGCGCATCCGGTGGCGGCGAGCCCCAGCCAGCCCGGTCCCCAGAGATAGCCGACCAGACCGGCCAGTGCGAACACCAGCCCGACGGCCTGGGCGAAGCGCGGCGGTGCCGCGGACTCGAACTCCACCGCCGGCCCGACGCGCGGGCGTATGGCGGTACGGAAGAGCCAGCCGTACGGCGAACGCTGCACGCCCGCGACCGCGCCCACCGCGAAACACAGCGCCTGCCACGCGAGCAGCGCCTCACTGCCGGTGATGAGGACGAGGGCCAGCACGACGCTGGTGACGGCCGCGCCGAAGCGCGGACCTCTGATGTCGATGTTCATGACACCAGCATCTCCCGGCGCGGCCGGGCCCCGGACCCGGAATATTTTGCGGTTCTGTGAACGCTGCACCGGAGGATGACGACTACGGGAGTGGTGGTGTGCGCGGCGGTCCTCGCGGCGGCCGGTGTCTTCGGCCTGCTGCGCCGCCGCGTCGACGGGAGGCTGAAGGTGCGGCGGGACGACGGCGAGAGGCGGCTCGGCGTGGCCGAGCTGGGCGCCGAACTCGGTGAGCGGGCCACGCTCGTCCAGTTCTCCAGCGCGTTCTGTCAGCCCTGCCGGGCGACGCGGCGCACCCTCGCCGAGGTGGCGGGCATGGTCGAAGGCGTCTCCCATGTGGAGCTCGACGCCGAGCAACGGCTGGAGCTGGTACGGGAGCTGGGCATCCTCAAGACTCCCACGGTGCTGGTCCTGGACGCGGCGGGCCGCATCGTACGCAGAGCCGCAGGACAGCCACGCAAGGTGGATGTGATCGCCGCGCTCGGCGAGGCGGTGTGAGACATGTACTTGACTGTTTCGCCGCCGCGTCGTCACTCTGACGAGATGCCCCAGGAACTCCTTCTGCACGGGCGGGCCCATGTCGACCTGGCCCGCGACGCGAGCGCGCGCTGTCCCGGTGTCTGAGCGGTCACGCACCCGTACGTTCCTCTCGCGGAAGGACAACTCGATGACGGCGACGCCCGA
The DNA here is from genome assembly GCF_033795305.1 of Streptomyces sp. AK02-01A. Classification (NCBI taxonomy): domain Bacteria; kingdom Bacillati; phylum Actinomycetota; class Actinomycetes; order Kitasatosporales; family Streptomycetaceae; genus Streptomyces; species Streptomyces sp. AK02-01A. The sequence goes on from NZ_JARBAE010000031.1 coordinate 27,519, forward strand.
TCTCGGCACTCCTGAGCTGGCCTCTCCGGACCTGCTGCGGTCCGTGTTCCGGCAGCACGCGGCAGGCGTCGCGGTGGTCACGGCCCGGGGCGAGCACCCGGTCGGCTTCACCGCCACCTCACTCAACTCGGTCGCGGCCGAACCTCCGCTGGTCTCCTTCGGCGTGGGCACCTCGTCGTCGAGCTGGCCGGTCCTCGCCGACGCCGGTCATGTCGGCGTGCACATACTCGGGGAGCACCAGGAGGAGCTGGCCGCCACCTTCGCGCGCAGCGGCGCGGACCGCTTCGCGCCGCCCACCGCCTGGCGCACCGGACCCGAGGGCGTGCCGGTGCTCGACGGCGTACTGGCCTGGCTGGTCTGCCGTGTCGTCGCCCGTGTCCCGGCCGGCGACCACCGCATCCTGATCGCTCAGGCCGTCGTCGGCGATCCCGCCGGATCAGGCCGGCCGCTCCTCTACCACCAGGGACGCTTCAACGCTCTGCGTGACTGAGAGTTCCCCTCTTCCGCGTCTGTCCCGCGTTGGCAAGGTCACAGTTCAAAGCGCTTGCTCAGCGGGCACGCTCTGGATGTACTGGCGAGTAATATTTACTCCGGTGCGCCGGTCTCCCCGACCGGAAACCGCCCCACAGGGCGCCTATGCTGCGTGCATCAAGGCAGCCCAGAAATGACGACGCAGTAGGAGAGCCGGCGTGAGCCTGAGGATCGTTGTCTGTGTGAAGTATGTGCCCGACGCCACCGGCGACCGGCACTTCGCCGATGACCTGACCGTCGACCGGGACGACGTCGACGGCCTGCTGTCGGAGCTCGACGAGTACGCGGTCGAGCAGGCGCTGCAGATCGCCGGTGAGGCGGACGACGCGGAGATCACCGTGCTGACCGTCGGCCCCGAGGACGCCAAGGACGCGCTGCGCAAGGCGCTCTCCATGGGCGCCGACAAGGCCGTCCATGTCGAGGACGACGATCTGCACGGCACCGATGTCCTCGGCACGTCGCTGGTGCTCGCCAAGGCCATCGAGAAGACCGGCTACGACCTGGTGATCTGCGGTATGGCCTCCACCGACGGCACGATGGGCGTGCTGCCCGCGATCCTCGCCGAGCGCCTCGGGGTCCCGCAGGTCACGCTGCTCTCCGAGGTCTCCGTCGAGGACGGCACCGTCAAGGGCCGCCGCGACGGCGACTCCGCGAGCGAGCAGCTTGAGGCGTCCCTGCCGGCCGTCGTCTCCGTGACGGACCAGTCGGGCGAGGCCCGCTATCCCTCCTTCAAGGGCATCATGGCCGCCAAGAAGAAGCCGGTGCGGTCCCTGGACCTGGAGGACCTGGAGATCGACGCCGACGAGGTCGGTCTCGGTGGCTCCTGGACCGCGGTGGACTCGGCCGTGCAGCGCCCGGCCCGTACGGCGGGCACGATCGTCAAGGACGAGGGCGAGGGCGGCAAGCAGCTCGCGGCCTTCCTTGCGGAGCAGAAGTTCATCTGACCCAGCCCGGTGCGCCGGAGGTTCCTCCGAGCCCAGGCCACCCTCTCAACCGCCCCCGGATACTTCGCATTCGCAGGAGACCCACCCATGGCTGAAGTTCTCGTCTATGTCGACCACGTGGACGGTGCCGTCCGCAAGCCCACTCTGGAGCTGCTGACCCTGGCCCGCCGTATCGGCGAGCCGGTCGCCGTCGCGCTCGGTGCCGGCGCCGAGGCCACCGCCGCCACGCTCGCCGAGCACGGTGCGGTGAGGGTCCTCACCGCCGACGCCGCCGAGTTCGCCGACTATCTCGTCGTGCCGAAGGTCGACGCGCTGCAGGCCGCCTACGACGCCGTCGCACCGGCCGCCGTGCTCCTTCCGTCCTCCGCGGAGGCCAAGGAGATCGCGGCCCGTCTCGCGGTCCGTATCGGCTCCGGCATCATCACCGACGCCGTCGACCTGGAGGCCGGCGACGAGGGCCCGGTCGCCACGCAGTCGGTCTTCGCCGCCGCGTTCACCACCAAGTCCCGTGTCTCCAGGGGCACTCCGGTCATCACCGTGAAGCCGAACTCGGCTCCGGTCGAGGCCGCTCCGGCCGCCGGTACCGTCGAGGCGCTGTCGGTGACCTTCGGTGAGAAGTCCACCGGCACGAAGGTCGTCTCGCGTACCCCGCGCGAGTCGACCGGACGTCCGGAGCTGACCGAGGCCGCGATCGTGGTCTCCGGCGGCCGCGGTGTCAACGGCTCCGAGAACTTCGCGATCATCGAGGCACTGGCCGACTCGCTCGGCGCCGCCGTCGGTGCCTCGCGCGCGGCGGTCGACGCCGGCTGGTACCCGCACTCCAACCAGGTCGGCCAGACCGGCAAGTCGGTCTCTCCGCAGCTTTACATCGCCTCCGGCATCTCCGGCGCGATCCAGCACCGTGCCGGTATGCAGACGTCCAAGACGATCGTCGCCGTCAACAAGGACGCCGAGGCCCCGATCTTCGACCTGGTCGACTACGGCGTGGTCGGCGACCTGTTCGAGGTCGTCCCGCAGCTCACCGAAGAGGTCAAGGCCCGCAAGGGCTGAGCGGACGCTGTACGGGCCCGGGGCCGCGCGGTGGACGACCGCGCGGCCCCGCGCCGTATCCGGCCGGGATCCCGCCGCTCCTCACCGTTCCGGGCCACCATTGACGCGGATCGAGAGAGCGCATTAGGTTCAACGGATTGTTGATTCCGTGGAGCGGAAATTGCGAACGGAGGGATGGGGCATGGACCGGCAGGAGAAGGTGGTCACGAGCCTCGCGGGCAGTGTCGTCGAGGCCGTCGGCGCCTCTCTCGCGCCGGTCGACGCGGAGCTCGCCCGTCGCTATCCGGGCGATCCCGGCACGCGCCAGCCCGTGCACACCGTCTATGTGCCCGGCGACGACTTCACCGCGGACACCGTCCGCACCTGGGGCGACCGCGCGCTCGACGCACTCGACGAACACGCACCGGACGCCGCCTCGCTGGCCCGAGTCCTCGGTCTTCCCGGCGAACTGGCCGGACCCGTCCACGAGCGGGTACGGGCCAAGCTGGCGAGCGAGCCCGTCGAGGACCTGCGGATCGACTTCGAGGACGGCTACGGCGCGCGGTCCGACGCCGAGGAGGACGAGGACGCGGCCCGCGCCGCCCGCCTGGTCCACGAGGCGTACGAGAACGGCACCGCCGCCCCGTACACCGGTATCCGGATGAAGTGCCTGGAGGCCGCCGTACGCGACCGCGGCATCAGGACCCTCGACATCTTTCTGAGCGGTCTGATGGCGGCGGGCGGGCTGCCCGCCGGACTGGTCCTGACCCTGCCCAAGGTCACCTACGCCGAACAGGTCACCGCGATGGTGCGGCTGGCCGAGGAGTTCGAGAAGGCGCACGCTCTGGAGCCGGGACGGATCGGCTTCGAGATCCAGATCGAGACCAGTCAGTCCATCCTCGCCGCGGACGGCACCGCCACCGTGGCCCGGATGATCGACGCGGCCGGAGGCCGGGCCACCGGGCTGCACTACGGCACCTTCGACTACAGCGCCTGTGTCGGCGTCAGCGCCGCCTATCAGTCCAGCGACCATCCGGCCGCGGACCACGCCAAGGCCGTGATGCAGGTCGCCGCCGCCGGGACCGGTGTGCGGGTCTGTGACGGCTCCACCAATGTCCTCCCGGTCGGCCCGACCGCGCAGGTCCACGAGGCATGGAGGCTGCACTACGGCCTCACCCGGCGGGCCCTCGCCCGCGCCTACTACCAGGGCTGGGACATGCATCCGGCCCATCTGCCCACGCGTTACGCGGCGGTGTACGCCTTCTACCGCGAGGGTCTGGAGCCGGCCGCCGCCCGGCTGGCCGGCTATGCCGCCAAGGCGGGCGGCGCTGTGCTGGACGAGCCGGCCACCGCGCGGGCGCTCAGCGGTTATCTGCTGCGCGGACTGGACTGCGGCGCTCTTGACACCGACGAGGTGGCCCGGCTCACCGGCCTCGGCCGCGCGGATCTGGAGAGCTTCGCGATCCCTCGGCGCTGACGAGCGGACAGGGCCTAGCGGGGCCTAGCGGTTCGGCGGCGGTGGGATCTCGCCCGAGCCCCGGGCGATCAGCCGCGTCGGCAGTACCACCCGCGAGGTGGGTCCCGCCGTTCCCTCAAGGCGCTGGAAGAGCCGCTCCGCGGCCGTACGTCCCAGGGTGGCGGCATCCTGCGCGATGACCGTGAGACCGGGCACCAGCAGATCGGCCAGCTCGATGTCGTCGAAGCCGACCAGCGCGACCGGCCGGTCGTGCGCGGCCAGTACCCGTACCGCCGTCACCGTCACACGGTTGTTGCCCGCGAAGATCGCCGTCACCGGCTCGTCGGCACCGAGCATGGTGACGACGGCCTCACGCACCCGGTCCGGCGCGGTCGTGCCCAGCGAGACCCATTCGTCGTCGATCACGAGACCGGCGTCCGCCATCGCGGTGCGATAGCCGCGCAGCCGCTCGATCGCCGTGTGGATCCGGGGCTGGTCGCCGATGAAACCGATCCTGCGATGGCCGTGCGCGATCAGATGGGCGGTCCCGGAGCGGGCGCCGCCGAAGCTGTCGGAGAGCACCGCGTCCGCGTCGATCCGTCCGGCCGGGCGGTCCACGAAGACCGTGGCGACGCCCGCCTTGATCTCCGGCTCCAGATAGCGGTGGTCGTCGCCGGCCGGAATCACGATCAGCCCGTCCACCCGGCGTGCGCAGAGTGCGAGAACCAGTTCCTGCTCGCGATCCGGGTCCTCCGCGCTGGAGCCGTTGATCAGCAGCGCTCCATGCGCGCGGGCCACTTCCTCCACGGCGCGGTTCAGCGGGCCGTAGAAAGGGTCCGCGAGATCCTCCAGGACCAGGCCGATACTGGCCGTACGGCCCTTGCGCAGAACACGCGCCGAATCGTTGCGGCGGAAGCCCAGCGCGTCGATGGCCTCCTGCACCCGTCGCTCGGTGTCGGGGGTGACACCCGGCTCTCCGTTGACCACACGGGAGACCGTTTTGAGCCCCACTCCGGCGCGCGCGGCCACGTCCTTCATCGTGGGCCGGTTGCCGTAACGAGGCTCGGGGCGGCGGGGAGAGTCGGCCACAGTGCGCTGTCCTGTCGTCGTGCGGGCTGCCATCGGGTTTGCCATCCGAGGCTGTGGCGACGAGCATAGGCCCTGGACAACGTTGTCAGGTGAATAGAGACTGTTCATCGAAGCCACAGGTCCTTTCAACCATCCCGCGCCCGCGGGGGTACTTCGTCCCCTGGAGATCCGAGACCGATGCATACCGACCCCGTTGCCGCACTCGACATCGGCGGCACCAAGATCGCCGGCGCGTTGGTGGACGGCAACGGCAGGATCCTCGTACGGGCGCAGCGGCCGACGCCGGCCCAGGAGGACGGCGAGACGGTGATGCGAGCCGTCGGAGAGGTCCTCGCGGATCTGACGGCGTCCCCGCTGTGGGCGTCGGTCACGGTGCTCGGCATCGGCAGCGCCGGTCCCGTGGATGCCTCCGCCGGTACGGTCAGCCCGGTCAATGTCGCGGGCTGGCGGGGTTTTCCTCTGGTGGAACGCGTACGGCAGGCCACCGGCGGACTTCCGGTGACGCTGGTCGGCGACGGCGTCGCCATGACCGCGGCGGAGCACTGGCAGGGCGCGGCCCGTGGCTATGACAACGCGCTGTGCATGGTCGTCTCCACCGGCGTCGGCGGCGGACTCGTCCTGAACGGGAAGCTCCACCCGGGGCCGACCGGCAACGCCGGGCACATCGGTCACATCAGCGTGGACCTGGACGGTGATCTCTGCCCGTGCGGCGCCCGCGGCTGTGTGGAGCGGATCGCCAGCGGCCCCAACATCGCGCGCCGGGCGCTGGAGGGCGGCTGGCTGCCCGGACCCGACGGCGACACCTCGGCCGCCGCGGTGGCCGCCGCGGCCCGGGCCGGCCATCCGGTCGCCATCGCCTCCTTCGACCGGGCCGCCCAGGCGCTGGCCGCCGGGATCGCCGCGACGGCCACACTGGTCGAGATCGGCATCGCGGTGATCGGCGGAGGAGTGGCGAACGCGGGCGAGGTGCTCTTCGCCCCGCTGCGCAGATCGCTCCAGGACTACGCGACCCTCTCCTTTGTGCGGCAGCTCAAGGTGGCCCCGGCGCTGACCGGCACCGACGCCGGCCTGGTCGGCGCGGCGGCGGCCGCGGCCTCGCTCGCCGGCCGCGGTGAGGCCGCGGCGACGGTGAGCGGCTGAGCGCGGTCATCGGCCGAGCGGCCGGGCCGGAACCTCGCGGTTGTCCGGCCCGGGCCCGCCGTGTCAGCCGGTCGTCTGGCAGGCGGTGCGCCTGCTGCCACGGAACTTCACACACAGCTCGATACCGGTGCCGGTGTCCCAACGCGGCCAGGTGTGGGCGAGCGCTCTGTCCGAACGGGTCGCCCGGGCCGTGTCGACGCGCGCTCCGTCCCGGAAGAGGGACACCGTCCGGAACGCGGCACGCGGCGGAGGATTGGTCCAGATCCCGGTGACCGCGTTCCGGCCGCCGCTGCCTTCCAGCCGGATACAGATCTGCGGACCGGAGAAGTGGTGGGTGCAGGCGGCGCTGTCGGCCGCGGCGGGCGTGACTCCCAGTGAGACGGCGAGGCCGGCCAGTGCGAGGACCAGGGCGGCCTGCCGGAAGCGAGCGCGCGGGCGCTGGGCTCCTTCAACTGGCACGGCGGGCGCGACTGGTCGGGCCGGCGGGGCTAACACGGGGGAATTTATGGTCATTTCGGACTCCCGGGTCGTCATGGACTCGTTGACATGTGCGCGGGCGCTCGGCCGGCGGCCCTGGAGGCGGCGCTGTGGGCCCCTCTTGGGCATGCCTGAAAGCCTGGTCCGGCGCGCGGCCGCGTCCGTTCGATGGCGGAGCGGCCTGAACTCGGCGCGGTGTACGCGCTCGCGAGGGTGGAGGACCGATGGTGGGCCGGACGTTTCCCGGCTGATCCGGCGAATTGGAAGATATGCGGCAAGCGGGAAGTGTCGGACTAGGGCGAGTCTGTCGCCTGCTGTGGTACGACCACCAGGAAAAGGTCCGAGTCGAGGTCCATCACCACCTCGGCCGGTGTTCCCTCGTCCCGCCGCGCCCGCGCGAATTCCTCCGCGGGCCAACTGCCGCGCGGTCCTCCCGCGGGAAACTTCTCCAGCACCGTCCGGCGCATTGGGCACCCCCTTGTCACATCAGGTTCCAACGATGTTCCTCGGGGATGTGTTACGGCCCGGTATGGACATCGGTTCGTACATAAGACGCCGCCGTCGGCCTCAAGACGACGTCGAACCGGCCACAGCTCGGCCACAGCGCGGTGCCGACCGGGCGCTTCTGATCTCGTAAGGGGTTTCCGGGGCAGGGTGTTGCGGGCAGTCCACTGAGGGCTACGGAAGAGGGGGAACCGTGATCGTCTGGATCAACGGTGCGTTCGGAGCGGGCAAGACCAGTACCGCGCGCGAACTGATCGACCTGATCCCGAACAGTACTGTGTACGATCCCGAGCTGATCGGCGGCGAACTGGCGCGACTGCTGCCGCAGAAGCGGCTCGCCGAGGTCAGCGACTACCAGGACCTGCCGATCTGGCGGCGGCTGGTGATGGACACCGCGGCGGCGCTGCTGGCCGAAGTGGGCGGAATGCTCGTTGTCCCCATGACCCTGCTGCGCCAGGAGTACCGCGACGAGATCTTCGGTGGGCTCGCCTCGCGGCGCATTCCGGTCCGGCATGTGCTGCTGACAACAGACGAAACGATCCTGCGGGGACGGATCGCGGCCCGTGAGGTCATCGAGGGCGACCCGGAGGCCAACGAGCGCGCCCGCCAGTGGTGTTACGAGCACATCGAGCCGTACCGAGCCGCGCTGGGCTGGCTCACCGGCGACGCCCATGTGATCGACAACTCCGGCCTCACGGCGCGCGAGACCGCCGTGTCGCTCGCCTCGGCGATACGGACCGGCGCGGCCGGTGTCCGTGAGATCGTGCAGACACCCGAGCCCACGGCCGAGACCCTCGCGGCCGGAGTGCTGCTCTTCGACGAGCAGGACCGGGTGCTGCTCGTGGACCCCACGTACAAGCCCGGCTGGGAGTTCCCCGGTGGCGTGGTGGAGCCCGGCGAGGCGCCCGCTCGCGCCGGCATACGCGAGGTCGCCGAGGAGATAGGCATAGAACTCACCGTCGTGCCCAGGCTGCTGGTGGTGGACTGGGAGCCGCCTCGGCCGCCGGGATACGGCGGTCTGCGGCTGCTCTTCGACGGCGGCCGGCTGTCCGCCCGGGCCGCCGGACGGCTGCTGCTGCCGGGACCGGAGCTGCGCGGCTGGCGCTTCGTCGGCGAGGAAGAGGCGGCCGGGCTGCTGCCCGGGGCCCGCTACGAGCGGTTGCGCTGGGCCCTGCGCGCCCGGGAGCGCGGGACGGTGCTCAATCTGGAGGACGGTGTGCCGGTCGGCTGAGCGGCCCGGCCCGGTCCGGCACAATCCGCTCGGCTCCCGCGACGGGCTCGCCGAGCGAGGTCCGTGAGGCTCCGGGAGCCTCCGTACGGCGAACGTACCCGGCCGGATACGTTCGCCGTACGGTGCCGTGTCCCCGGCGGTCCCGGCCAGTCTTCGGCGGTCGTCGCCTCCCGTCGAACCGCTGTGGACTCCGGCCGTCGGGACGGCTCAACCCTGATGGGACCGCGCGTAGTTGAGCAGGAAATGGGCCTCGGTGACCGAGAGGCGCTCCAACTCCTCCGGCGAGACGCTCTCGTTCACCGCGTGGATCTGCGCCTCCGGCTCGCTCAGCCCGATCAGCAGGATCTCCGCCTCCGGATACAGCGCGGCCAGTGTGTTGCAGACCGGGATGGAGCCGCCCTGGCCGGCCGTCTGCATGTCCTCGCCCGGGTAACCGACGCGCATCGCCTCGGCCATCGCGGTGTACGCCGGGCTGGAGGTGTCGGCGCGGAACGGCTGGCCCTGGCCTACCTGCTCCACCGTGACCCGCGCGCCCCACGGCGTGTGCTTCTCGATGTGTGTGGTCAGCAGCTCGGTCGCCTCGACGGCGTTCTGGCCCGGCGGCACCCGCAGACTGACCAGCGCTCGGGCGCTCGCCTGCACGGACGGTGTGGCGCCCACCACCGGCGGGCAGTCGATGCCCAGCACGGTGACGGCGGGGCGCGCCCAGATCCGGTCGGCGACCGAGCCCCGGCCGATCAGCGCGACACCGTCGAGCACCTTGGCGTCCTTGCGGAAGTCGGCCTCCGCGTAGTCGAGTCCCTCCCAGTCGGCGTCGGCGGCCAGGCCGTCCACGGTGGTGGAACCGTCCTCGGCGCGCAGCGAGTCCAGGACCCTGATGAGAGCGGCGAGCGCGTCGGGCGCCGCACCGCCGAACTGGCCCGAGTGCAGGTTGCCCTCAAGGGTGTCGACCCGGACGCGCAGCATCGTCATACCGCGCAGGGTGGCCGTCACCGTCGGCAGACCCACCCGGAAGTTCCCGGTGTCGCCGATGACGATGGTGTCGGCGGCCAGCAGCTCCGGATGCGCCTCGGCGTACCGCTCAAGACCGTCGGTGCCCTGTTCCTCCGAACCCTCGACGATCACCTTGACGCTGACCGGCACACCGCCGTTCGCCTTGAGCGCGCGCAGGGCGAGCAGATGCATCAGGAAGCCGCCCTTGCAGTCCGCCGCACCGCGTCCGTACCAGCGGCCGTCGCGCTCGGTCAGTTCGAAGGGCGGTGTCTTCCAGGCGGCCTCGTCCAGCGGCGGCTGTACGTCGTAGTGGGCGTAGAGCAGAACCGTCGGCGCGCCTTCGGGGCCGGGCAGCAGGCCGTACACGGACTGGGAGCCGTCAGGCATGTCCAGGGCCGCGACATCCTGGAATCCCTCGGTACGCAGCGCTTCGGCGACCCACGCGGCCGCGGCCTCGCACTCGCTCCTGGGGAACTGCGCCGGATCCGCCACCGAGCGGAACGCCACCAGTTCCGTCAGCTCCGCCCGGGCGCCGGGCATCAGGGAAGCCACGGTCTCGGCTATCGCGTTCGCGGTCATGGGCACGCTCCTCGTCGGTGCGACGTTGTCCTGTTGGGTGTACGTCGAAGGCACTGTCGATCCTCCCACAGCGGGTTCGTCTCGGCCGCGCCGTAGGATGCCGTTCGACAGCAGGGGCCACCGGTCGGATCAGGAGCAGAAGCACATCGTGAGCAGCGAGAACGCAGACGCCGGAAGCGAGCACGACGAGCCGGTGTGGGATGTCGTCGTGGTCGGCGCAGGACCGGCGGGAGCCTCCGCGGCATACGCGGCGGCTGTCGCGGGCCGTCAGGTGCTGCTGCTGGAGAAAGCCGAGTTGCCCCGCTACAAGACCTGCGGGGGCGGAATCATCGGGCCTTCCCGGGACTCGCTGCCTCCCGGCTTCGAGCTACCGCTCAAGGACCGCGTGCACGCGGTGACCTTCTCGCTGAACGGGAAGCTCGCTCGTACCCGCCGCTCCAAGCGCATGCTCTTCGGGCTCATCAACCGCCCGGAGTTCGACGCGAGTCTGGTGGAACACGCGCAGAAGGCCGGCGCCGTGCTCCGTACCGGTGCGACGGTCTCACGCGTGGAGCAGCACGGCCCGGCCGTGCCCGACCGCCGTACGGTGGCCGTCGTGCTCGCGAACGGCGAGACGGTGCTGGCCCGGGCCGTGGTCGGTGCGGACGGCAGTGCCAGCCGGATAGGCGCCCATGTCGGAGTCAAACTCGACCAGGTGGACCTGGGTCTTGAGGCGGAGATCCCGGTGCCGCCGACGGTGGCGGAGGACTGGGCGGGGCGGGTGCTCATCGACTGGGGCCCGCTGCCGGGGAGTTACGGCTGGGTGTTCCCGAAGGGCGACACCCTCACCGTCGGCGTGATCTCGGCGCGTGGCGAGGGCGCGGCGACCAAGCGGTATCTGGAGGACTTCATCGCGCGGCTCGGGCTCGCCGGCTTCGAGCCCTCCGTGTCGTCCGGACATCTGACACGGTGCCGCAGCGAGGACTCACCGCTGTCGCGGGGCCGGGTGCTGGTGTGCGGGGACGCGGCCGGGCTGCTGGAGCCGTGGACCAGGGAAGGCATCTCCTTCGCGCTGCGGTCCGGGCGGCTCGCGGGGGAGTGGGCGGTACGGATCTCGGAGTCGCACGACGCCGTGGACGCGCGCCGTCAGGCGCTGAACTACGCCTTCGCCATCAAGGCCGGTCTCGGCGTGGAGATGGGCGTCGGCCGGCGGATGCTCGCCATCTTCGAGCGCCGTCCGGCACTGCTGCACGCGGCGATCACGGGACTGCGGCCGGCCTGGAACGCGTTCGCGGACATCGCTCGCGGTTCGACCTCGCTGGCCGGTCTGGTGCGGACGCATCCGCTCGTGCGGCGCGCGCTGGACATCCTGGACCGCAAGCAGGCGGCGGCCGGGCCGGCCACACCGGAGGCGGCCGGTGCGGCGGAGGCCGGTGCTCAGGAGTAGACGGCCGCCCGGCAGCGGGCGGCGCGGATCCGGCCGGACAGGCGGATCCGGCCGGACAGGCTGATCCGGCCGCGCAGCGGGTGATCCGGACGGGCGCGCGGGCCGGTTGGGAGATGGTTCCGACCGGCCCCGGCGGTCTGATCGGGTCGTCGCGCCGGAACCCGGTCCGTCAGCGAACGCGGTCCCGGTCCCGGTCAGGTCCAGTGCCTGACCGGGCGGCGGCGTTTTCCGGGTGCGGTTCCGGATCTCCCGGGTGCGGTTCCGGTCAGGAGGCCGTCGTGATCAGGAAGACCGGGTGGTCGGGAGCGGCGGCGAGGATCTCCGCGTCGGAGGACTTGGCGGTGACGCCTTGGAAGTACTGGTTGACCTCCCAGCCCCAGCGCTCCAGATAGGTGCGCAGGATCGCGAGCTTCTCGCTGTCGGGGATCTCCGCAGCGGTGAATGACCGGATCTTGCGGCCCGTGCGGACTTCGCCGCCGCCCGCGACCCGCATATTGCGCACCCACTGCGAATGGCCGCGCGCCGAGACCAGGTACTGATTGCCTCCGTGACGGTGCGGGTTGACCGGGATGCGCTGCATCTGGCCGCTCTTCCGGCCGCGTACCGAGAGTTCGGCCATGCCGAACACGCTCAGCCCGTGCCGGGCGAGCCGGCCGAACAGGCTGTTCATCCGGATGGTGAACGGGCTGCCCTTGAGGTAGTACGGCTCGGACATGACGACTCCTCTGGAGTTATGAGAGCACTGCTCTCGCTTGAGAGCAGTGTGCACCGAATCGTCGCTCCAAAGCAAGAGCACTGCTCTCAATTCAGGTCAGTGTTCCGGAACATGGCACACTGCTCTCCATGACGACCATCCGTGGAGCCAGGGAACGGGCCCGTATCGAAGTAACGGCGGCCATCAAGGACGAGGCCCGCAGTCAGCTCGCGGCCGAAGGCGCGGCGAAGCTCTCGCTTCGCGCCGTCGCGCGGGAGCTGGGCATGGCCTCGTCCGCGCTCTACCGCTACTTTCCCAGCCGTGACGACCTGCTGACCGCGCTCATCGTCGACGCCTACAACGCGGTCGGTTCGGCCGCGGAACAGGCGCTCGCCGACGCCGGCCCGGCCGGCCCGCCCGTCCGCTGGACCGCCATCTGCACGGCGGTACGCTCCTGGGCTCTCGCTCATCCGCACGAGTACGCGCTGATCTACGGTTCTCCCGTACCCGGCTACAACGCGCCTCAGCTCACCATCGAGCCCGCGTCCCGGGTCGGCCTCGCCCTCATCTCCGTCGCCCGCGACGCCCACCACGCCGACGGGCTCGCGCTGCCGCCGCTCGCCGTGGAACTGCGTCCCGAAGCCGAGCGGCTGGCCTCGCTGTTCGCGCCCGGCCTCCCGCCGGAGGTCACGGCCGCTCTCGTCGCCGCCTGGGCCCAGCTCTTCGGGCTGATCTCCTTCGAGGTCTTCGGCCAGTTCAACGGCGTGGTCGAGGCCCGCGACGAGCTGTTCGTACACGCGGCGAAGCGCCTCGCGTACGAATGCGGTCTACTGGACGGCCGCCGGACCTGACGCACCGTCACCTCGGACGGGAGTGCGTGTGACCACCATGTCCGGCTGACGCGTGCCGGCCGCACGACGGTGAAGCCGGCCGTCCGCGACCGGGCTCAACGGGCCGTCCTCGCCTACGAGTCAGGTCTCGTACGGCCGGGCCGGCTCGGCCGGCCGGAACGGCGCGGGAAACGCCACAGGACATGCACGACGCGCGCCACGAAGGTGAGACACGCGGCGACGGCGCCGACGTGTCCGACGACGCGGGGCAGCTCGAAGTACCGGGCGGAACCCGCTATGACGCCGTACACCAGCCCTGCCGCGAAGGCCGCCGTCAGCACGGCGTAACCGATCTCCACCGTGATGGCGTCCCGCTCGGCGCCGCTCCTGCTTCCCATGGCCCGAGTCTGGCCCGGGACCGCGAAACGCGACAAGGCCGCCACTCCGCCGGGCCTTCCGAGGTCAGGCTTTCGCGGTCACGCTTCCCGGGGATGTCCGCCGCTCGGCCGGTCGCGCAGCAGCCGTACGAAGCCGCCCAGGGCCGCCGCCTGGATCAGTACCGAGAGCACGAGCGCGGCGTAGAGGAAAGGACCGGAGTCGAGGACCGACTCGCCGAACAGTCCACCGCCGACGAAGAAGACGAAGACGGTCGGCGCGGCGACGAAGAACAGCCACACTCCGGCGAACGAGGCGTCGTCGTGGTGCACGAAAAGTGTGTCGATCGCGACGAACACGGCGACCGCGGCGACCACGCCGAGGTAGACCTGAGAGGCGCGATTGCCGAAGGTCAGCCGCGCGAGTCCGGTAAGCCGTTCGGAGATCATGGCTTTCTCCTCCTGAGGTATTGGCTTCCAGAGTGGGATGAATCGAACGGACATGCCTGAGTACGCCTACTCATCTGCCCGCTGCGCCGGGGTGTAAGGCGCTGAGTACGCGATGAGCGCGGCGGCGGCCGCCAGCAGGGCCACCGTGGTCAGGGCGAGCGGCAGCGAGAACCAGTCGGCGAGGAACCCGATCGCGGGCGGTCCCAGCAGCATGCCGCCGTAGCCGAGAGTGGACGCGGCGGCGACACCGCCGGGACCGGCCAGCGCGCCCGCGCGGCCGATGGCCACGGGAAAGATATTGGCGAGGCCGACACCGGCGACGGCGAAACCCACCAGCGCGGCCCAGACGGTCGGCGCGAGGGCGCCCAGCAGCATGCCGAGAGCGGCCGTGACGCCGCCGCCGACCAGGGCGCGGGTCTGGCCGAGGCGCTCCATCAGGGCCGTACCGGACAGTCGTCCCACGGTCATGGCGAGAGCGAAGAGCGAGTATCCGGTGGCCGCGACGCCGGGTGTGGCGTCGAGATCCTGTGTGAGGTGCAGTGCGCTCCAGTCGGCCATCGCTCCTTCGCCGTACGCCGTGCAGAGAGCGATCACGCCGAAGAGCACGACCAGCCGACGGGCGCGCGCGTCCAGCCGCCTGGGGCCCGCGCTCTCCGAGGGCCGCTCCGGGACGGGCGCGGGATGCCGCAGCAGCGCGGGTCCTGCCACGGCGGTGACGAGCAGGCCGACGCCGGCCAGGACGAGCAGATGGACGGAGGCGGAGAGACCTCCGGCGATCAGTCCGCCGAGCCCCGCTCCCGCCATGCCGCCGAGGCTGAAAGCGGCGTGGAAACTCGATATCACCGGCCGCCGCAGGGCCGCGACCAGATCGACGGCCGCACTGTTCATGGAGACGTTGAGTGAGCCGTACGCGGCGCCGAAGACCAGCAGTACCAGGCCGAGCGACAGGGCCGAGTGGGCCCGCGGCGGTAGCACGATGCTCAGCGAGAGCAGTACCGCGCTCACGACCGTCACCGGATGACTGCCGAACCGGCGGCAGAGCCGGCCGGTGAACACCATCGTCACCACGGCGCCCGCGGAGACGCCCAGGAGGGCCAGTCCGAGATCGCTCGCAGAGGAGCCGGTCTGCTGCTTGATGGCGGGGATACGGACGACCCAGCCGGCGAACATGAAGCCGTCGAGCGCGAAGAACACGGTCAGCAGGATGCGGAGGCGGGAGAGAGGCGATCGGGCGGCCGGGGCCCTGTCGCTTCCTCTCATCGCGGCGGCCCTTTTGTTTAGGTCTGACACAAAGTGAGCATAGGGTCCCTGACCCCTTCGGTACAAGGCGCCGGCGGCGCCTTCGGATCATGGGAGACTCGCCCCCATGAACGGCAAGGCGACCACCACCAGGACAAGGCTGGAGAGAGGCCGCGGCGCGCTCGGCCCGGCACTGGAACTGGTACACACGGGACGTGCGCCCACGCGCGCCGTGCTCACCTCGGAGCTCGGTGTCACGCGTGCCACGGCCGGCGCCGTCGCCGCCGAGCTCGAAGCCCTCGGTCTGATCCGGGTCGACTCCAGGCCCGGCGCGGCGGCCGGCTCACAGGGCCGGCCCTCGCACCGGCTGTCCATCGACGACCAGGGCCCCGTCGTCCTCGCCGCGCAGGTCCACGCGGACGGCTTCCGCGCCGCGCTGGTGGGGCTCGGCGGCCGGACAGTCGCCACCGCTCCCGTCCGGAGTACGGTCACGGCCGACCCGGCCCAGGTGCTCGGGGAAGTCGTCGAGGCGGGCGCCGGACTGCTGCGTACCAGCGGACGGCGCTGTGTGGGCGCCGGCCTCGCCGTGCCCTCGGCGGTCGCCGAGCCGGAGGGCACGGCGCTCAATCCGCTGCACATCGCCTGGCCCGCCGGTGCGCCGGTCCGGGAGATCTTCGCCGGGCTGGTGCGCGGGGCGGGCATCGAAGGCCCCGCGTTCACCGGCAACGACGTCAATCTCGCCGCACTCGCCGAGCACCGGCACGGCGCGGGCCGCGGCGCGCAGCATCTGCTCTGCGTCGCCACCGGCCACCGCGGTGTGGGCGGAGCGCTTGTGCTCGACGGACGCCTGCACACCGGCAGTTCGGGCCTCGCGCTGGAGGTGGGTCACCTCACGGTCAATCCCGAGGGACGGCCCTGCTACTGCGGCAGCAAGGGATGTCTCGATGTCGAGGCCGATCCGCTCGCCTTCCTGACGGCGGCCGGCCGCGCACCGGGCCCCGAGGTCTCCCTGCTCCAGCAGTCCCGCGATCTGCTTCTGACGGAGTACGCCGACCCCGCCGTGCGGGCCGCCACCGAGGAGCTGATCGACCGGCTGGGCCTGGGGCTGGCCGGGCTGGTCAACATTCTCAACCCGGACCGGATCATCCTCGGCGGACTCCACCGGGAACTGCTCGGCGCCGACCCGGACCGGCTGCGCGCCGTCGTCGCCGACCGCAGCCTGTGGGGACGCGGCGGCGGTGTTCCCATCCTGCCCTGCACGCTCGACCACAACAGTCTGGTCGGGGCGGCCGAGCTGGCCTGGCAGCCGGTGCTCGACGACCCGCTCGGCGCGCTCACCCGCTGACTCCGGCCGCCGCTGTACCGCTCACCGGCGGGCGTCGGGGGACTTCGTTACGCGTGGCGCGGATTCGGAGCGCGGAGGCAGCAGGCGCGGCGGCCGGCGTGACGGCGGGCCGTACCGTGAGCGCGTGGCACTGTGCGATCGCACGGCGTCGCGCGATCGCACAGTGCCACGCCCCGTCCGGTCCGGCGGGCCCGCCGGCTCAGCCGACCACGGCCGACCGGGCGGCGGCGTGTCCGTGCTCCCCGGCCAGGGCGACGAACTGCGTCCCCCGGAAAGGGCCGTCGGTCGTCGCCCCGTACACCGCGCGTAGCGGCGGGGCCAGGGCGGAGGGCGGCGCGGGAAGCGTGAACCAGATGCTCTTTCCCGTGTCGCCCCGCGGGCGTACGCCCCAGCTCTCGCTCACGGCCGCGATCAGTGCGAGACCACGGCCGCTGGTGTCGAACGGCTGGGCGTTGTTCACCGTCGGCAGCCGCGGATCATGGTCACTGACCGAGACCATGAGCCGTTCGAGGAGCAGCTCCACGTCGACGGTGCATATCTTGTCCGGCTGAGCGTGCCGGTGGACATTGGTCAGCAGCTCGGTGACGCCGAGAGCCGCTTGGTCGATCAAGGGATCAAGATGCCAGTAGCGCAGTTGCGCCGAGATGATTCTGCGGACCTGACCGATCCGCGACGGCAGGGCCTGGAGCTCCACCGTGCAGTGCCTGCTTGGCCGGCTGATCACGGCTGCGACTCCCCGAATGAGGTCCGGAAGAAGACGAAGGATCGGATCCAGCAGCAGACTCGCTGCTGTTCCTGCGCCCGGCGGGGATCTACCGCATTGTCACCGCCGGTTAACCCTGAGTGATGTGAGACCAGAGTGAACCAGCGGATTCCGCTCCGCAACTCGCGGCGGATCAGCCTCTCTCCCGCCGCCCTCTGCGCACGGCTTCCAGAAAACGCCCGGCCAGCGCCGTCGCGTCGGGCCGGCGGCCGCGCTGGCCCATGGTCAGCCGGTAGCGCGTCCCGTTGACCGTGGCGACCGCGCCGCCGCGCCCCGCGAACCAGGGCTTAGCCGCTCGTACGGCCCGCAGCGGAGCGCTGTCGATCACCCGGCCGTAACTGGTCAGCAACGCCAGGCTGCCGTCCTGGATCCGGACTTGGCCGGCGGTGGTGAGCGACCGCGGCCACCGCACGATACGCACTCCGCTCGCACTGAACTCCGGCTCTGCCATGGCTCCTCGACCCCCTCAGCGCCGTCCCCTTCCACAGAAGTCTGCACAAGGATCCCAGCGGGCACCAGAGCGCCTCCCTGGTGATCAAGAAGCCATCCCTATGGATCCCCAAAGCCGGTGTTTGTGCAGGTGGTGGGCTTACTGTGAGGTCCGGAGACCATGTCGACGAGGCGAGGAACGGCGCGTATGAGGCAGCAGGGCACTGGCGGAGCGGGCGAGGACGAGGTGAGCGCCGGCGGCCGGTCCACGGCGTCCGGCGGGCGCGGAGCCGCGGCCACCGTCGATGTGGACCGCAGCGATCCCGAGTACCGCGCATGGCTCAAGGAAGCCGTACGCAAGGTCCAGGCCGACGCGAATCGCTCGGCCGACACCCACTTGCTGCGGTTCCCCCTGCCCGAGCACTGGGGCATCGACCTCTATCTCAAGGACGAGTCGACGCACCCGACCGGCAGTCTCAAACACCGGCTGGCCCGTTCGCTGTTTCTCTACGGTCTCTGCAACGGCTGGATCCGGCCCGGCAAGCCGGTGATCGAGGCGTCCAGCGGATCGACCGCCGTCTCCGAGGCGTATTTCGCGAAGCTGATCGGCGTGCCGTTCATCGCGGTCATGCCACGCACCACCAGCGGCGAGAAGTGCCGGCTGATCGAGTTCCACGGAGGACGGTGTCACTTCGTGGACGACTCGCGGAAGCTGTACGAGGAGTCGTCCGGTCTGGCCGCCAGGACCGGCGGCCACTACATGGACCAGTTCACCTACGCGGAGCGCGCCACCGACTGGCGGGGCAACAACAACATCGCTGAATCGATGTTCCAGCAGCTCAGACTGGAGCGCTATCCGGAGCCCGCCTGGATCGTCGCCACGGCAGGCACCGGCGGCACCTCGGCGACCATCGCCCGCTACGTCCACTACATGCAGTACGACACCCGGATCTGTGTGCCCGACCCGGAGAACTCCTGTTTCTTCGACGGCTGGGCGCGGCACGACGCGCTGGCGAGCAGCGAGCACGGTTCACGGATCGAGGGCATCGGCCGGCCACGGATGGAACCGAGCTTCGTGCCCGGCGCCATCGACCGGATGATGAAGGTGCCCGACGCGGCGAGCATCGCCGCCGTACGAGCCCTGGAGCGTGCCATCGGACGCAAGGCGGGCGGCTCCACCGGCACCGGCCTGTGGAGCGCGCTGAAGATCGTCGCTGAGATGGTCGCGGAAGGCCGCCAGGGCAGTGTGGTCACTCTGCTCTGCGACCCGGGCGACCGCTATCTCGACAAGTACTACTCGGACACCTGGCTCGCTCGGCAGGGCCTCGACATCGCTCCGTACACGGTCACGCTCGACCACTTCCTGGCGAACGGTGTCTGGCCGGACTGAGAGCCGTGCACACCTGACGTACCAGACCTGACGGTCAGTCATCAGACGGGCACGGAAGGCCCGTTCAGCCGCGCAGCAGCCGGCCGACCACCCGCCCGAACACCGCCTGTGCCGCGCGCGCGGTCAGCGGATCCAGCAGCCGCGGCAGCCGGCCGACACGCAGCTCCTCCTCCCAGCGCACCCGGGTCAGGCCCGCCTCGCCGCGCACCTGGATCTCGGCCCAGCCCGTAACGGTCCGGCCGCGCTTCTCCAGCCGGCAGTGGCCGGAGAGGCCCGGCGCGGGCGGCTGCCAGCGGACGACCTCCATGGGGTCGTCGAACCCGGCGGCGCCGAGCGCGCTGCGGGCGACGAGGACCGTGCCTACGCGGGTGGGTCCCGGTGTCAGTACGGAGATGGTCGTCAGTGGTACCTGGTCCGCGTGCGCCGGCCAGTCGGTGAGCCGCCGCCACGCCTCGTCGGCGGACAGCGGCGTGGTGCGGTCGATGCGGAAGGCGCTCACCCGGCGATCGTAAGCCGGGGTGTCCAGGGCCGCCCGCCGGCCGGTTCAGCCGTCGCCCGGTGTGGCCGGGCGGTAGTCGGACTCGCCCGCCACCACCAGGCCCGGCAGATGTTCGGCGATCTCCTGGCGGGCCCGCTCCGGCAGCCCCGCGTCCGTCACCAGCGTGTCGACCTCCTCCAGCGTCGCGAAGGAACTCAGGCCCACCGTGCCCCACTTGGTGTGGTCGGCGACGACCACCACGCGGCGCGCGGACCGCACGAACCGCCGATTGGTCTCCGCCTCACCGAGATTCGGCGTGGACAGACCGGCCTCGACGGAGATGCCGTGCACACCGAGGAACAACACGTCGAAGTGGAGCGAGCGGATCGCCTGGTCGGCCACCGGGCCCACCAGCGAGTCCGACGGTGTACGCACGCCTCCGGTGAGCACCACCATGGCCGCGCCGGGGCGCCGGCCGCCCGCCGCTCCGGCCGACTGGGCGGCATGGAACACATCGGCGACGCGTACCGAGTTGGTCACCACCGTCAGATCCGGTACGTCCACCAGATGCTGGGCCAGCGCGTAGGTCGTGGTCCCGCCGGACAGCGCGATGGCGCTGCCCGGCACCGCCATGGCCGCCGCCGCCCGCGCGATGTCCTCCTTGGCGCTCAGCTCCAGCGCCGACTTCGCCTCGAAACCCGGCTCGTGCGTGCTCGCCTCGACCACCGGCACCGCGCCGCCGTGCACCTTCTCGACGACTCCCTGGCGGGCCAGCGTGTCCAGATCCCGGCGCACGGTCATGTCGGACACATTGAGCTTGCGCGTCAGCTCGTTGACGCGGACCCCGCCGCGCCGGCGCACCTCGTCGAGGATCATGGCACGGCGCTGCTCCGCGAGAAGGTTCTGGTTGTCGTTCACCGCCGGGCCGGTCCTTCCGCGTCGTCATCCGCCGTTGTCGTACCCGGCGGTCCTGGCTGTCCGATCGTGGCTGTCCGATCATCAGGAGTCCCTCATCCTCCCACGGTGCTCCGGCAGGTGCTCCGGTCCGGGGTTGGCGGGGTCGGAGGCCGGGGAGATTCCGTGAGGGCCCGGCGGCGAACGGCCCGCGTCCGGAATGCTGACGAGCGTTCCCTTCCGCCCCGTCGCGCCGACCGCGCCGGCCGGTCCCGCCACCCGAGAGCGAGTCACCGAAGTGCCCTCTGAGACACCTGATCCGCGCAGCGGCGAAGCCGCGCTCGAACTGCTCGTCCACGGCGTCGGCGGGGCCACACCGCAGGAGACGCTCGACGATCCGCGCACGGTCAGGATCACCGGTGACGAGACGGCCGCCGTGTACCGCCGGGCCGACGACACCGACGCCGAGCTCCGGCCCGAGCGGTACCGGGACCGGCCGGTCCGCGAGGCGTACTGCTGGTCCAATCTCACCTCGGGCGACGGCTCCCGGGCCCTGTGGCTGCTGCTCCTTCCCTTCATGGTGGTCAACCTCGCGCACTGGATGCGGCCCGCCACCAAGGGGCTCGGGAAGTCCCAGCGGCTGTACGGCGTGCTCGTACGCCTGGTCGCTCTCACTCTCACCGTGCTGTTGACGGCCTCGGCCTGTGAGGTCGCGCTCGATCTGACGGCGTGGCAGTGCGCCGGCTCGCCGGAGTGCGTCGCGAACCAGTCCTGGCTCGGCTTCCTCTCACCGGAGCGCCAGGGCTGGTGGTCGCAGCCGGGACGGCGGCTGGCCCTCGCGGCGACGGTGCCCACGGCGCTGGTGGGACTGTTGTGGTATCTCTCCAACCGGACGTGGAGCGCGTACGAGGCCCAGCGCCCGCCCACCGACGAGCGCTCCCAGGAGCGTTCTCAGAAGGCTCCGGCGGACCCGGACGACGGCGTGGACGAGCACCGGCCGGCACCGGCCGCGGATGAGGGCCCGAAGGTGCGGCCCGCGCTCGGCCGTCCCGGATTCTGGTACGGCCGCCGGCTCGTCGCCCGGCTCCGCTCCGCGCACACCGCCGCCGGATTTCTCACCGTCGCCGCCGCGCTCAGCGCGGCCGTCACCGAACACGACGGCGGCGCCGGCGGTGTGACGGCGGTCCTCGGTCCGCTGCTGCGGGCAACGATCGCCGGCTGCGCGGCCGTTGTGCTCTGGGTGGTGTGCAGCAGAGGGCGCAGCGAGCGCCGGCGCGACGGCACTCTCGACCGCGCCATGATCAGCCGGCTGCCGTCCGTGGCGCTCACTCTGCTGGGCCTGTCCGTGCTGTTCGCCGCCTGGTCACGGCCCGGCTGGGTCTCCACCGGCACTCTTCCCGGCGATGCCACCTTCCAGATGATCGCGCTGGCGCAGGTCGCGCTGATCGTCGCGCTCGCCGTCACGGCCCGTGCGCTGTACCGCCGCGTGCCGCAGCCGAGGACCGCGATGCGTGGCTTCGCCGGACCGGCCGTCGCGATGCTCGCGTGCGCGCTGGGCGGAGTGATGACCGGCGGTGTCGCCCAGCGCGTCGCCGACTGGCTCGACGGCGAAGCCACGCCGGGCATGGGCGGCGGCGCGATCCTGGGCCCGCCGGTGCTGCTGAGCTGGCAGGCCGCCGTCATTCCGGTGCTGCTCGTGCTGCTGCTGGTGCCGGTCGCCGTCCTCGCCGTGAGGACCGTGCGGGCCGCCCGCGCGCTGGCCCCGGTGGTGGAGGCCGAGTACGGACAGGTGACCGCGGACTCCCTCCGCACCCGGCAGATCGCGGGTCTCCGGGCCAGGGCCGCGCTCACCGACGCCGCTCCACGGCTTGTCGCTCTCCTCGCCGGCGCGGCCCTGCTGCTCGGCGCCGCCGCGGTCGCCGGATCCTGGATGAGCGGCGAAGTACCCGGGCAGGCGGCGGAAGGCACCGACTCCTTCGTCGAGTCCGTGGCCGACACCGCGCAGGCGCTGGGCTCCTGGCTGATCGGCCTCGGCTTCATACTGTTCGTCACCTGGGGCCGTCGTGCCTACCGGGACGCCTCGGCCCGGCGCACCATCGGCATCCTCTGGGACGTCGGCACCTTCTGGCCGCGCGCCGCGCATCCCTTCGCACCGCCCTGCTACGCCGAACGCGCCGTCCCGGACCTCACCTGGCGGATCGAGACCTGGACCGGCCGCACCGGCGGCCGGCTGGTGCTCTCCGGCCACTCGCAGGGCAGCGTGCTGGCCGCCGCCGCCGTCTGGCAGCTCCGGGCCGCCACCCGCCTCCGGGTGGCGCTGCTGACGTACGGCTCACCGCTGGAGCGGCTCTACGGCCGCTGGTTTCCCGCGTACTTCGGCGCCGGACCGCTGCGCGACCTGAGCAGGGAGGTGCACTGCTGGCGCAATCTCTGGCGGGCCACCGACCCGATCGGCGGCCCCGTGCGGATCGCCGCCGACGGCGACCGCCCGGAGGTGGACCGGGGGCCGCTGACGGATCCGCTCGCCTACGGCCGTACGCTCCTGCATCCACTGCCCGAGCCGGTCCTCGGGCACTCCGACTACCAGGCCGATCCGGCCTTCGCCGAGGAACGCGCGGCGCTGCTCGACCGGTTGCCGCCGGCGGCGGTGCCACGGCAGTCGCGGAGCGGCGACGACCGAGGCGCTCAGGGCAGCTCGGGCAGATCGTCCGCGTAGAGCAGGGTGAGATCGTCCGTGCTGGTCTCCGGAAGCTGGGCGACCCGGCCCGCGTGCCGCTCCACCATCGACTCGAAGGTCTGCCGCGCGGTACGGCCGTTGCCGAAGGCCGGTCCCTTGGGCAGCGCCGTGAAGTACTTGAGCAGCGCCTCGGCCGTGCCGTCGCCCAGCCGGTACTCGTGCTCCTCGGACTGCTGCTCCACGATCCGGAGCAGCTCTTCGGGAATGTAGTCGCTGAAGGTGATGGTCCGTGAGAAGCGGGACGCCACACCGGGGTTGACGGTAAGGAACCGTTCCATCTCGGCGGTGTAGCCCGCGACGATCACGACCACCGCGTCGCGGTGGTCCTCCATCAGCTTCACCAGTGTGTCGATGGCTTCTTTGCCGAAGTCCCGCCCGGAGTCCTCCGGCGAGAGGGCGTACGCCTCGTCGATGAACAGCACTCCGCCGCGCGCCCGGTCGAACGCCTCCTGGGTGCGGATCGCGGTCGAGCCGATGTGCTCGCCCACCAGGTCCACCCGGGAGACCTCGACGAGATGACCGCTGTCCAGCACGCCGAGCGAGGCCAGGATCTCGCCGTACAGCCGGGCCACGGTCGTCTTGCCGGTGCCGGGTGAGCCGGTGAAGACCAGATGGCGGCGGACCGAGGCGGCCTTGAGACCCGCCTCCTTGCGGCGGCGGCCGACCTCGATCATGTCGGTGAGCGCCCGGACCTCGCGCTTGACGCTTTCGAGGCCCACCAGTGTGTCCAGCTCACCGAGGACGTCCTCGGAGGTCCGCGCGGTGGCCGGGACGGCCGGCGCGGCGCTGGTGACGGTCGAGGACGCGCCGGCCGGAGTCGTGGGAATCGCGCCGAGAACGCCGGCCGACTGGGTCGCGGTCAGCACGGAAGGCGGTTCCGGTGTGGGCGTCAGTACGCCGCTCTCGTCACTGGTGCAGTCCTCGACGGTCGGTCCGTCCTCCGCGAAGTCGTATCCGCCGCGCGCGCACCGTTCGGTACGGCACCGCTTGAGCGTCGTACGGCAGCCGTCCATCACATGGAAGCCATAGCCGCCGCTGCCCGTCACCCGGCAGTTGTGGAAGGTGCCGCGGCCCTCGGCGGAGACATAGAAACCGGCCTCGGCGGGCGAGGTGACCGTGCAGCGCTCGATGGTGGGGTCGGCGCCCTTGGTAACGATGACGCCGGTCTGGACGGAGTCGATCGTGCAGGAGTTCAGCGTGCCGCCGCTGCCGTGGTCCCGGAACCAGGCCCCGGTGGAGGCCTCGCGGATGCGGCAGTCGTCGAGTTGCGCGGTCGCGCCGTCGCTCACCGACACCGCCGTGTTGCGGACCTGGGAGAGGTCGCTGTCGACCACGTCGACGCGCGAGCCGCGGTCGAGGACGAAGAGCGCGTCCGGCACATCATGGACACGGCAGGATTCCAGGACGGCGGTGGCGCCGTCGCTGACCCAGACCGCCGGATAGTCGCCCGTACTGTCCTGGATCTCGCACTGGTTGGCGTCGACGCGCGTGCCCGGGTCCCAGACGGAGAGGCCGTTGCGGCCGAACCGGCGGACCGTGGAGCGGGTCAGGGTCAGCACCGAACGGGACCGCAGATCGACGGCGTTCTCCGGGACGTCGTGGATGTCGCAGTCGGAGAGGGTGAGTACGGCGTCGGTGTCGAGAGTGATGCCGTCGGCCGAGGTCCGGTGCACGGAGGAGTCGGTGAGATGAGCCGAGGCACGGGAGGCGATCTGCACTCCGGTGCCCTTGATCTCGTACACCTCGCAGCCGATCGCCTCCAGGCCGCTGCCGTCGCCGGTGACGGACAGGCCGGACCCCGAGGAGTGGTGGATCCGGCAGCGTTCCAGCCGAGGATGCCCGCCGCCGCGCACCGAGACGCCGGACTGCCCGGCCGCGACGATCTCGCACTCCTCGAACACCCCGCCCGCACCGTCGAGTACGGCGATGCCGACACCGGCCGGATTGTCGACGGTGCAGCGGCGGACCGTGGGGCGGGCCGAACCCCGCACCTCTATGCCCGCCGCGGAGCGGGTCACGACCCGCAGATCCAGCAGCTCGGGTGTGCAGTCCTCGACGAGCAGCGCCGGGGCCGTCGTGTCCTGGCCCTCGATATGGAGGTCCTGGACGGTGGCCGAGGCGCGCAGAGTCAGCGGCACCCCGTCGGCCGGCGCGATACGTACGGAGCCGAGCGAGCCCTCCGGACCGCGCAGCGTGACGGCGTGCGCCACCACGAGATTCTCCCGGTAGGTGCCCGGGGCGATGGTGAGGACGTCGCCGTCGCCGGCGGCCTCCAGGGCCCCCGCGAGGGAAGCGTATTCGCCTGTGCGGCGCCGCCAACGCGATGTTCCGGTGTGCGTCACCTGGACCGTGCCCTGTGCCATGGCGCTGTTGTGCCCCCGCCTCGTGCGTGCGCGTGTTGTGCCGTCCCGGGTACCGGCCCGGAACCCCGGCCGCAACGACGGACCGGGCGGCACCACCGTAGCGCGCGCCGAGGCGCTGAGTTGACGCAAGCGGCGGGTATCAGCTCCCGGCGCCGGTACGACCCCAGTCAGGACCGGCCTTGGCCCAGGCCCGGTCGAGCCGTTTGTACCGCCGCTGTTTCAACTGCCATACGATCAGCCGCCGCAGGCATTCCACGAGCCCGGCGGCCAGCGCGGCCGAACCGAATCCGGCCAGAATGGCGTGGACGCGGGCGCTGGTCCCGTTCATCGGACCGCGTACCTGCTTGCCCTGCTCGTCGGCCCAGATACCGAACGTCTCGCCGGGACGGGGCGCGCGCAGCGGCGCGGAGACCGTGCCGGTGTGTGTCCTGCCGTCGGCGGACCGCCATGTGGCCGTCACCCGGCTGCCCGCCGCGTGGTTGGCGGCCGACTCGGCGTCATACGCGTCGCGGTGCCGCTCCGACGCGGGGCCGGTCACCACGGCGGTCGTCCGGTGCCGCTGCTCGTGCTGGAGGCGTACCGTCCGCTGCAGCGACGAATCGATGAGAGTCCCGCAGATCCAGCCGCTCGCCGGTGTCGCCACGGCGAACAGCAGCACCGCCGTCAGCGCCACCCACGCTTCCACAAGATCGGTAACCCGGCGCAGGGGGTTGCGCCGCCAGCGCCAGAGTCCCGCGATCGATCGCACAGTCCCGCACCCCCTTCCGTCTCCGTCCCAGGCCCTGTCTGACACATCCCGCCCGGCCCACGACGCCCGGCACGCCCGCTCGCGGCGTTGTCGGAGTCAGCCACGTACGTCCACTACGAGCCCGCTCCTCCGCCTCGCTGTCGCACGCACCGGACCCGGGGGCCCCGCACTGCGGGCGGACGGCGCCATGTGTCAGACAGGGCCTAGCCGCGGGCAGCACGGTTTACGCGCGACGGGTACGAAGAGAGAGCAAGCTCACCTCGGTGCTCCATGCACTCAACAGGCCCGTCGCCGGGTCGTGTTCCCCCGGCGGACGTCTTCACGCATGGAGCCGGCGGCCTCCGGCGGTCGAGGGACAATGGTGGGCCGCCGGGCGCCCGGACAGCGCCGTCGCCGGCCGCGGGCGGGCCCGATGAGCAGTCCGGGGCCGTTCACTCAAGAACGGTCACCGGATCGCCCACCCGGACGGTGCCGGTGGACTCGGGCACGATGTTCTGTCCGAAGATCAGCCGGCCGTCGAACCCGCGGTACCGGCCGAGGGTGCGCAGCGGCTCCTTGCCGCGCTCCGCCGTGCGCTGGTCGGTGGTGGTGATGACACACCGGCCGCAGGGCCTGGCGACGCGGAAGGTGACCTCACCGACGGCGAGGCGCAGCCAGTCGTCCTCCGCCCAGGGCGCAGTGCCCGCGATGACGAGATTCGGCCGGAACCGGTCCATCGGGAGCGGTCCCTCGTCCGCGTGATCTCCCTGTGCGATCAGGGAGTTGAGGGCGTCGAGCGAGCCGAGCGTGGTGACCAGCAGCGGAAATCCGTCCGCGAAGCTGACCGTCTCCCCGGGCCGCGCGTACAGCGGATTGACCGGCCGGCGCACGGCCGGGTCGTCGAGATGCACAAGCCGGACCTCCACCCCGAGGTACGCGCTCAGCAGGCCGTGCACATCCACATCACCCGCGGCATGACCGGCGAGAACCGCTTCGACCTTGGTCCCGAAGATGTCCACCACGACCGTGTCGGTGGGCTTCGGCACGCCGACGTCCACGCCCAGCGGCCCGAGGCCGGGCGCGCGCAGCCGGATCCCGCCGTCCGGCCGCGGCTCGGCGTGTGCGAGCGCCAGCCGCGGCTGCCGGCGCTGTGTGACCGCCTTCCCTGTGCCGTCGATCAATGCCCAACGGCGGTCGCCGGCAAGTCCCCAAGGCTCGACGAACGCGCTGTCCGGCGTGATTCCGGCCATCGACTTGACCGGGTGTACGCGCAAGGCGTGCAGAACAGGACGAACCGGCTTCGGCATGAAACCATCCTGTCACCGCCTCCTGACATCCCGCCTGTCAGTACCCCCGGTTCTGGTAGGGCCGGTTGTACGGGTCGTCGTACTGAGTGGGCGGCGCGGGCGCCGGCCGGGGAGCCGCCGGGCGCATCGCCTCGTAGCCCGTGCCGGGCATCGGACGCTGCGGTTGCGGCTGGGGCTGGGCGGCCTGGTAGCCACGCGGCGGGGCCTGCTGCGGGATGTACGGCGCCGGCGCGTGCTGGAGCGGCATGGGCTGCTGCATCGGCTGCTGCTGGTAACCGCCGTAGGCGGGCGCGGGATGAGAGGGAGCCGCCGGGAGTGCGGGCAGCGCGGCGGGCAGAGCCGGGAGATAGCTGTTACCCGTGTCGTAGGCGGAAGGCACTCGGATCGGGGCGATCTGAGGCGTGCCCCGCTCCGCGACCAGGGAGTCGTAGATCGGGGTGTCCGGGAACGACGGCGCGGTGTAGTAACCGCCGCCGTAGGTGGCGCGGGGGGAGGTCATAGAACATAAGTTAAGCCCACGATGTGCCGGTTGGGGAGTCCCAATCTTGGGGTCATCCCTTTTACGCTGGTTCTGTCCGACTAAGGGCTGTCCCGTGATCCCTGGTGGGTCGGCGCGCGGCGTCGGATGCGGTGCGTCGCACGGCGGAGGGGCGCTCGCGTACTGGATGTATGCGGGCGCTCCGACAACGCGGCGAGGCGCCGTGCTGTCGTCGCGCGCCCGCCGGGGATTAACGG
This sequence comes from Streptomyces sp. AK02-01A, assembly GCF_033795305.1. Classification (NCBI taxonomy): domain Bacteria; kingdom Bacillati; phylum Actinomycetota; class Actinomycetes; order Kitasatosporales; family Streptomycetaceae; genus Streptomyces; species Streptomyces sp. AK02-01A. The sequence continues at coordinate 55,673 of NZ_JARBAE010000031.1, forward strand.
GACAGCCCTTAAGTTGCCAAAACATTGTTAAGGCTTCCGTTAACAGCGGGGGCTTTTCCGTTGGAGGGCCCATGGTTGGCTGACGAGAAGCGGTGGATGGGCTACCAGGCGTGACACGCGCGTGGTACTCGCCAGGACGACTGTCCCTCCTGCCAGTCACGGAAGCCACCCGTACCGCCTGAGTCCGGTACGGGTGGCGACCGCCTCGCCGCACTGACGCGTCGGGGCTTCCTGCTGGGAGAGTGGGCCGGAAGCCCTCTCACCGTTACTTGACTGAGCCGGCCATCACTCCTTCGACGAAGTGCCGCTGGAAGGCGAAGAAGACGATGAGAGGCACGATCAGCGAGAGGAAGGCGCCGGGAGCGAGGACGTCGATGTTCGCGCCGAACTGGCGGACATGGGACTGGAGGGCGACGGTCAGCGGCTGGGATCCGCTGTCGGCGAAGATCAGCGACACCAGCATGTCGTTCCAGACCCACAGGAACTGGAAGATCGACAGGCTGGCGATGGCAGGACGGCCCATGGGCAGGATGAGCCGCCAGAAGATCATCCACTCGGTTCCGCCGTCCATACGAGCCGCCTCCAGCATCTCGCGCGGTATCTCGGCGAAGTAATTGCGCAGCAGGAAGACGGCGAAGGGCAGCCCGTAGGCGATGTGGAAAAGGATCACGCCCGGGATCGAGCCGAAGATACCGAGAGCGCCGAAGAGCTTGGCGACCGGCAGCAGCCCGATCTGTACCGGCACCACGAGCATGCCGACGACGAGCAGGAAGATCCAGTCCCGGCCGGGAAACTCCAGCCAGGCGAACGCGTAGCCCGCGAGGGCGGCGAGGACGACGACGCCCACGGTGGCCGGGACCGAGATCATGACAGTGTTGAGGAACGCTCGTGTCATGTCGCTGTCGTCCAGCAGACGACCGTAGTTGTCGAACGACAGCCCGCCCGTGTGGGTGAGCGCCGTCCACCAGCCGCTCCTGCTCTGGTCGGTCGACGAGCGCAGGGAGGCCACGAACAGGCCGACCGTCGGAGTGAGCCAGACGAGCGCGATCACGATGAGGACGGCCTGCACGAGGCCATTGCGCAGCCACCCGGTGGCGCGGCTCGCCGCACCGCTCCCCGGCCGCCGCGGTGCGGTGGGCGGTGCCGCCGTCTTCTTCTCGCCGCTCGGGATGACCGGCGGCAACTGCGCGGTGGAACTCTGGGCGGCCATCAGCGACTCCTGCGGAAGCGTCGGATGTTCACAGCCATCGCCGGGATCACCAGGAGCAGCAGGACCACGCCGATCGCGCTGCCCAGGCCCTGGTTGTTGCCGCCGCCGAAGGAGACCAGCCACATCTGGAGGGCCAGTACGTTGGCGTCCTGCTGCACGGGTCCCGGCGCGATGATGTAGACGAGATCAAAGACCTTCATCACGTTGATGATCAGCGTCACGAAGACCACACTCAGCACCGGCGCCAGCAGCGGGACCGTGATCCGCCGGAAGACGTTCCATTCGTTCGCGCCGTCCATACGGGCGGCTTCCAGCATCTCGCGGGGGAGCGCGGAGAGGCCGGCGCCGATCAGGACCATGGCGAAGCCGGTCCAGACCCAGAGGTACGCGCCCATGATCGCGGGAGTGATGAGGGCGCGGCCCAGCCAGGAGATGCCGCCGTAGGGCTCGGCGAAGTTCTCCGCCGGGAGCCGCACCGCGTAGGTGCCGGGCTTGGTGTCCTTGAAGGCGAAGGAGCCGTCGGCCGAGCTGGTGGTCTCCGCGACCGTCTTCCCGTCGCGGGTGAGCTGGAGCGTGATGCCGGGCAGTCCGCGTTCGCGGAGATCGACCTGGTTCGGCTTTCCGCCGCCGCCCGGTGCGAAGTCCACGTAGACGACGCCCGTCACCGCGTCCGCCGCCTGTGTGGTGGCTGGGTTCACGGCTTGCTTCGCCTCCGCCGGGATCCCGGTGGGTGGCAGGCCGACCAGACCCAGTGTGAGTGGTTCGCCGGGGCCGGTGGTGTGGACGGTGGTGTACGCGCCGCCGGTCGTGTGCTTGAGGACGGTGGCATCGCGCGGACGGGCTCCGGGATAGCCGGCCGAGTCGGCGAAGGCGTCATGGATGCCGACCGTCGCCGCGTTGAGCACACCGCGCTGCGGGTCCTGGTCGTACACCAGGCGGAACGTGATACCGGCCGCGAGGAAGGAGACCGCCATCGGCATGAAGATCAGCAGCTTGAACGCGGTGGCCCAGCGGATCTTCTCGGTGAGGACCGCGAGGATCAGTCCGAGCCCTGTCAGCAGGGCCGGCACGACGATGACCCAGACGGCGGTGTTGCGCAGAGCCGTCAGCGTGGCCTTGTCCTGGAACAGTTCACCGTAGTTGCTGAGTCCTACGAAGTGGCTGCCGCCCGCGTCGTAGGTGGAGCGGACGGCCGAGTAGAGGATCGGGTAGCCCACGAGCGCTCCGAGCAGGGTCAGCGCGGGGAGGGCGAAGAGTACGGCGGTGACCCGGGCTTTGCGCTTGCGCCGGCGGTTGGCCGCCAACTGTGCCGGAATCTCCGGAGACATGGTGGTACCGGTGGGGGCCGTGGCAGTGGACATGACGCCGCATCAGTCCTTGTAGGCCTTGGCAGCGGCGGTTTCGAGCTTCTTCGCCGTGGCCTTGGGGTCGGACGGGTCGGCGAGGAAGTCCTGCAGGAGCTTCCACTCGCCGGTGCCCGCGGTGCCGCCGAAGGCGGCCGGTGCCTGATCGGACATGTCGAACCGCACGTTGTCGCCCGCGCCGATCAGCGACTTGGCGGTCTGCCGCAGGGTGTCGTTGCTGTAGGAGGAGAGCGGCAGGGACTTGTTCGGGGAGAGGAAGCCTCCCGACTTGGCCCAGATTCCCGCGGCCTCCGGGGTGGCCAGGTACTCCAGCAGCCTCATGCCGCCCGACGGGTTCTTGCCCTCCTTGAGAGCCACGGCCGCGTCGCCGCCGCCGACAACCGGAGCGTCGCCGCCGCCCACCGAGGGGAAGGCGAAGAACTTGGCATCTGTGCCGACCTTCTTGTGCAGGTCGTTGGTGATGTTGCCGCTGACGAAGTCGCCCTCGTACGTCATGGCGGCCTTCGGCTCGTCACCGAAGACCTGTGTCACCGACGTCGGGAAGTCGGTGCGCAGCGCTCCCTCGGCTCCGCCCGCGATCAGTGTCTTCTGCTTGAAGAGTTCACCCAGTGTCGTCAGGCTCTTGACCACGGTCGGATCGGTCCAGGGGATCTTGTGCTGCGCGAGCTTGTCGTAGTTCGCGGCGCCCGCCTGGGAGAGATAGATGTTCTCGAACCAGTCGGTGAGCGTCCAGCCGTCCTGCCCGCCGATGGCGAACGCGCTCAGGCCCGAGTCGGCGATCGTCTTCGCGTCGGCCATCATCTGCTCGTACGTGGTCGGCGGAGTGACGCCGGCGTTCGCGAAGGCCGTCGGGCTGTACCAGACCGTCGACTTGTCGGACGCCTTGAAGTACAGGGCGTAGAAGGTGCCCTCCACGGTGCCGTAGTCCTGCCACACCTGGGCGTAGTTCTTGGTGGCGGCGGCCTTCACGTTCGCGGACAGCGGCGCCAGCCAGCCCGACTTCGCGAACTGCTGGACGACTCCGACCTGCGGGACCATGACCACGTCGGGGGCGTCGCCGCCCTGGATCTTGCTGCCGATGACGGTGGAGACGTTGTCGCCGGTCGAGACGAACTGGATCTCGGCTCCCGTCTTCCGTGTGAAGCCGTCGAGCACCTTCTTGAAGCTGGCCTGCTCCTCGCCGGTCCACACGGCCGCCACGGTGATTGTCTGTCCCTTGAGGGCCTGGCCTTCCTTCGGCGCGGAGGAGGCCGAGTCGCCGCCGCCGCCTCCGCAGCCGGTGCCGGACAGAGCCAGGCCACAGATGAGGACGGTGGTCACAACGGTGCGCTTCATCTTTGAAGTCCCTTCGTCAGCGTGCTCGGTAAGCCGTGCGCGCTCTTGCTGTGCGGGTGGTGCTCGGAATCAAGGGGTGACGCCGTGCGGGACGGTTCGGCGGGATTACGGTTCGCCGACGGATCCGAGGACGCCGGTGGTGTCGATCCACCACGCGGCCGTGTTGCCGGGCAGTACGCCGGGCGGGCAGGGAGCGCTGGAGAGCAGCGGAGTGCCCTGGAGAGGCGCGGGAACGGCCTCCTCGCCGAAGTTGACCGTGCAGAGCAGTCCGTCGCCGCGTATGAACGCCAGTACCTCCGGCGGAGAGTCGAGCCAGCGCAGATCGCCCTCACCGAGCTGCGGCAGTCGTGCCCGCAGACTCAGCGCGTCGCGGTACAGGTGCCAGAAGGAACTGGTGTCCAGCAGCGCACGGTCCGTGGTGTGTTCGGCGAACCACGCGGGCTGCGGCAGCCACGGCTGTGCGGTGCTGCCCTCCTCGGTGAAGCCGAAGGGCGAGGCGTGTCCCGACCACGGCAGCGGCACACGGCAGCCGTCGCGGACGTAGCGGCGGCTGCCGGTCCTGCGGAAGATCGGGTCGGTCAGCGCCTCGTCCGGCAGGTCGACCACCTCGGGCAGGCCGAGTTCCTCGCCCTGATAGATATAGGCGGCCCCGGGCAGCGCCAGCATCAGCAGTGCGGCGGCCCGGGCGCGGGTGGCGCCGAAGACGCCCGCCTCGCCGCCGTACCGTGTGACGCTCCTGACCTGGTCGTGGTTGTTGAGCACCCAGGTGACGGTGGAGCCGGTGCCGGCGATGTCCCGGAGCGCCTCGCCGATGGTCCGCCGGAAGGTGTCCGCGTTCCACGGGGCGCTGAGCAGGTCGAAGAAGAACGCCTGGTGCAGTTCGTCGGGGCGCACATAGCGGGCCTGGTCGGCGGCCGTCCTGACGGAAACCTCGCCCACCAGCAGGCGTTCCCGGCCGTCGCGGGAGGTGTACGCCTCGCAGATCGCGCGCCAGTCGCGCCACACGTGGTGCACCTCGGGCTGGTTCCAGGCGAGCGGGTTGACGGAGTCACGGGTGCGCTCATCGGCCTCGGGGTCGGGCGAGTCCGGCAGCTCCGGGTGGCGGAACAGACCGGTCGCCACATCGATACGGAAACCGTCCACACCTCGGTCGAGCCAGAAGCGCAGTACCTGCTCGAAGTAGTGACCGACGCGCGGGTCACGCCAGTTGAGGTCCGGCTGCTCCGGTGTGAACAGGTGCAGATACCACTGTCCGGGGCTGCCATCTGCCTCTGTGACACGGGACCAGGCGGGACCGCCGAACATCGCACGCCAGTTGTTCGGAGGCAGTTCGCCGTCCGTGCCGCGTCCGTCGGCGAAGTGGAACATCGCCCGTGCGGAGCTGTTGGGAGGGCTCGCCAGCGCCGCCCGGAACCACAGGTGCTCGCTGGAACAGTGGTTGGGCACGATGTCGATGACCACGCGCATGCCGAGGCGATGGGTGTCGGTCACGAGGCGGTCGAATTCGGCGAGGTCGCCGTAGACGCCGTCCACGGCGCAGTAGTCGGTGACGTCATAGCCGTGGTCGTGCTGCGGAGAGGGATAGAACGGGCTCAGCCAGATGCCGTCCACGCCCAGTTTGCTGAGGTAGGGCAGACCGGCGCGAACTCCCGCGAGGTCGCCCACACCGTCACCGGTGCTGTCGAGGAAACTGCGGATGTAGACCTGGTAGAGCACCGCGTCCCGCCACCACTGGCCCGGCGGCGGGCCGCCGTCGATGACGGGGGAGACCGACTCGACCGCCGAGGGGGCTCGTAGCACCTGACACCATCCTGATTCCGGGCGCGCGAGCGGCGTCGGCGCGGAGTCGTGAGCAACAGCGATGCGCTGGGAAGCGCGGACCGGCGGCCGGGAAGCGCCGCTGCTGTTATGCATGCATGTTAAGTACGTGCAACCAGCAGGTGTCAACGCTGTGGCGCAAGGTTTCGATGAAAACGGGCGCAGAGGTGTGTGTAAAGCCCTGGTTGAAGCCCATATGTGCACAGGCCGTGAGAGTCTCTGCTACTTAACAGGTAACTAAGAAATGGCGGAGATGGCGGCGGTCCGCGTCACCTCAGTCGCGGGATACGATGCGCCGCAACTCCCGGTCCAGCCGGGCGATCGAGGCCCGGGCGGACGCATGCCCCCGCAGGGCGTCGCTGGTGACCGCGGCCACCGCGAGGCTCACCTGTTCGTACTCGGCGCTCTTGGGACGCGGCTTGGCCGTCTTCACGCTCTGCTCCAGCACCGGCAGATACGGGTACCGCGCCGTCAGTTCGGGATCCGAGTAGAGGTCGGCCCACACCGGCGGCAGCGAACCATGGGTCAGCACCTGCCGCTGTACGTCCTCGCTCGTCAGGTAGGCGAGCACATCGGCCGCCGTCCGCGGATGACGCGAGTGGACGTCGACCGCGAGGTTGGAGCCGCCGAGGACGCTCGCCCCCGGCCCGTCGGGCCCCGGCAGCGGCGCCACTGCGAACTTGCCCGCCACCTCGGAGCCGGGTGCCGACGCCATGTCGTACACGTAGGGCCAGTTGCGCAGGAACAGCAGACCGCCGTCCTGGAACGCCCGGCGGGACTCCTCCTCCTTGTACGTCAGGGCCTCCTCGGGAATCCAGCCCTCCCGGACCCCTCGCATCAGGAAGTCCAGCCCCTCACGGGCGGCGGCCGACTCCACCGTCACCGTCCGGCCGTCCGGGCCGAGGATCGTCCCGCCGGCCGACTCCACGGCCTCGTCCACATTGACCGTCAGTCCCTCGTACGGCAGGAACTGGCCCGCGTACCCGGCCAGTCCGTACCGCGGGGCGACAGTCGCCGCGTCGCGCTCCAAATCGGCCCAGGTGCGCGGCGGTTCCAGGCCGGCGCGGTCCAGTATGTCCTTGCGGTAGTAGAGCAGTCCGGCGTTGGTGACATACGGCGCGGCGTAGAGCCGGCCACGGAAGGTCGCGGTGTCCAGCACCGAGGGAAGCAGGCTTTTCAGCGGCAGCGCGGCCGGGTCCAGCGGGGCGATCCAGCCGGCTCCCGCGAATTCCGAGGTCCACGCCACGTCGATGTTGAGGACGTCGAAGCGACCGCTGCCGGACCGCAGGCTGTCCGCCATCTGGGCATGCACCTCGTCGGCGGCCTCGGGCAGTTGCACCAGTTTCACGGGCTCGTCCGGGTGGGTACTGTTCCACCCGTCGAGCACCTGCTGGAGATAACCCGTCAGGTCTCGGCCGGTCGCGAGCGTGATGGGGCCTCTGCTGTCGGCCGGTCCGGCCGCTGATGTGCCGCTGCCCGCATAACCCGCCAGCAGTAGTGCGGCGATCAGCATGCCCCGCCGCGCGGCCCGCGACCACCGCATGCGCTCCTCCTCAGGGGCCGACAGACGTGATTTTTCGCCGCCGCCCGAGCTGTTATCTATACCTGCTGAGCATGCGGGATACTAGGCCTGGATACGGCCTGGGTGGCAGCCGCCGCCGAGCCACCGGTGCCCGCACCGGCGACACGGGGAGAGTGGAGGAGGCTGAGCCCCATGCGTCTTCCCCTGCTGGCGCTCCTGGCGAAGGGGCCGGCGCACGGATACGAACTCAAACAAAGTCTTGAGACCCTGTTCGGCTCGGCCTACCCTCAGCCGAACGTCGGACAGGTCTATGTGACTCTCACCCGTCTGGAGAAAGCGGGACTCATCCGGGGAGAGGCGGTAGAGCAGTCCAGCAGACCGAACAAACGCATCTACGAACTCACCGAAGCGGGCCACGAAGCGGTCGCGGCCTGGTTCGAGCAGACCTCGGACGAGCCGCGGGTACGCGACGAGTTCTTCATGAAACTGGCACTCGCCCCGCTGACCGGCGTCGCCGATCAGATCGGCCTGATCAACAGACAGCGCCGCCACTATCTCAACCTGATGCGCGCCATGTCCCGGCTGGCAGCCACGGAGGACCGGGACAACCGTGTCGCCCAACTTCTCATCGAGGGCGCCATGTTGCATCTACAGGCTGACCTGGACTGGCTTGAGCGATGCCAGGAGGAGATGGAATGAAGCGGAACGAGCCACCCGGCGGCCGGGCCGCCGGAGACGTCCTGGTCGTCGAGGGCCTCGTCAAGACCCACCGCGTGGACGGTGCCGAGGTACGCGCCGTGCGCGGCGTCGACCTGCGCGTACGGGCCGGCGAGTTCGTCGCCGTCACCGGTCCCTCGGGAGCCGGGAAGTCGACCTTGCTGCATCTGCTGGGCGGCCTGGAACGGCCCGACCGGGGCCGGATATGGCTCGACGGGCGCCGGGTCGACACCCTCAGCGAAGCCCGCTGGGCGACCCTGCGGCGCCGCGGCGTCGGCATCGTCTTCCAGTTCTTCAACCTCGTCTCCACGCTGACGGTCGCCGACAATGTGGAACTGCCCGGCCTGCTCGCCGGCCGGCCGCCTCGCCAGGTCAGGGAGGACCGCAAGGAACTGCTGGCCGAACTCGGCCTGGAAGGCAAGGAAGACAGCACTCCGGGCGACCTGGCCGGCGGTGAGCAGCAGCGCGTCGCGCTGGCCCGCGCGCTCATCAACCGCCCGAGCCTGTTGCTGGCCGACGAGCCGACCGGCAGCCTCGACAGCAAGGGCACCCGCGAGGTGCTCCGGCTGCTTTCGCGACACCACAGGCACGGTCAGACCATTGTGCTGGTCACCCACGACGCCAATGTGGCCAGCGGCGCCGACCGCGTCATCAGCCTCCACGACGGACGGGTCGTCGACGACATCTCCTTCGAGGAACTTCCCGCGAGCGGCCAGGCCGCGGCGGACGTCGTCCGGCTCCTGGGCTGACCGGGATGCGAGCTCTCACCCGCTGGGCGCTGGCGGACCTGCGCACCCACCGCGGCCAGGCTGTCTCCCTCCTCCTCGCCACCGGAGGCATCACCGCCGCTCTGCTGATCTCCGTGGCCCTGCTCGTCTACGCGGCCGATCCCTGGCAGCGACTCTTCGCCGCCACCCGGGGAGCCCATGTCTGGATGCGCGTCGACAGTGCCGCCGACACCTCGGCGCTGAGCGGCCTGGACGGCGTCACCGCTGTCTCCGGTCCGTTCCGGACCGTTTCGGTCACCGTGAGCAACGGCCCCGATCAGGCCGTTCTCGATCTGCGCGCGGCCGGGGCGACGCCTCCGGCCGTCGGGCGCCCCGAGATCGACAGCGGGCGCTGGCTGAACAGCGCGCCAGGGGACGGCATCGTCCTCGAAAAGTCCCTCGCCACGGCGCTGTGGGTCGAACCCGGTGACCGGATCAGCCTGCCCCGGGACGGCGCCGCCCGCAGCCTGCGTGTCGTAGGCATCGCCGAGACCGCGGAACCCGCCTACACGGACGGCGACTCGCCCGGCATCGGCTGGGCGGACCCCGAGGTGGTCGACGAGCTCGCCTTCCGTACCGGCGACTCCGGCAAGACCCTCGGCCTGCGGCTCGCCGACCCCGGGGACACCGGCTTCGTCGTTCAGAGGGCCGTCGCGGCGGTCGGACCGGCGCAGGTCGTGGACGTGTCCACCTGGCAGGACGCCCGTGCCGACGCCGAGGGCGACAACCATCTGCGCGGGCTGCTCGTCGGCCTGTTCGGACTCGGAGCGCTGCTGGCCGCGGCCATCGCGGTCACCGGAGGCGTCGGTGCCCGGGTCCTCGCGCACGCGCGCGACATCTCCGTACTGAAGGCGATCGGCTTCACTCCCGGCCAGGTCGTGGCCATGTTCCTGCTCCAGCACGTGTTCCTCGCCGTCCTCGGAGTGCTCTGCGGAGTGGCCGCCACGGAGGTCCTCGGCCCCCTGGGCCCCGGCTCCCTCAGTGAGGCCATGGAGGTCTGGCGGGCGCTGCCCGAGCACACCTGGACGGTTCCCGCCGTCTCCGTGGCCACCACGGTGGTGATCGCCTCCGCCACGACCCTCGCCGCCTGGCGGGCCGGCCGTGTCCCGTCGATCCCCGCCGCCAGGACCGCCGCGCCGGGGCGCCGCAGAATGTCAGGGGCGGCCAGGGTGGCGCTTCGCGCGCACATCCCGCCCGCACTGGTCCTGGGCGCCCGCGCCGTCCTGCACCGGCCCGGCCGATCGGCGGCCGTCGTCCTGCGGCTCGCCCTGCCCATCCTCATCGCCACGGTGGCCTTCGCCACCTGGGCCACCGTCGACCGGCTCGAACACAGCCCGGGAGAGGTCGGCCTCGCCGGTCAGCTCATCGTCCGGCCCAACGGCGTTTCGGACGCGGTGGCGGTCCGGTCCCTCGACAACGGCCCCGGTGTGGCCGCCGTGCACCCCGGCATCGAACTGGCCGCACTCGCTCCCGGCCAGTCCGAATCGGTCACGCTGCGCGGTCTGGGGACGGCGGCGCTTCCGTACCCGTTCGCCGTGGTCGCGGGCCGGGCTCCCACCGGTCCCGGCGAAGCCGTGGCTGGCCAGGGGCTGCTGGACGCCCTGGACGTGTCCGTCGGCCAGTGGGTCCGGCTGACCGTGGGCGGCACTCCGCACATCCTGCACATCGTGGGCCGCTGCATCGAGACCGAGGACAACGGCCGCGTCATATCCACCACGTACGACACACTGCATGCTCAGGACACCGGCATCACACCCGCCTACTACAGCCTTGAGCTGCGCGACGGCGAACAGCCCGGCGCGGTGGGGGAGGCCCTCGCCAGGTCCTCGCACGGCACCTTGGAGATCCGCTCCGTCACCGGCTCGGCCCCCGATCTCTCGCCCGTCCGCGGAGTGATCGTCGGCCTTGTCGTGGTTCTGTCGCTCATCGGTCTGGCGGAGTTGTCCACCGCCGTCTTCACCTCGGTCCGTGACCACTCCCGGGATCTGCGCGCCTACCGGGCCGTGGGTCTGATGCCCCATCAGGCAGCGGGAATCATGGTCGCCCAGATCGGACTGCTGGCCCTGGCCGCGGCGGTACTGGGCATCGGGCTGGGGGTCCCGCTCTCAAGCTGGCTCATCGATCTCCAGGGCGGATCGAGCGGACTCGGCGCCGGCATCGCCCGACCGCCGTCCCGAGGCGTTCTGTCGCTGCTCGCCTGTGTGTCGGTGGGTATCGCGGCCGCCGCGTGCGTCCTGCCCGCGACGCGTTCCACCGCCGCCCGAGGGCCGCGCGACATGATCAGCGGGTCCTAGGACGTGTCTGACACATGGCGCCGTCCCCCCGGAGGGCGGGGCCTGCGACGTCTGGTGCGTGCGATCCCAAGGCGGAGGATCATCCGTGTACTGGACGTACTCGGATGACTCCGACAACGCGGTGAGCGTGCGTGCCAGACGTCGCAGGCCAGGCGGGATGTGTCAGACACGTCCTGGGCCACCGAACAGGCAAGTGCCCTCTCCGTACCTTGTACACCCAGTCCATCGACGACGCCCGCCCCTCCGCCTCGCGATCCACCAGGGATTACGGGGCAGCCCTTAGGCTGGCGGGACGGAAACTTCGGGCACCCGACTCGCGATGGGGGCGAGCATGTCCATGCTTAAAGGAGCCAATCTTCCGGTAGCCGCGCCGGCTGTCCGCGTGGAATTGGGATGGCGTTCGGCACCGGGCGCGCCGGATGTCGACGCCTCGGCGCTGCTGCTCGTTTCCGGAAAGGTCCGCTCGGACGCGGACTTCGTCTTCTACAACCAGCCGTCGCACGCGTCCGGAGCCGTACACCACGAAGGCAAGCGGACCGGAGCGGACGGCGTCACGGACACACTGACGGTCGACCTCGGGCGGGTCGAGCCCGCCGTGGAACGGATCGTCCTGGCCGCCTCCGCCGACGGCGGCGGCTTCGGCCAGGTGCGGGGTCTCCATGTGCGCGTGCTGGACGCGGCGGCCGGCACCGAGATCGCGCGGTACGACAGCCAGGACGCGACCGTCGAGACGGCGTTCGTCCTCGGTGAGCTGTACCGGCGCCAGGGAAGCTGGAAGTTCCGGGCCGTCGGGCAGGGCTACAGCAGCGGGCTCGCGGGACTGGCCACGGATTTCGGTATCTCGGTCGACGAGCCGCGCCACGCGACCGCCGCGGCCCCGGCCGTTCCCGCCGTGAGTCCGGCGCCCGCCTCCGCCACCGCGACTCCCGCCTCCGCTCCCACGCCCGTCCGGCTCAGCAAGGTGACACTGACGAAGGACGCACCGACCGTTTCCCTGGCCAAACAGGGCGGCACATCCGGCACGATGCGGGTGAACCTGAACTGGCAAGTGCGCAAACAGTTCAAGGGCTGGGCCGCCAAACTGGGCCGCGCCGTCGCCGTACAAGGCGATCTCGATCTTGATCTGTGCGCGCTCTACGAACTGACCGACGGCCGCAAAGGTGTGGTCCAGGCGCTGGGCAACGCCTTCGGCGCGCTCGGCCAACCGCCCTACATCCATCTCGACGGAGACGACCGCACCGGCGCGGTCTCCAGCGGCGAGAACCTCACCATCAACCTCGACCACAAGGACCGGCTGCGCCGCGTCGTCATCTTCGTCACCATCTATGAAGGCGCGCGCAGTTTCGCGGATCTGGACGCGACGGTCACTCTCCAGCCCCAGCACGGGGCCGCGATCGACTTCTCGCTCGGTGAATGCACGGTGCCTTCGACGGTCTGCTCGCTGGCCCTGATCACCAATACCGGTTCCGACCTCGTCGTCCAGCGGGAAGCGCGCTTTCTGGTACCGGAACGCGGAGTCAGTCCGCAGCGCACCGTCGATTACGCCTATGGCTGGGGCATGAACTGGACGCCCGGCCGGAAGTGACGTACGCAAGCCGCCGACCGGCGTACCGCGCTCGCGCGATGTCCGTCAGCGGTCCGGCGCGGCCTCGGGTCTGGCATAGGTACGACCCTTCCAGGCCGCGCCGCGGCCCCGGTAGTGCCGCACGGCCGAATCGACCGTCATCAGAAGGTAGAGCAACGCCGTCAACGGCAGCAGCGGAGCCAGCCACAGCGACTGCCGGTAGTAGCGCAGCATCGGGATGTACGTTCCCGTCATCACCGCCCACGCCGCGAACCCCAGCCACCCGGCGGCCCCGTCGCCGCCGAACACGCCGTCGCCCAGCGCGGCGACGGGCACCAGATAGATGACCGCGAGCCCCGCCACGGTGCCCGCGAGCAGCAGCGGATTGTGCCGGAGCTGCGCGTACGCACTGCGCGAGACCATCCGCCACAGGTCGGCCAGCCGCGGATACGGACGCACACTGTCCACCCGCTCCGCCAGTCCCAGCCAGATCCGGCCGCCGCCGCGCCGTACCGCCCGCGCCAGTGCCACATCGTCGATCACGGCCTGCCGGATCGACTCGGGCAGCCGCGCGCGCTCGGCGGCCTCCGTACGCAGCAGCACACATCCGCCGGCCGCGGCCGCCGTGCGTGCGCCGGGGCGGTTGATCCAGCGGAACGGATAGAGCTGAGCGAAGAAGTACACGAAGGCCGGCACGACGAGCTTCTCCCACCCGCTCGCGACCCGCAGCCGCGCCATCTGCGAGACCAGGTCCAGCCCGTTCGTCCTGGCGGCGGCGACCAGCTCCCGCAGACTGTCCGGCTCATGGGCGATATCGGCGTCCGTCAGCAGCAGATACTCGGGCCGGCCGGCCCGGGCCAGCGTGATGCCGTGCCGCAGCGCCCACAGCTTTCCCGTCCAGCCGGGCTCGGGCTCGCCGGGCGAGACGATCGTCAGTGGCAGACCGCCGTACTTGTCGGACAGATCACGCGCCAGCGCAGCCGTGCCGTCCGTGCTGCCGTCGTCGACAAGGAAGATCTCGGCCCTGCCGGGATACACCTGGGCCAGCAGCGACGGCAGGCTCAGCGGCAGCACCGCGGCCTCGTCCCGCGCCGGTACGACGACCGCGACATACGGCCACCGCCGCCGGTCGTCCCGGGCGTCGGCGTCGGCGTTCTCAGGCGCCGCGAGATCCGCGAGGTCCTCACGCGCGGGCAGCCGCTGGTCCGTCCGCCAGAAGAATCCCTGACCCAGCAACAGCCAGCCCCACGCGGCCAGCGAACCCACGGCGATCCAGGCAATGGCGCTCATTGGCCGCAGTCTGCCGCACATTGCCGGGGCCGCGAGCACGGTCGACTAAGGTGACCGGGTGAAGATCGCGCTCATGGACTCCGGAATCGGCCTGCTCCCGACGGCCGCCGCGGTGCGCCGGCTGCGACCGGACGCCGATCTCGTGCTCTCCTCGGACCCCGACGGCATGCCCTGGGGCCCGCGCAGCCCTCAGGATGTGACCGAGCGCGCGCTCGCCGTCGCACGGGCGGCCGCCGAGTACCGGCCCGACGCGCTGATCGTCGCCTGCAACACCGCGTCGGTGCACGCCCTGCCCGCGCTCAGGGCCGAGCTGGAGCCGAGGCTGCCGGTCATCGGTACGGTCCCGGCGATCAAGCCCGCGGCGGCCGGCGGCGGACCGGTCGTGATCTGGGCCACTCCGGCCACCACCGGCAGCCCCTACCAGCGCGGCCTGATCGATGACTTCGCCTCGTCCGCCGAGGTCACCGAGGTCGCCTGCCCCGGGCTGGCCGACGCCGTCCAGCACGCCGACGAGGCCGCTATCAACCGCGCGGTGGCCGCGGCGGCCGCCGTCACACCGCGCGACGCCAGGGCCGTCGTCCTGGGCTGCACGCATTACGAGCTGGTCGCCGAACGCATCCGCGCCGCGGTCCAGCAGCCCGGCCTGCCGCCCGTCGTCCTGTATGGCTCGGCCGACGCCGTCGCCGCGCAGACACTGCGCCGTATCGGCGGCGGGCCCGTACCGGCGGCTCTGCCGGGAGCCCGGCTCACGGTGCTGCTCAATGGGCGCGAGTCCGTCCTCCCGAGTCCCGCAATGGCCTACGCCGAGGGACGGCTTCTCGCCGCACTCAGCCAGGTGCACTGACGTCGGTACGCACCGGATCGCGGGACAGCGGTCCGATGGCTTCCCGCTGCCACGGGACTCCCCTTCCGGCGGAACCTGGGTAATGTGCAAGGCATGAGGGAGCACCCCCGGCAAGAGGGCCACGCCGATGAGCCCCTGCCTGAGACCTGGACCGGCCGTGCCACCAATCGTGTGCAGTGGCTGCTCGCGGCCGCGGGCGTCGCGTGCGTCGCGCTCGGTGTGGAGCTGGCCGTCAACTCCACCTGGGATTCCGGTATAGCGGCCCTGCTGATGTCCGTCATCGGCTGTGTGGCGGCCGGCCTGCTGATGCTCTTCGGCACGCTGGCCTTCGTCCATGTGGCCGTACGGGTCGAAGGCGATTCCCTGGAAGTGCGCTGCGGGCATATGGGCCTGCCCCGCCGCCGTATTCAGCTCGCGCATGTCGTGGACGCCGACTTCGTGCCGAAAGTCACACCGTGCCAGTGGGGCGGCTGGGGCTACCGCTGGCGCCCCGAGATGGGCACGGCGGTGGTGGTACGCCGTGGCGAAGCCCTTGTCCTCAAAATGGGTGACGGCAGGACCTTCACGGTGACGGTGGACGACGCGGAGGCGGCGGTGCGGTTCATCCGTAAACGACTGAGCCTCGCCGCCAAGCCCAATCCGGCCGGCGGCTGACGGGACGGATCCCGTCCGGGCCGAAGCGGTGTCCGCGGACACCGCCAACCGGCCTCCGCAGAGAGCCGGTTGGCAGTGCCTACGCGTCGGCGGTCCGTATGGCGGCGGTGGTCAGCGGCGAAGGGCCGCCCAGGTCCTGACTCCTACCAGACCCTCGTCGTCGAGCCCCCGGTAGCGCTGATAACTCTCGACCCAGCCCTCGGTCCGGGGACCGAAGATCCCGTCCACCTCCACGATCTTCCTGCCGGCCTGTTTGTTGAGCAGACACTGCACTTCACGGACGTGACTGCCGGTGTCGCCCCGCCGCGTGAGCGCCGTACCGCTGTAGTAGCCGCACCATGTGGCCGCGGACCGCGCGGCCGTCGCCCGGCCGTCCGTGTCGGAGGCCGCTCCCGCACCGGACGGGACGAGAGCCAGAATCACCGCCCCCAGCCCGACCGAAGCCGAAACCACTGTGGTGCGCAGACGAGAGCTCATGACGGTTTCTCCTTCAATTGGCATCCGGATGCGAGCCGCTGCCCGCCTCCCTCTCCAGACTCGTAAGCGCGATGTAAGGAGTCAACGCCGTGTCGAGTATTAACGGCGTTGTGTTGGGTCGCGGAAGTGGTGAACAAGACCGCGGCGCGGAATCGGTCACGCCGCTTACGGCGCACGCCGCGCGTGGCAGGGCGCGGATCTCCTCGGCCACGCCCCCGCGACGCGTCACCGGCCGATCATGAGCCAACCGGAGCCCACACCGGCCTCCTCGCCCGGAGGACGCGGACGGCGAGCCACAGCCGACCGCCGTAGACTCCGCCAGGTGAGCGCCACCATGACCCCCGTCGAGACCCCTCCGCCCGCCTCCGATCCCGGCCGGGGCGGGCGGAAGCTGCTGCGGCGGCTCGCCAGGCCCGGCGCCGCGGCGCTGTCCGGCGTACTGCTCTACACGAGCTTTCCGCCCCGCGCGCTGTGGTGGCTGGCACTGCCGGCCTTCGCGCTGCTCGCCTGGAGCCTGTACGGCCGCCGGCTGCGCGCGGGCCTCGGCCTCGGCTACCTCGCCGGCCTGGGCTTTCTGCTGCCACTCCTGGTCTGGACCGGCGCGGAGGTCGGCCCGGGGCCCTGGCTCGCGCTGGTCGCGGTGGAGGCGCTCTTCGTCGCTCTCACCGGACTGGGCATCGCGGCCGTGACGCGACTTCCTCTGTGGCCGGTATGGGCCGCGGCCGTCTGGATCCTCGGCGAGGCGGTCCGCGCGCGCGTGCCGTTCGGCGGATTCCCGTGGGGCAAGATCGCCTTCGGCCAGGCGGACAGTGTCTTTCTGCCGCTCGCCGCGATCGGCGGGACACCGGTGCTCGGCTTCGCCGTCGTCCTGTGCGGCTTCGGGCTGTACGAGGCGCTGCGCCAGGTCCTCGCGTACCGGAAGTCCGGCCGGGTACCGCGCCGCGCCGCGGCCGCCGCCGCGCTCACCGTCCTCGTCCCGGTGGCGGCGGCGCTCGCCGCGCTGCCGCTCGTGGACGACTCCGCCGAGGACGGCACCGCCACCGTCGCCGCCGTGCAGGGCAATGTGCCGCGGGCCGGTCTCGAATTCAACGCCCAGCGCCGTGCGGTCCTGGACAACCATGTCCGCAGGACCCTCCAGCTCGCCGCCGATGTGAAGGCCGGAAAGGAGCCACAGCCCGACTTCGTGCTGTGGCCCGAGAACTCCTCCGACATCGACCCGTACAGCAACGCCGACGCGCGGCTCGTCATCGACGAGGCCGTCAAGGCGATCGGTGTGCCGATCTCCGTCGGCGCCGTGGTCAGTCCGCCGACCGGACCGCTGCGCAATACGCAGATCCTGTGGGATCCGGAGCGCGGCCCGACGGACACATACGACAAACGGCAGATCCAGCCCTTCGGCGAGTACCTTCCGATGCGCTCCCTGGTGCGGTCGATCAGCCCCGGCTACGCCGACATGGTGAGCCGGGACTTCGGCCGCGGCAGCAAGCCCGGTGTCTTCGACCTCGCGGGCACCGAGGTCGGGCTCGCCACCTGTTACGAGGCGGCCTTCGACTGGGCCGTACGCGACACCGTCACCCATGGCGCCCAGCTCATCTCCGTACCCAGCAACAACGCCACCTTCGACCGCAGCGAGATGACCTACCAGCAGCTCGCGATGTCACGGGTACGGGCCGTCGAGCACAGCCGGACCGTGGTCGTCCCCGTCACCAGCGGCGTCAGCGCGATCATCCGGCCGGACGGCGAGATCGTCGAGCAGACCGGCATGTTCGTGCCCGGCGCGCTGGTGGCCAAGGTGCCGCTGCGCTCCTCGATCACACCGGCCACCCGGCTCGGCACACTGCCCGAGGGCGTGCTGGTGGCGGTGGCCGTGGCCGGTCTCGGCTGGGCGACGGTCCGTTCCGTACGCGACAGGCGCCGTCCGGCGGTCGGTTAGGTCCTGTCCGGCCGGTCCTCGGGCCGGTCGGCCCGGTCGCCCGGAACGGATCGGTCGGCCGGAACGGCCCGGTCGGCCGAGCGATCACTCGGGCGGGCCTCGCTCAACGGACGTCGGTCAAGAGGCTTCCACGGGCGCGGGCTCGAACCAGGTCGGCTTGTCGGCAAGGGCCTGCTCGATCCGCAACGAGGCGTACGCGCCGAGGCCGGGCAGCGCGTCCAGGGAAAACCAGCCGACCTCCAAGGACTCGTCGTCGTTGACCCGGGCCTCGCCGCCGGTGGCCCGGCACAGGAAGGTGATGTCCATGAACTGGCAGCGGTCGTCGTTCGGATACCGCATCGGCTCCAGCGCCTGTACGAGCACGACGCGCTCCGCCGAACAGCGCACGGCGGTCTCCTCATACACCTCCCGCACGGCCGTCGCGGCGGGCTGCTCTCCCGGCTCGGGAATGCCTCCCACCAGATCCCAGGCGCCGGTGTCGGCACGCCGGACCAGCAGCACTCTGCCGGTGTCGTCGAATACGACGGCGGTCACACCAGGCAGGAAGAGCAGTTGGTGACCGGCGGAGGCACGGATGGTGCGGATGAACTCGGGCGTCGCCATCGAAAGATCCTAACTCCCGTTCGCGGAGCACCCTCCGAGCCGAAGCAGGTCGCTCTCTTCCACGATCAAGCAGGCGCTCATCGATACACCCACATGGTTCGAACCCACCACCTGGACGGGAAGTGTGGGCGCTGACCATATCGGTTGAGGGCATGGCGCTGCTTAGGGTGCGGAACATGACCGCCCCCACCACACCAGGTCCCGTACCTGGCACGCCCGAGTCCCGCACCGCCGACACCGCTGCTCCAGCCGCCGGCGCTCTCGCTCCCGGTGCTACCGCCGCCGGTGTCGCGCCGGTCGCACTCGACCTGCGGGGCCGTACGGCACTGGTCACCGGCGCGGCAAGCGGAATCGGCCGCGCCTGCGCCTTGCGGCTCGCGGCGGCCGGGGCCACGGTCAGAGCCCTGGACCGGGACGGCGAAGGGCTCGACGCACTGGCCGAGGACGCTGTCGGGCTGCCGGGCACCGTCGAACCGCGCGTACTCGATCTGACCGCTCTCGACGCGGCGGAACAGGCCGCCGCGGGCACGGACGTCCTGGTCAACAACGCGGGCCTGCAACTGGTCCGGCCCATCGAGGAATTCCCGCCGGACGTCTTCCACACCGTCCTGACGGTCATGCTCGAAGCGCCGTTCCGGCTCATCAGAGGCGCGCTGCCGCACATGTACGCCGAAGGCTGGGGCCGGATCATCAATATCTCCTCCGTGCACGGGCTGCGCGCCTCTCCTTACAAGTCGGCCTATGTGGCCGCCAAACATGGTCTCGAAGGGCTCTCCAAAACCGCGGCCCTCGAAGGCGCCACGCACGGCGTCACCTCGAACTGCGTCAACCCCGGCTATGTGCGTACGCCACTGGTCGAGAAGCAGATCGCCGATCAGGCCGAGGCACACCACATCCCGGAGGAACGGGTACTGGCCGAAGTCCTGCTCCAGGACTCCGCGCTCAAGCGTCTGCTGGAACCGGACGAGGTCGCGGAGGCGGTGGCCTATCTCTGCACCCCGCAGGCGTCCTTCATCACGGGCACCTCGCTGACGCTCGACGGCGGCTGGACCGCGCATTAGGGACTGTCCCGTCGATCTCGCGCCATCCGCATCGTTTCCGTTGTCCACAGGGCTGGCGCGGCCGGCCGTACGACAGGTAATCCTGTGTCCATGTCCCACGATCAGGCTTCCTACCTGGAACTCCTCGCGCGCGGCGCCGCGGCGGAGGCATACGACCGGCCCGCGCTGCTGGCCCGAGCGGACGGCGCGGGGCCGGAGACGCTCGCCGCCCTGGAGCACGCCAAGCGGGTCGCTCTGCGGGTACGGGCCGAGTTGGAGGAGCGACGCCGCCGTGAGGCCGAGCTGTCGGCGCTCTTCGAGACCGCCCACGACCTGGCCGGGCTGCGCGACCTCGACGCCGTACTCCGGGCGATCGTGCAGCGCGCGCGTTCGCTGCTCGGTACGGAGGTCGCCTATCTGTGCCTCAACGACCCGGCCGCCGGTGACACCTATATGCGTGTCACCGAGGGATCCGTCTCGGCGCGCTTCCAGCAGCTACGGCTCGGCATGGGAGAGGGACTCGGCGGGCTCGTCGCCCAGACGGCCCGTCCCTATGTGACCGACAGCTATTTCGACGACCCGCGCTTCCAGCACACCAGGAGCATCGACTCCGGCGTGCGCGACGAGGGACTGGTCGCCATCCTGGGCGTGCCTCTGATGCTCGGCAGCCAGGTCATCGGTGTGCTCTTCGCCGCCGACCGCCATGCCCGGGTCTTCGAACGGGAACAGACCGCGCTGCTCGGCTCGTTCGCGGCGCATGCCGCGGTCGCCATCGACACCGCGAATCTGCTGGGAGAGACCCGCTCGGCGCTCGCGGAGCTGGAGAAGGCCAACGAGATCATCAAAGACCACAGCGCGGTCATCGAGCGCGCCTCGGACGTGCACGACCGCCTGACCGAACTCGTGCTGCGCGGCGGCGGCGTCCACGATGTCGCGAGCGCCCTGTCCGAAGTCCTGGACGGCACGGTGGAGTTCGCCGGCCCGGATTCGGCCTCCGTGACCGCGCTTGAGCTGACCGGCACCGAAGGCCACGCCAAGCGCCACGGAGATGTCTGGGGCGCCGCCGTCTCGGCCGGCGGTGAACTGCTCGGCGCGCTCGTCCTGCGCGGCCATCCCGGCCTCGACCCCGTGGATCAGCGCACCCTGGAGCGGGCCGCCATGGTCACCTCGCTGCTGCTGCTCGCCCGTCGCTCCGCGGGAGAGGCCGAGCAGCGGGTCCGGGGCGAGCTGCTCGACGACCTCCTCGACGCGCCCGACCGCGATCCGCGGCTGCTGCGCGAACGGGCCGTCAGGCTTCACGCGGACCTTGACGCTCCGCATGTGGTGCTGGCCGCCCGGATCGACGGACCCGCGCCCGACACCACCGCACGCGAGACCGCCGACCGGCGCCGCCTCTGGTCCGCGGCGTCCCATCTCGCGGCCACCGGCCACGGACTCGCCGCCACCCGCCACGGAGGCACGGTCCTGCTGCTGCCGCTCGCCCGCGAGGACACGGCGGCCGACCTCGCCCGCCGTACGGCACGGCAGCTCGGCAGCGCCTTGCGCGAACCGGTCACCATCGGCGCCTCCACGGCCGTCGAAGCACCGGCCGAGCGTCCGGGCGCGATAGCGGAGGCGTACGCGGAGGCCCGCCGCTGCCTCGACGCGCTGCGGCTCCTCGGCCGCACGGGCGACGGCGCGGCCGCCCAGGACCTCGGCTTCCTCGGACTGCTCCTCGCCGACACCCGCGACATCGAGGGCTTCGTCCACCGTACGATCGGCGAAGTCGTCGACTACGACCTGCGGCGCGGCACGGATCTGGTGCGCACCCTCGGTGCCTACTTCGCGTCCGGGATGAGCCCGGCCCGTACGAAGGACGACCTGCACGTCCATGTGAACACCGTCGCCCAGCGCCTCGAACGCATCGGCCGGCTGCTCGGACCTGACTGGCAGTCACCGGCGCGGTCCCTGGAGATCCAGCTCGCGCTGCGTCTGCACACCATGTCCGTCGCCGTCGTACGGTGAACGCGGCGTTCACCGTACGACGGCGACGGGCACCGTCCCTCCGTCAGCCCTGTCAGCGACTCGGTGTGCGGGCGGAGGTGTCGGCCCGCCGGGGCGAGGGCACCTTGTCCGGCGCCGGGTCCGCGTCGACATCCGCCAGATCGCGGTGCCGGGTCTCGCGCGCACACACGATCGCCACCACGGTGATCAGCGCGGCGGCGATGACATACAGCGAGATCGGCGTCGAGCTGTCGTAGTCGGCGAGCAGCGCCGTCGCGATCAGCGGCGCCGGAGCACCGGCCGCCACCGAGGCGAACTGCGCACCGATCGACGCGCCCGAGTAGCGCATCCGGGTCGCGAACATCTCGGAGAAGAAGGCCGCCTGCGGCGCGTACATCGCGCCGTGCAGCACCAGTCCGACCGTGACGGCCAGCAGCAGATTGCCGAAGCTCGCGCTGTCGATCAGCGCGAAGAACGGGAACATCCAGGCTCCGACACCGACGGCGCCGATCAGATACACGGGCCTCCGGCCGATCCGGTCCGACAGCGCGCCCCAGGCAGGGATCACCGCGAAGTGCACGGCGGAACCGATGAGTACGGCATTGAGCGCGGTCTGCTTGCTCAGCCCCGCCGAGGTCGTGGCGTACACCAGAATGAAGGCGGTGATCACGTAGTAGCTGATGTTCTCCGCCATCCGCGCTCCCATCGCCACCAGCACGTCCCGCCAGTGATGACGCAGGACGGCGACGAGAGGCATCTTCTCGACCTCGGCGTCGGCGACCGCCTTCCGCTCCTGGGCCTGCGCCAACGCGGCCTTGAAGACCGGGGATTCATCGACTGAGAGACGAATCCACAAACCGACGACGACCAGCACACCGGAGAGCAGGAACGGGATGCGCCAGCCCCATGACGCGAAGGACGCGTCGGAGAGCAGCGCGGTGAGCGCCGAGAGCACGCCGGTCGCGAGCAACTGACCGGCGGGCGCGCCGGTCTGCGGCCATGACGCCCAGAACCCTCGCCGTTCCGCGTCCCCGTGCTCCGACACCAGCAGCACGGCCCCGCCCCACTCGCCACCGAGCGCGAAGCCCTGGATCAGCCGCAGTACGGTCAACAGCACGGGAGCGGCCGAACCGATGGTGGCGTGCGTGGGCATCAGCCCGATGGCGAACGTCGCCCCGCCCATCATCAACAGGCTCAGGACCAGCAGCTTCTTGCGCCCGATCCGGTCGCCGTAGTGCCCGAAGACCAGCGCCCCGATCGGCCGCGCCGCAAAGCCCACGGCATAGGTGAGGAACGAGAGAAGCGTCCCGACGAGCGGATCGGAGTCGGGAAAGAACAGCTTGTTGAACACCAGCGCGGCGGCCGATCCGTACAGGAAGAAGTCGTACCACTCGATGGTCGTGCCGATGAGGCTCGCGGCGACGATGCGCTTGAGTGAGCTGGGCGTTGGGGGAGCGGATGCCGAGGCAGCCATGGTCATCACTTCCGAGCGGGTCCGGGGACGGTTGTTGTGTCGCCACACCGTAGGAATGCGCAGGTCAAGGGCCCATGTGGTGGGACACCATAGTTCAGGCCCGGGGTGTGCGCGTGCGACCCATGTCAGCGCTCAGCGGCCCGCGCGTGGGCTCGACCGGCAGCGGAGCGGGCGGTGTCGAGGATGCGCTGTTCGGGCCGATTTGACGGGGCGGTGCTGACTCCCGTGCTGGTTCGGTGCTGACTACGCCGCGTTGAACTTCGACATCCGGGGCAGACCGGACAACGCGGTGGCGGGTCCGTGTCGCCTTTGGGTGTGATGCGGTTGGAGGCGGGCGAGATCCGGCGAGTTTGATCGCTCCGCCGGATGACGACCCGTCGGGGCAGGGCTGCCGGCTCCACCCGTGCCATCCGGTGAGGCTGCCCAGGTAGCTGCGGAGCCCGTGCGGCGCGGATGGCCCGCGGCGGCGTGGCGGGTACGGGTGCCTGTTCTTCCGCTCGGTGCGCGACCGACCGGCCGCCGGTGCCAGAGCTGTGCTGCGATGCTCAGTCGGCCGTTGGTGTGTCAGCTGTTTTTGCGGTAGTCGGCCTGTCGTTGCCGCTGCTCCCTTGCTGGTGTGCCGGGCTGTCTCGGCCTACGGCGCGCTCGTCGGCACCACTACTTGTCCGCGCCCAGGGCGCCTGCCGTGCCGCTCTCCGTGCTGTCATGGCGCCTGGGCTCCGCCCGCCCACTCGGCTGTCCGCGCGTTCCGGTCGCGTTAGTGCTCCCTCTGGCTGGGTACTGGCCCCGCCTTCTGCTGTCCGTCGCATCGGGGGTGCGAGCTGCTGTCGGCCCACGCGACGCCTGCTGCCCCGGTAAAACGCGTTCACTGCGGCAGTTGTCGTCGGAGGATCCGACCTCGTGATCGATAGAGATACGGCTTCTTTTCTTTGGCTCAGGGCAGCTCGGCGCTTCGAAAGAAAAATATGCTGAGGCACCTTGTAGAGGTCTGGTAGATGCCATCTGAAGGTCAACATCCGCGGTGCGTTCGCGTCGCAGGAGCGACCTTCGATTTTCGGCACAGCACACGGGAGACCGCGTCTATAAGACTGGACTCGCGGGAATTATGCCGCCGTTTGGGGTTTTCTCCTCCACTGGGAGGGGCCTGGCCCGAGGGGGTCACGGCGATCCAGGCAAATATTGAGGAGCAGTCCTGCCGAATTGATCTTTTTCACCGTAACGCCATCTGGTGGCAGTCATCAAAAGATGGGGCTCGGGTGTCGCTCAAAAAAAATGCCCGCCCGCCACCCTCCGCATATCGGCGGTTCGGCACTGGGGATAACGAGTGTCTTGAGCCGGTCCCACACTCGCAGGTAGCCATAGCCGGAACTGCAGCTGCGATGTAAGATTCTCAGCATGGAGGCTAAACGCGTATTTGATGAACTTCGGTCAAGCGATCATGTTTCGTCTGATCAGCTCAACAAACTGTGGCCTCATCTGGCCCCTGTGACACCTCAGGAGCTCCTCGGGAGGTGGCGAGGCGGAGTATTTGCCACGGGGCACGCTGTGAACAGTGCGCTTGAAGAAATGAACTGGTACGGCAAGGAATTCAACGGCCCGCTCGATGTCAAGCCGCTCCTATGCCGAAAAGACGACGGCGAAATCTACTCGAACACTGAACCCAGCGGGAACGGCGAAGCCTCCATGTGGTCGATAGAATTCCGCGATAAGGTCACGGCGGCTCTGGTCTATGACCGCATGCCATGGGTTGACCCTTTTGCAAGGGTCGACGATAGTTTTCTCATGGCCGTCATGGAAGGAAAGCTGGAATCGACATTGGGAGTTGAGGACCCATACTATTTTTGGCTTGAGCGTGAAGCGTCATAGGCTCCTGCCGCTAACCTCGCGCTTTCATGGGCATGCTCGTCCAGGTCTTGATCAAATAAGCGGAGAGTGCTCCTGACCTGCAACGATGAGACTTGTCTAGGTCCACCAGGCCGTCCTGAAGATGCCGAAGCAGGCGTGGACGCCGGCCTGCGACGCGGGCGGCACCGAGCAGCCCGGCGCCTGGGGCGCCGAGATCACCGACATGCCCGATCTGAGCAGATGGCCGAAGGGGATGCGGCTGGTCGGGCGCAAGGAACGGCCACACCCCGGCGCCCAGTTGCGCTTCACCGACCTCGACGGGCTGCGGCTGACCTGCTTCGCGACCAACGCCAAAGGCGGCCAGCTCGCCGACCTCGAACTGCGTCACCGCGGACGTGCACGTTGCGAGGACGCATCCGAGGCGCCCGCGACACCGGTCTGCGTAACCTGCCCCCGCACGACACGGCACAGAACCGGATCTGGCTGGAGATCGTCTCCCTCGCACTCGACCTCCTCGCCTGGATGCCCATGCTCGCCCTGACCGGCAAGACCCGCCGCTGGGAACCCAAAAAGCTCCGCCTTCATTGCGGGGTGTCTTTGAGCGGCGCATGACGGATCCGGTTTAGCGACTGGCGCCGGATGAGTTGTGGGCGCTCTTTCGGCGGGTGGTGCCGTTTACAGAGGTGAAGCTTCCACAAGGGGCCAGCCTCGGGCGGGTGACCGTGAGGCATCGGCCGCGACCATCGTCGTTGCTGCCTCGGGCTGTACGCGGCAACAGTCTCCGACGGTGTTCGGCCCAGCCTGGCGACGGTCTACCGACGGTTCGCGCGGTGGAGCCGGTACCGGGTCTGGGGCCAGGACGCACCGCTCACCAAAAGAACCGACGTCCTTGGCCACCCTCTCCGGCAGGCCGGCACGCCAACCCCTCCGAAAAGAGCTCTACCAGCAGATTCAAGGCGCGTTCAAGGTTTGTGCAAGGTCGGCTGTGCACCGTGGTTGCTGTACAAGGCCCGTGAGGGTCTGACGAGTGCTCTGATCGGATGCGCCACTTGGATGAGGAGCCGCTGGACGTAGGGAATGGCGGCCCGTCATATGCACACCCAGTGGCGAGCTCTCGGGCATGTCCATCTATGAGAGAGGGAGTCAATGGTGCGTATCAAGCACGGAATGAAGCTGGCGATTGCGGCCGGTGCCCTTGTCGTCGGCACGGCTGCACCGGCGCTGGCCACCGTGGTCGGTGCCGGGGGTGGCACCTGGGACTACGGTGCGGACGCTACCTGGACGTGGTCGGACTATTACCACGGAAGCAAGTGCCACGGTTCTTCCGTACAAGGGAAGAATTACTACACGAGTGGTGACACAGCGGCAGGCACTTGGGCCAACGCCGGTGCCCCCGCGAAGCTGTCCGGTAACCAGGCGTACTGGCGGAATTCCTGCTGAGTTGACGAGACGTCTTCGCGGCTCTGGGTTTCCAGGCGCCCCTTTCTGACTGTTGGGGAGCGGAGAAGACCGCTCCCCAACAGTTCTTACGATATTCGACGCAGTCCTTCGAGATGTGCCCCCGAGCGTCCTGATTTAGGTGACGGAATGCACCGAGGTATTAAGTTCGTCCACGCCGCCGTGCTCGCGTTCTCCGCGATGCTGGCATTTCTGTTGGTCCGAGGGCTTGATGAGGACTGGGTTCTGGGCCACTCCGCTGTGGTCTGGGTGTCCGAGTCCCGCAACTCGGCGAGCGGCGAGCAGGTCGCGCGGGCGATCGAGTCGTTCGCAGCCGAGCACGGGGTCACGGTGGCACGTGAGCTGCCCGATCTCAGGGATCCGGACCGGCGTAGACATCTCTATCTTGTCGCTGGCGACCCGGGGTCTGACACCGCGTCGTGGCTGACGAAGGGATACCCGACGTTCGGCCGGGACTACCACACAGACGTCCATCCGTTCGGCGAGATCGGACAGCGGGACCCCCGTGGCTTCTATTATGTATTCGGGCCGTCCCGGGCCGACGACGCGCTGCTGGCCACGTTCGCCGGTCTCGGCCTGCATGGACAGGTGAGCCATCCCCTCTCCGTCCTCGAACTGACCTCGGTCTATTCGGACAGCGCTTTGTTGTGGGCCTTTCTCGTCGTGGCTCTCGCCGCCGTCACACTGACTGGCGCCAGCGTGCTTCTGGGCGCGAAGGCGTACGGGGTCCTGCGGCTCCAGGGAGCATCATTCGCGCAGATCCTTCGCCGGGACCTGCGGCAACTGGGGCTGTTCTGGGTGATCGCGGCCGGTGTGGTGACTGCGGCAGCATTGATCTTCCTCGGCTTGTACAACGGCCTGGCGTGGTTGGGCCTCTACGCCGTCGTGGCCGCGGGGATGGCCGGCCTGCTCATTCTGCTGGTGTTGGCCGCCCACGCGGCCGTTCTCGCACTGGCCTTAAAGGTTGACGTGCCGCGGGCCCTCAAGGGCGAACTGCCTGCCCGGTCGGCGGCTTTCTGCGCCTATCTGGTGCGGGCTCCCGCCCTGCTGTTAACCCTCGGCATCATAACGACCGTCGTCCTGGCCGGCCAGGACGTGCTGGCCCGCCAGAACAGCCGGGATGCCTACGCCCAGGCAGGCGATGCCACTGCCATCCTCCTCAACGGCAGCCTGGGCCGCGAGTCCGCGGAGATGGAGGTCCGGGTAGGGCAGTGGCTCCGCAAGGCCGACGCAGAGGGTCAGATCATCGTCGCCGGGCGCCGGAAGCTCCAGAACCTCAAGCCGTCCTCGGACTTGCCGCAGCGCGAAATGCTCATCGTCAATGACACCTTCCTCGGCGAGCAGCCGATCCTCGACCCCGAGGGACGCCGGTACACCCGTGCACCGCGAGAGGGCAAGGCTCCGGGTGCGGGCCCGGTGCGGCTCATCGTCCCCGACTCCCTGGCCCGCCACGCGTCGGCCATTGCCGCAGAGATTCCCGGCCTGCTGAGCCCGCGCGACCCGAAGCGTATCCACCCGGGCGAGGTCAAAACGCTCTGGTCGAAGAGCGCGCAGCGTGTCTTTGGCTACAACAGCGGAAGCGAGAGCGCCGGTTCTGGCTCCAATCCGGGCGAGGACCGGTCACTGGTCCGTGATCCTGTTCTTGTCGTCGTTCCGAACGGCTCGACTTACCTGGCGGACAACACCTACACCGCGTTCGCCACCCAGGGGGGAGTGGTCTTCCCTGACCCTGACGATGTCCTGGGCGGCATCGCGGCGAACAAGCTGCAAACCTATGTGAGAGCCTTGCGTCCGGTCGGGCAGAACGCGGCCCTGGAGTTGCGGAGTTCCGTCAACGACTTCCGGATGCGGCTGTTCAACCTCGCCGTGGCCGTGGCCGTGCTCCTTATCTCCGGTGTCGGCGTCTGTATCGTCTACTCGCGCAAGAACGCGCAGGCGATTTTCGTCAAGCACATCAGCGGCTGGAGATTCGCGGCCACCCATCGCTCTGTGCTCGCCGGTGAGGCACTTCTCGCAGCCCTCCTTGTGGCCTGGCTCCCGTTCAACGCGTGGCAGCAGAACCAGGAACTGAAGTGGTATGCCGAACGCGGTATCCCAGCCCCTCGCAACGCGGTCCAGATCACCACGCTGGACCTGGTCCTCACCGCCGGACTGATCGTCATCGAACTCGGTGCGGTGCTCCTGGCACTGGCGGTCTTCCACCGCCGCATTGTCAAGGAGGGGGCGACTGAAGCGTGAGCACCGCCGCCCGCGCCCGTACCTCTACTTCAGCAGGAGCACCGTAGTGATCGATATTGACAGTCTGTCGAAGTCCTATGGCCCCCGGACCGTATGGTCCGATGTCACCTTCTCCGTCAGCCGCCGCGAGCTGGTCGCAGTCGTCGGCCCCAGCGGATCGGGAAAGTCCACCCTTCTCAACTGTCTCGGTCTCCTCGACACGCCAAGTGCCGGGGCGATCCGCCATGAAGGCAAAGACATCACCCGATTCGACAAGCGCGGAGTCAGACACTTCCGCCGCGACGTTCTCGGTTATCTCTTCCAGAACTACGCCCTGATCGACAACGCTACCGTCGCCGCCAATGTGGAGGTCGCCGTCAGACCGCGGCAGTTGCTGTGGCGCAACCCGCGCATCGCCGTCGCCGAAGCCCTCGACCGCGTCGGTCTCGCAGGGCGAGAGAAAGAGAAGGTCCATAAACTGAGCGGTGGAGAGCAGCAGCGGGTGGCCCTCGCCCGGCTCATAGTCAAGCGGCCGGCCCTCGTGCTGGCCGACGAGCCCACCGGCGCCCTAGACCACGCCAACACCACCATGGTGGTCGACATACTTCGCGAGATGAGTGACGCGGGATGCGCCGTCGTCATCGCGACGCACAACGACTATGTCCGCGACCGATGCGAGGCTGTCCTCACCCTGGGACGGGTTCTCCCCGGTGCTGGGGTCCCGGCGGAAGCCCCCGCGGCGGAGGGATGCCGACAAACGCCGTCGCTGAAAGTGAACGAAGCCACCCTGCCCTCATGAGGCAACGATCCGTCTACGAAACCACGACGACCTTGAGGCAGACGAGGAGCTTGGTCTGCTGCGGCGGACAGCCGGGCCGGTTGGAGTAGTTGGGTAGGGAGAGCGCGGTCAGGCCGAGGACGGCAGCGGAAGTGGTGCGAAGTGCATGCGAACTCTGGTGTGGACGTGTGGGCTGGGCCAGCACCGCTCCTTGGGACGGTGTGTCCTGGCATGCGGCGGAATCAGCAACCATCCGTCTTCCCTGCCCGCCGGGCGGGAGCCGGCTCCCGCCCGGCCGGTGTCACACTGCTTGGCCGGCCGCCGGCGGGTGCGGTGGTCACCGTAGGGTGAGCGGGGTTTCGGACTCGACGCGGGTGAGTTTCTCGGGGTTGCGGACGTAGTAGAGGCCCGTGACGCGGGCGTCCTCCGTGCGGAACGCCAGCACGCCGTCGATCTCGCCGTCGAGGCGCAGGATGAGTGCTGGATTGCCGTTGACCGTCGTGGGTTCACCGGTGAGGGTGGCATTGGTCTTGGCGGCGCTGCCGACGATGAAGCGGATCACCTTGTCGGCGCCGTGGACCGGTCGCAGTGCCGCCTGTTTGAGGCCGCCGCCGTCGCTGACGAGGACAACGTCCGGGGCGAGTACATCGAGCAGTGGTGTGAGGTCGCCGGTCTGGAGTGCGCGCTGGAAGGAGTCCAGTACCGCTCGATTCTCGGCGGGGGAGACGGTGGTGCGTGGGCGGCGGGCGTCGACGTGCAGGCGGGCGCGATGGGCGATCTGGCGTACGGCGGCTGCGCTCTTGCCGACGGCGGCCGCGATCTCGTCGTAGCCCACGTCGAAGACTTCGCGCAGGACGAAGACGGCGCGTTCGGTCGGAGAGAGGGTTTCGAGGACCAACATGAGTGCCAGCGACAGGTTTTCGGAGAGTTCGACGTCCTCGGCCACGTCCGGCGCGGTGAGGAGCGGCTCGGGCAGCCAGGGGCCCACGTACGCCTCCTTGCGACGTTTGAGGGTGCGTAGCCGGTTGAGTGCTTGCCGGGTCGTGATTCGTACCAGGTAGGCGCGCTGGTCCCGCACCTGCGTGAGGTCGGTCCTGACCCATCGCAGCCAGGTCTCCTGGAGGACGTCCTCCGCGTCCGCGGCCGATCCGAGCATCTCGTAGGCGACGGTGAAGAGAAGGTTCCTGTGGACGAGGAAGGTCTCGGTCGCCGGGTCGGTGACATGGTCGTTCATGGCTGGGTTTGCCTCTTTCCTGGGCGGCCGCAGAGGCCGGGCGCCGTCGAACACGTAATCAGAGCGGCGCCGACGGCGCCGGCGGACGTCGAACCCGGTGACCAGACCATGCGCGGTGAGCGAGTGGGGGCGCCGCCCGGCGCACGGCCGGGGCCCGCGAGCCGACGAAGCGGCAAGCCGCGCGCCACCGGACCGTGGCGCGCGGGCGGTACCGTGCTGGGCGTGTGGGGGCGTTCCGACAACGCGGCGAGGCGCCGGAGTTGTCGTCGCCCGCCAGGGATTACGGGACAGCCCTCAGGCCGTACGTCGGGTGCTGGACGGCGTCGTGCCGTGCTCGGCCCCCAGCGTTTCCCGGCGTTCGGCGCCGTCGCCTCGCGAGCTGCGCGAACCGGCCTTGCGCGCCCCGCTCGTCAACTGCTTGAAGGTGGCATCGCAGACAAACTCCTTGATCCGGCCACCCAGCCGTCCGTCGATGTGGAGCCCGCGCACGGTGTCGTTCAGGTGGGCGAACTGGATGACGCCCGTCTGCCGGCCGAGGCTGATGCACTGCCCGGCGAAGAGCAGCCGAACGGGAGCGGGTGTCTTGCCCTCGATCCGGCGCAGCACCGTGGTCGCGGCTCCCGAGCCCAGTTGCACGGCGGCCTGGCAGCTCATGCGGAAGGGCCGGTCCGAGATCGCCGCCGCGTCCCCGGCGGCGACAATGCGTATGTCGTCCACGCTGGTCAGCGTCGCGTCGGTGAGCAGACGGCCGTCGGAGTCCGTGCGCAGCCCGCTGCGGGCGGCCAGGTCCGGCACGCCGAAGCCCACGGTCCACACGGTCACCGCGCTCGGCAGCTCGCTGCCGTCAGCGAGCCGTACGGTGTCGCGCGTCACCTCCGTCGCCCGCGCGCCGGGGCCTTCGAGCACGGTCACCCCCAGTTCGGCGAGCCGTTCGGCGACCGCGCGGCGGCCTCGGGGATGCAGGTAGGGGCCGAGCACGGTTCCGCAGACCAAGGTCGTTTCGTGGCCCGCTTCCGCCAGCTCGGCGGCGGTCTCGATGCCGGTCGGACCGGCACCGACCACGGTCACCGTGGGCGCGTCGGACAGCGCCGACCGCAGCCGTCCAGCCTCCTCCAAGTCCCCCACCGAGTAAGCGAACTCCGCCGCTCCGGGCACGCTCGGACCGGTGACGCCGCTGCCCACGGCGTAGATCAGATAGTCGTAGCCGACCGTGTCGCCGCTCTTCAGCGTGACCCGGCGCTCGGCGGCATCGATCCGGGTCGCGGCGTCGACCACCAGCCGGACGTCCCCGCCCAAGACCTCTCCGTAGTCCGCGACCGCGTCATGGGAGCCGGCCACGAGCTGGTGCAGGCGGATCCTCGACACGAACTCCGGCCGCGGGTTGACCATGCTCACGGACACGCCGTCGCGCCGCGCGAGGCGGTTGGCCGCCATGACACCGGCGTAGCCGCCACCGACCACGACCACCTGGACGTTCTCGCTCATCATGTCTCCTCTGTTTTGGCCTCGGCCTCTAGACACCGCCCGCGCGCGCTTTGTGACAGCCCCACGCGAGTGACGTGGCGCACACCCGGCACGGCAGATGTCCTCCTTACCTTTTGTCCTGGTTTCGCAATCGGCCCTCGGGCCCTCGGACCCGGCACCCCTTGTTGTTCACGCTCTGAGGTGTGTTGTCACCCGGCCCGGGACATCAACAGACCACGGACGAAGGGCCTGGGTGCTACGCGGGAGGCGCTCGAAGCGCGGACGAAGAAGAACCGTGGCCTCTTCCGATGCCGCCGGTAGCCGGCCCGGCCGAGCCCAAGGCGGCTTCGGGCAGACCGTCCTCGAACGGCGGATTGCCCATCCCACCCGAGTGCGCTGGGGTAGTGCCTACGCCGGCTGGACCTCCCGGCCGGGCCAGTGCGAAGGAGAGGCCGATGCGCAGCTTCGAGGCAGGCCAGACGGTCGTACGGCGCGATGTGCACCGCTCCGGGCGGGTGTGGACTGAACACGCGCTGCGGGTCGTCGACGACACCAGCGCGGCGCTGGTGACCGCCTGCGCTCCCGGTGCCGAGGTCCGCTGGCCCTCCCTCTACGACAAGGCCCGCACCGACGGCGACCGGGCGGTGCGTACCGAGGCGTTCGACGCCATGGCGACGGGCGAGTGGAGCCTCGCGGACAGCGTCTGGCAGGAAACCGAGCTGCTGCTGTGGAAGCCACCGGCCGGATGGTTCAGCATCAACGCCTTCTACATCCCTGACGGCGACGGCCGGCGGCTGCGGAACTGGTACGTGAACTTCGAGCACCCCACCTTCCGCACCCGGGAGGGGTTCGACACCTTCGACCTGGCGGTGGACCTGGTCGTCGATCCCGACTTGAGCCGCTGGACGTGGAAGGACGAAGACGAGTACGCCCACGTGAGGCGGCTCGGCATCATCAGCGATACCGAGCACCAGGCCGTGGAAGACGCCCGTGCCCAGGTGCTCGGCATGCTCGCCGACCGCTCCGGCCCGTTCGCGGCGGCGGAACGGTGGGCGGCCTGGCGGTGGGAGCCGGCCTGGCCCGCGCCGCGTTTGCCGGAGCCCGGACAGACCTGCGTCGAACTGACCGACGCCCGCCGGACGGACTGCTCCTAGGCCCTCCTAGGCCCGTTCTGGCACATCCCGCCGTCCGCCCGGGGGCCGCGGCCCCCGGGTCCGGTGCGGGCGATCGCGAGGCGGAGGAGCAGGCTCGTACGGGACGTACGTGGCTGACTCCGACAACGCCGCGAGCGGGCGTGCCGGGCGTCGTGGGCCAGGCGGGATGTGTCAGACAGGGTCTGGACGTCACGGGCTGGACGCGGGACGAGATCGGCACCGGCGTCGTAGAGGCTGCCGTCGTAGGCGCAGGTGCGGAACGTGTACAGCGCTCCGGGCTTGAGGATGCCGTACGACACCGTTGCCTTCGCCGTGCCGACGCTCTCGAACAGTGTCAGACCGTGTGAATCAAGCCTCCTCGTATGCCATCACGGTGGGCTCCGTCGGGCGAGGTCCGCCGCCTTATCGAGGGGTGGCGACACCGGTCAGGCGTTCGGCCTGGGCCCACAGGCGTGCGGCTGTCGCATCATCGAGCGCCCGGCGTGGGATCCGGGCGGTCGCGGTCGGCCCGACCAGGCCGAATCGGCCGCCGGGGCCGTAGTAGGCACCTGCGGCGGCGTCGGGGCTGGTCGCGGCGTACAGCAGCGGTTCGACGCCCTGTTCGACCTGCTGGGACGGCAGGATGGGCAGGCCGTTGAGCAGCGAGCGTTTGGGCTTGTCGCGGCCCAGGCTCGCTCCCGCGCTTTGGAGATTGGTGTGGGTGTAGCCGGGATGTGCCGCCGCGCTCAGCAGGTGCCAGCCGCGTTCCCGGGCGATGTCGGCCAAGTGGCGGGCGAATATGAGGTCGGCGAGCTTCGACTGCGCGTAGGAACGGTTGGCGCTGTAGCGCCGCTGTTTCCATTGGAGGTCGTCGAAGTGGATCCGGCCGTACGAAGCGGTGCCGCTGCTCATGGTCGCCACTCGCGGCGCCGGGGCGGCCAGCAGGCCGGGAAGCAGATGCAGGGTGAGGGCGAACGGGCCCAGGAAGTTGCTGCCGAATTGGAGCTCGAAGCCGTCGGCTGTGGTCATGCGGGTCGGGGGTGCCATCACACCGGCGTTGTTGACCAGCAGGTCCAGCGGGCCGTCGGCGAGGACGCCGTCGGCGAACTCTCGCACCGAGGCCAGGTCGGCGAGGTCGATCCGGCGCACCTCCAGGCGGGCCTGCGGGTTCTGCGCCAGGATCTCGTCGCGGGCGTGCTCACCTCTGACCGGGGTGCGTACGGCCATGATGACGCGTGCTCCGGCAGCGGCGAGCCGGCGGACGGCCTCTTTGCCCGTGCCGCTGTTGGCACCGGTGACGACCACGGTCCTTCCGGTCTGGTCGGGAACTGCATACATGGGACTCCTCGGCGCTCTCGCTCGACCGACGCCATAGCGGACCGCCGGTCTGTTGTGGAGAAATTAACAGACTGGCGGTCTGATAGCAATGGACCGGAGGTCTGTACGATGACGGCGTGGTCCCGACCTCAGCACCGACGCCGCCTCAGGGCTTTCAGCGCGCGCGCAGCCAGGAGCAACGCGCCCAGCGCCGGCGACTCATTCTGGAGACCGCCGCGGCAATGCTGACGGAGATGCCGGTGGCCGAGGTGAGTCTGAACGAACTGAGCCGTCGCGTGGGGCTCGCGAAATCCAACGTGCTGCGCTACTTCGAGTCCCGCGAGGCCGTGCTGCTGGAGCTGCTCCACACCGCGTCGCAGGAGTGGCTGGAACACCTGGACCCTGCGCTCGGCCGTACGGTGAATCCGGATGCGGAACTGGTCGGCCGCAGCCGGGCCGTGGCCGCCACGGCCGCGACGACCCTGGCGGCACGCCCCGTCCTGTGCGATCTGCTGAGCGCCCAGGCCGCGGTGCTCGAACGCAATGTCTCCGCTCAGGTGGCAGCCGAGTACAAACGCGCCGCCATCAGCGACGTCGAGGCGCTCGCCGACATGATCGGCGGGCGGCTGCCCGAACTCGGCGCGGCCAACGCACCGCGTTTCGCCGCCGCCGCCATCATGACGACCGGCGCGCTATGGGCGCACGCGCATCCTTCGGCCGCCATGCTCGCCGCCTACGAGGCCCATCCGGAGCTGGCCGCGATGCGATTGGACTTCACGGAGTCGCTCCGCCAGTTCCTGGAGGTACTGCTCGCGGGCCTGCTGGCCGGGTGGGAGTGACGCTTCCCGAGTGACCGCGCCGGTGGCGGCGCGGCGCCAACACGTGCGCCACCAACACGTCCTGATGCGGATCGATCTCGCTGCGGCAGCCGGCATCGCCGCGTGCCGGTGCCCGCGGTACGCACACCGCACCTGCCCGCTCCTGTCCTCACCGGACGTCCGAGCACTGAGCACGGACGTTCTCCGGTGGTGGTCACGCACCCTTGTGCAGTCGATCCTCGATCAGCGCTGCTTCCTCCGCGGTAACCGCGTCGCCGGAGATCGTGACGCCCAGCGCCGTGACCAGTGTTCGCCAGTGAATGTCGATCGTGGACTCGACCAGGGTCGCGAACTCGTCGAGGGCGAGCCGGGCTCGGCGCCAGGCGACCAAGGTGGTGGTCAAGCCGATGAGGCACGCGGGCCACCAGTACAGACCGACCAGGAGATAGGGAATCGACCAGCCCGCGAGGACGCATGCCTCGTCGAAGCGGGCGCGAGCTTGGCGGACAGGGGCATGCACTTCCTCTGAGACAAGCAGCCAGATCCGGGGCCAGGCGAGTGTCGCGCTGAACCAGTACTGACCATGGATCCTGGCCTCGATCAGGCGAAGGCGGTCGCTCATCCAGGTCGGCCGCTGCGGCAGGTACGCCCGCACGGGTTCGACGCCGTGGCGGCTTGCCGCGGTCAACGCCCGGTGGTGCCTGGACCACCGGCGCGAAGTGAACCGCGCCGGCTGAGGCAGGAGATGCCGTTCGCGCAGCCAGAAGCGCTGAACCAGCCCTCCGGTGCCACGGGCGGCGATACCCATGAGCCCGGCTGCGGCGACAGCGAGGGCCAGCTCCACCGCCCAGCGGACCGGGTGACCCCGCAGCCGGGCCCACACGCGTTCGGTGGCAGCGACCAGGGCGTCGGAGTCGAGCGCTTGGCCATGGCCGAGTGCTGCCGCGCAGCCGATGACCGCTACCAGGAGCAGGCCGGGGAGCAGTACTTCGGTGAACCATCGGGTAGCGATGCGTTTGCCCACCTCGGTGAGCAGCCCGATCATCAGCGGGCCGGTGTCATCGGGATGTCGAACGCGGCGCAGGTGGGCACATGACCCTGCTCGTCACGGGCCGCACGGCGGTCGCACCTGGTCACCGGACAGCGGTACGCCCCAGCTCCGGTCGGCTTGACCGGGGACGGGCCGGG
Organism: Streptomyces sp. AK02-01A; assembly: GCF_033795305.1. NCBI lineage: Bacteria > Bacillati > Actinomycetota > Actinomycetes > Kitasatosporales > Streptomycetaceae > Streptomyces > Streptomyces sp. AK02-01A. The sequence continues at coordinate 92,014 of NZ_JARBAE010000031.1, forward strand.
AAGCCCGGCCACGCCGGCTCCGGGAGGATCCGACCATGAGCGCCACGTACCGGGTTCGTCCGCGCTCCGCCACTTCCGGTATGCCGTCAGCGCCGAGCCGCCGGCGCGGACCCTGGCGACATCCCGTTCGAGCCGAGCGGTAGCACCGGCCTCCGCGGCTTCCTCGCGGATCGCGGTCAGATGCGCGCACCACACCGCGAACGCCTCGTCCTCGGTTGGATCCGACTCCTCCATCAGGCCCCGAACCTCCGCTTCACCACGCCGGATTGGTTCTCTCATTTTGCCCGATCGGACTGCGCCGCGTGGGTAATACTTAGCGGATGACCGCCCAACGGGACGTAGCGAAAAGAGAGTTACGCAACCGGATCGATCGGTACATGGCGGGCGGGAAAGCCGAAGCCGTATTCGATCGTGAGGCGAACGCACTCGCCGACTGGCTCGCCGCGCAGACACCGGCCGGGTCGGCAGAGTTCGTGGATGTGGTGCAGCTCCTCGGGCTGATCCACCTGTGCCGTAACGGCATTCTGCGGCCAGGCGCAGAGCTGCCCGTCCTTCCCGAGACAGCCAGGCTGCTGGCCCCGGTCCACCGCTCCGCGCCGCAGACCCTCCCCATACCGCTGCTGCTGACCGTCGAACTGATCGCGGAGTTGCCGCCGTACCGCAAGCCGGAGCAGCTCGCGGGCAAGGCGCTCAACCTGATGAACCACGGCGTCGCGGAAAACGACGTGCCGTCGGTGGCCGGGGCGATCAACCTCTTCCTGGACGCCGCGGCCGCCGCGTCCTCTGACCATCCCGATCGCGCCGGCATGCTGACGAACGCCTGCTCGGGCTGGCTCACCGTGTACGAGATGACCGGCGATCCGTCCGCTGTCGATCACGCCGTTCGTACGGGCGAGGAGTCGTTCGCGGCGCTACCGCCACAGGGAGCTCACCGGGCCGAGTCGGCGAACAATCTGGGCATCGCGCTGCGCCTGCGATTCGACCGCGGCGGCGACGCCACCGATCTGGATCGGGCGATCGAGCTGCTGGGTGAGGGAATCGCGTACACACCTCCGGACCATGTCGACCTGGCCGTTCGGCAGAACAACCTCGGCATCGCTCTGGGGACGCGGTTCAACCACTCCGGTCGCCGCCAGGATCTCGACCTGGCGATCGCCACTCTCCGGCAGGCGGGCGACGCTCTCGGACCACATCGGAGGGAGCGGCCGGGATTCCTCGGTGACCTCGCCTACTTCCACTGGGTTCGCTTCCAGCGGACCGGCGACCGTACGGACCTGGAGGCGGCGGCCGAGTTCTTCGAAGTGGCCGTCACGTCACACGACGAGGGACTCCAACAACGGGCGTACGCCTATCTGCAGGCGGCCCGCGAGGAACTGGCGAAGCTGCCACAGCAGCACGGTCGGCGCAAGGGAGTGTGGAAACGCAGGTGACTGGGCGCGATCAGGCGATGCGGCTCAGCCGCGCCGAGCACGAGTACGAAAAGGCGCTCAGCACAGGCGATCCGGGCGATTTCGCCCGCGCACTCTCGCCTCTGCGTCAGGCACTCGCCGTAACGCCGCTGGAGCATCCGGACGGTGTGTGGTGTCGATTGTCCCTGGCCACCGTTCAGACGGTCATCTTCAAGACGACCACGGACCTCGCCGCGCTCAACGAAGCGATCGCTCTGCTGACCGATCTGACGCACGCGCTGCCCCGGGGTGATGTGGCCCGCAAGACCGCTCTGGTCAACCTCGCCGATGCGTTGGCCGCGCGGTACGGCTTTCTCACCGAGCCCGCCGACCTGATGCGCGCGGTCGACTCGATCAAGGAGGCACTGGTTGCCCAGCCTCATGACGCCATGCTGCTCAGCAATCTGTGCACGCTGCTGCACGACCGGTACCGGCACACGTCGGACCCCACCGACCTCGACGAGGCCGTCGACGCGGGCGAACGCGCGGTCGACTTCGCTCCGCCCAAGGCCAGGTACCGGCATGCGGCGCTGGCCAACCTCGGTGGCGCGCGGCTGAGCCGCTATCGAATCCATGGCGACCTTGACGACCTCGACGTCGCGATCGCCCTTCTCCAGCAGGCGATCGAGCCGTTGTCCCCCGACATGGCCGACCATGTCGCAGTCCTCGACAAACTGGCTGAGGCATGGCGTGATCGCTTCAAGGCTCGCGGTGACCCGGCCGACCTCGACCGGGCGATCGACTCCTATCGGCTGGTCACGCGAGGACAGGCGGCCAACCGCACGGCGGACTCCCTCACCGGCCTGGGAATCTGCCTCAGCACCAGGGCCCGGTCCACCGGCTCCGCGCAGGATCTCGACGAGGCGATAGCGACGTGGCGGACGGCCGCCGCGACACCCGGCCAAGCCCGAATGCGTTTTATGGCCGCCGCACTCGCCGCGACGACCCAAAGTGAGCACGGCCGGACGGCCGAGGCGCTGGAGGACTACGCGACCGCGGTCGGACTACTGCCCTTGCTGGCCTGGCGCGGCCTCGACCGGCCCACCCGCGAGGGCCTGCTCCAGCAGTCCGCCGGCCTCGGCCCGGAGGCTGCCGCGTCCGCCATCGCGGCCGGCGAGCCCGAACGCGCGGTGGAACTGCTGGAACAGGGGCGTTCGGTTCTCTGGGGACAACTGCTGGACACTCGAACCGATCTCACCGCACTGCGCGAAGCCCATCCCGACATCGCCACCCGGCTCGGCCGGCTGGCGGCCCGTCTCGACAAGCCGAGCGAGGACCCCGACGACCGCCGGCAGGTGGCCGACGAATGGGACGGCCTCCTCGCCCATGTCCGCGCCCTCGAAGGATTCGCTCATTTCCTTCTCCCGACGCCGTTCGCGCAACTTTCACAGGCAGCGGCAAGCGGCCCCGTGGTGATCGTGAACGTCAGCCGGTTTCGATGCGACGCCCTCGTGGTCGGTGTCGACGGAGTCCAGGTGATTCCCTTGCCCGCACTGACCTACGAGGACGCGGCACAGCGGGCGACCCAGTGCCTGGCGGCGGTCGAGCGTCTGACCCACGACGGCCACGGGGCCGCACGACAGGCGATCTTCGCATGCCTGGAGTGGATGTGGGAGGTCTGCGCGGGCGAGGTGCTCGACGCACTGGGGCACACGTCCTCACCGTCCTCGCCCGAAGGCGACTGGCCGCGGATCTGGTGGTCGGCGACCGGGCCGCTCACGTACCTTCCGCTGCACGCCGCCGGCTACCACGACCCCGACGACGACCGGTGCGGAGACGCCGTACTGGACCGGGTCATGTCGTCGTATACGCCGAACCTGCGCGCTCTGATCCACGCCATGCGCCCCGACCCGGCGACGCCCGGTGCCGAAGGGCTGCTGATCACCGCCGTCCCCACCGCATTGCCCTACGCCGCCGCCACGAGCGCGCTGCCCACCGCGGCTGCCGAGGCCGACCTGCTCAAGACCCACTTCACCGGTCCGTGCACCACACTCATCGGTGCGGAAGCCACCCGGTCGTCGGTCATCCGGGCCATGCCCACCCACCCGTACATCCACTTCGCCTGCCATGGAGGGCAGGACCTCTCCGACCCGAGCAGCAGCGCCCTCTATCTGTACGATGCTCCGCTGCGCCTCACCGATCTCATCACCCTCGATCTCGAACCGGCCAGGCTCGCGGTGCTGTTGGCCTGCGAAACCGCTCTCGGTGGCCTCGTGCTGCCTGACGAAGCGGTCCACCTCGGCGCCGCCTTTCACGTGATCGGATACCGCCAGGTCGTCGCCACCCTCTGGTCCGTGAGCGACCGCACGGCCCCCGTGGTCGCTGTCTCGGTCTGCGAGAACCCACGGAACGCCGCCGGCGCCGTCCACCACACCACTCGTCGCCTGCGTGATCAACACCAGGACGATCCAATGGCCTGGGTGCCCTACCTGCACATCGGCGTCTAGGGCGTGTTTCGAAAGTAGCGCCGTCCGCCCCCTGGGGCGGGGCTCGCGGCGTCTGGTGCGTGCGATCGCAAGGCGGAGGATCGTTCGCGTA
>NZ_JARBAE010000032.1:0-93107 GCF_033795305.1 Streptomyces sp. AK02-01A
TGTCGCGGGGCGTGGTCATCGGGCGGCCTCTTCCAGGTGGCGCTGGACGTAGTCGTCCAGGGCGTGGGTGGGGATGCGGCCTGCGCGGCCGTGTTCGGCACTCCGTTGGGCGCGGTGGGTGCCAGCACCGGCGATGAGCTGTACGAGCAGACCATCCGCGCCATACTCCGTGCCGAATTTGGCGTATGGCAGTAAGGTCCTCGTGCGTCGCAGCCGCTCCAGCAACAGCACGACATAACTCCCGTACCGCTGACGGCAGTATCGACGGCAACACCCACGGATTCCCCCGCACAGCCACGGACAACAGCGGACCCCACAACCGCCGTTGACCTGCGACCCCTGGACGGTATTTCGTTCACTGGGGGTCAAGGGGCCGCAGGTTCAAATCCTGTCGTCCCGACCAGCGTTTTCGCAGGTCGCAGGCGGTATCGGAGAAATCCGGTGCCGCCTTTCCGTGTTTCTTGAGGACCGATTGGGGACCAGCCGGTCCAGCGGGGTCCAGCGGCGGGGTCCTGGGGCGGGCTGGACAGCGAGGGTGATGGGTGCTCGGACGGGGTTGAGGTGTGCGGTGAGGGCGTTGCCGGCGTTGGTGATCCTGGCCGGGGCGACTTCGAGTGGCGGCTCGCCGATCGCGTGCGGGCCGGCGGCGAGGTTCATATCTCCGGGCAAGGTTCATATCCGTGAAAGATCAACACGGGTCAGCCCTTAGGGTGCATATCGAGGCGTGATTAATCCGTGGACGTGCTGGGGCCCGATCGGGCGGATCGTCTTGAATGGCGCGAGGGCGCCCGACGAGGAGAGACAGCGCATCGGGCCGAGGCCGTGATCCGGCCGTTCAGGACGGGCGGGCAGCGGCGGGAGATGCCGAGGGAGTTCGGCGCCTGGCCGACCGTCCACAACCGCGTCGGGGCGGAGAAAGGAGGAGGGGTTGTGTCTGGGGAGAGACCGTTCGGGGTTGTGCTGCGTGATCTGCGGCAGCAGGCTCGTTTGACGATGGAGGAGCTGGCCGAGGCGTCCGGTGTGAGTGGCCGGGCGATCGGCGATATGGAGCGGGGGCGCAGCCGGGTTCCGCAGCGGCGTTCGGTGGTGGCGCTGGCGGAGGGGCTGGGGCTGGCGGATACGGAGCGGGAGGCTCTGCTGGCGGCTGCGCGGGCGGGGCGTTCGACGGGTGAGGTGGCGGTGGCGGGGACGGCTGTGCCGCCGCGATCCGTGGGGGACTTCACGGGACGCCACCGTGAGCTCGCGCGGTTGCGGGAGGCAGCGGACCGGTCACGTAGCGGTGTGTCGGTGTCGGTCGTCTCGGGTCCTCCGGGGTGCGGGAAGACGACGCTGGCGCTGAAGGCGGCGGCGGACCTGGCAGGGGAGTTCCCTGACGGGTGTTTTGTGGTGGACCTGCACGGGGTGGAAGGCCCTGTGGACCCGGGTGAGGCGCTGCTGAAGCTGCTGAAGGCCCTGGGGGTGTCGGACCGCAGGCTGGCGCAGGAGGACGCGCAGGGTCGTGCGGGGTTGCTGCGGGCTCAGTTGGGTGAGCGCCGGTGCCTGGTGGTGTTGGACAACGCCCGCGACGAGGGGCAGGTACGTCCGCTGCTGCCTCCGGGCGGGCGGAGTCTGGTGCTGGTCACCAGCCGGCGGCCGTTGACCGGGCTGGAGGACGTCGACCGCCTGGCGCTGTCGGAGATGGCGCAGGCTGAAGCCGTCGAGCTGCTGAGCCGAATCCTGGGCAAGGAACGGGCCGAGGCGGAAACCGGGGCCGTGGCGCGGGTGGCGGAGCTGTGCGGACGTCTGCCGTTGGCCTTGCGGGTGGCGGGGAACTGGCTGACGGTCCGGTCGGGGTGGAGCGTGGAGCACCTGGTCCGCCGCCTGACCGACGAGGAACGCCGGCTGGGCGCCCTGGCCGCGGGTGACGTGCGGGTGGAGGCGGCGTTCGAGCTCTCCTACCGCCAGCTGACTTCCCAGGCCGCCCGGATGCTGCGGCTGCTGAGCCTGGTCCCGGGGCCGGACATGACCGCCGCCTATGGCGCCGCGCTGACCGCCACCGACGTCTTCGAGGCCGAGGACGTGATGGAGGATCTGGTGGAGGCCGGGCTGCTGCAGGCATCCTTCACCGGCCGGTATCAGCTGCACGACCTGCTGCGGCTGTTCGCGCGCACCCGCCTGTCGCGCGAGGAGGAGCCCGGCGAGCAGGAAGCGGCCGAGGAGCGGCTGCGCGCCTGGCTGCTGGAGACCGCAACCGTCGCCGGCCGCCGGGTGGACGGCGCACCGCCCGCGTCCTCGCAGAGCCTGGTCCCGCTGGAGAGCCCGGAGCAGGCCCGGGCCTGGCTTGAGAGTGAAGCCCCCGCCTGGTTCGCCGCACTGCGCGGCGCGGCCGCCCGTGGCGAGCACACCCGGGTGGTGGAGACCGCCGCTGCCATGGAATGGTTTGTCGGCCTGTGGGCCCTCTGGGGGCACTGGCCCGAGGTCTTCCGCCTGTCCAGCGAGGCCGCCGCCGCACTCGACGACCCGTACCTGCAGGCCGTCCACCTCAACCTCTACTCCTGGACCCTGGCCGACTGCGAGCAGCGCTACCGCGAGGCCATCGAACGAGCCGACGAAGCGCTGGAGTGCGCCCGCCGCGCCCAGGACGCCTCCCAGCAGGCCTGGGCACTGAACTACGCGGCACTGGCCCACTATTACCTCGGTGAGAGCCAGAAGGGCTTCGACAAGGTTCGCGCCGCCGTCGACCTGTTCGAAGCCGCCGGCGACCACGAGGCCTGGCTCGCAGCCATGACCTTCCAGCGGATCTTCCCGCGCGAACTCGGCCGCGCCGAGGAAGCCCTGGTCCTGCACGAGCGCATAATCGCCTTCCTGGATGCGCCCGACTGCCCGGTACGCGGGCACGTCGCCGACCGATGCCGTGCCAAGACGATCAGCGGCCTCGGTCGCGATTACGCCGCTCTGGGGCGGTGGCGCGAGGCAGCCGACCACTTTCGCAGTGGCCTGCTCCAGATGCGGCGTATCGGCGTTCCCGATGTGGAGGGCAGCCTGCTGCTGGATCTGGGTCAGGCCCTGATCGAGCTGGGAGAGACCGCTGAGGCCCGCTCCTGCCTCCGCCAGCTCCTTGCCCTCGGCGACACGGCGGACAGCAATGACCTGAAGGCCGCGCGGAAGCTCCTGGACTCGCTTCCCGGCGAGTGAGCGACGCCTGCCACTGAGCGGCCATCTTTACGCTGCGCGCGTGCGGGCCGCGCCCGCGGGACTGCTTGGTCGGCTCGGTCAACTACTCCAGCACGACCACGTGCACACCGTGCGGCCGCGACTCGTCGACCAGCATCAAGCCGGTCGGTCCGCCGCCGACCACGATCACGCCAATCATCAAAACGCCCGGCGGCGCGCACACCCGCACTTCCGCGCCTGAGGTCGCCCAAGGGCTGTCCGCAACACCTGGCCGCAGTCGAGATCTTTCGGCATTGCCCGCCTCCACGACCCGCTCCTCGAAGCTGAGATTCTGCAGGTAGTGGCGGCTGTGGTCGGACAGACGCCGGTGACGCGGACGCGGATCACCTCAGGGCTCGAACGAGTCCTCCGTGCTGGGACTTGGAGAGCGTTGGATGCCGCTGCATGCCAGGAGCTCGGTCCCGGTGGCGTCGAAGTAGAGTGTGAAGAGCGAGAGCCGGTCTGCCGCGACGATGGTGCCGGTACGCAGTTGCTTGCCGCGGTGCCGCGCGAGGATCTCAACGGTCTCGCCGAGGCCGAGGGTTGGCAGGCCGCGGTCCAACGACCGTCTCAGCCTCGTCGCGGCGATGCCGGCGACCATCCAGTGGGGCACCTCCCTGTCCGAGACCTGTACGTCGCCGCCGGCGGCGATGGCTTCGCGTGCTGCCTTGCACGCGTTCGTCTGGTCGGTGAGCATCGCGGCGATGTCGGGCCGGCTTGGGTGCTCGTCCTTGATGGCCATGGGGTGACTGTAGAGACTGAATGCGGACGTTGCTACAGGACCCGGCCTGGCCTGCGCGGGGCGTGCGATGGAGGACGGCGGCGAAGCGGATGTCTACCACAAGTCCCACGGCGATAAGGGGATGCCGTGCGTGACGGCGACGCACTTTGCCGGTGGCGCGATGCTCGGCGTGCTTGCCCGGCTGGCGGCAGCCCTCGGAGCCTCGATCGTCCCCCAAAACGGTGGGGCACTGATCTTCCACGAGGAGGAGCGCCGTCATCTTCCTGTGGAGCTTCAGGAGGACGCGGTTGTCATCGCTCCCACGGCGGACGCGTTGCAGGCGGCGTTCAACGCGCGCTGAGCGTTTCCGCCTCCGACCAGGTTGCCAGTCCTGTCCGCCGAGTCACGGGTGGAGCCATGGGCGGATGGTCGCTGTGGTGACGGTGCCGTGGAAGACATAGGCCCGTTTGCTGTAACGGCTCGCGACGGCGCGGGAGTTCTTGAGCCGGTTGATGTCCGTTCGGCCTTGTTGCGGCGCCGATGGTGCGCACGGTCGAAGCGTGTTTCAGGATCCCGTTGAGCACCGCGCGGTGGTTGCTCCACTGGCCTCCCCGACCGCCTGACGGCGGCAGACGCGGCTCCAGAAGCGACAACTAACGATTCGTCAGATCCCTCCGAGCCATGCCCGAAGCAACGAGCAACCGGCGTGAAAGCCACATGATCCGCCGGACAGGCCAGGCGGTCGTCGCGGTGGCGAATTGACGTCTCGACATATCCATGTTCCGCACTCCAATGGAGGATCATCCGGGACTCTTCGGGATCGTCAACTACATTGCACTGCCCGGCCGGTGGGTGATGCCCACGATGTGGACGGTGCGGAGGCCGGGCCGATCCGGCGCTGTCGCTGTGGCGACCGGCGCGTGCCGCAGGAGGGCGCCTGGCTCGCGACGCCTGGCACGGGCGCTCGCCGCGTGGTCTGAACGCCCGCATACTGGATGTATTCGGGCGTTCCGGCAACGTAGCGAGGCGCCGTAGCGTCGCGCGCGCCGGGATTACGGGACAGCCCTTACGCAGCGCTGTGTCGCGGCCCGGTGGTCGCCGGGCCGGGCCGAGGAGGCGATTTCGATGGCGAAGATCCTGTTTGTTGTCACGGGAGCGAGTTACTGGACATTGAAGGACGGCCACAGGCATCCGACGGGCTTCTGGGCCGAGGAGTTCGTGGCCCCGTACACAGCGTTCACGCAGGCCGGTTACGAGGTCACGGTGGCGGTGCCCGGCGGCGTGGTGCCGCGAGTCGACACCATGAGCCTGTGGCCCGAGATGGCCGGCAGTGCGGAGGTCTCCCGCGATGAGGAGATGGTGGTCGAGCGGGCCGACGAACTGCGGCGCCCGATGCCCTTGCAGGACGTCCGCGTCGAGGACTACGACGCGGTGTTTTATCCGGGCGGCCACGGTCCCATGGAGGACCTGGCCTTCGACAAGGACTCTGCCAGGATCCTGACGGAGGCCCTCGCCTCGGGCAAGCCGCTGGGCGTGGTCTGCCACGCGCCGGCCGCGATGCTGGCCACCAAGCGGGCCGACGGTACGTCTCCGTTCGACGGATATCGGGTCACCGGCTTCACCAACGACGAGGAAGAGGCGGTGGGCTTCCGGTCCAAGGCCAAGTGGACGATGGAGGACGAGGTCAGAAAGCTTCACGTGGATTTCTCCCGCGGCCCGCTCTGGGAGCCGTACACCGTCGTCGACCGCAATCTTCACACCGGCCAGAACCCGGCCTCGGCAGGACCGGCGTCCCGGGAAATCCTCGAAGTCCTCGCGAGGTGAACCCAGGGAACGCCCGAGATGACCCACTGGACGGCGTTGGGAGGTGCCGAACACAGTGCCGGGCCCGGCGCTCAGGACCACCACGCCGGGGCGCAGGCGTTGACCGCCTCGACCAACTCGTCCCGCGTGATGGTCTCATCCAGCAGCCATTGCTTGATCGCTCCGACAAAACCGTGCGAAAGGAACTGGGCCACGATCATGTGACTGCTCTCCGGCACCGGCAAAGGAGCCGATCGCTCGATGAAGGGCAGGCTGTATTCGGCGAAGTGGTCGGCCAACGCCGCATAGACACCCTGATCGGCCGGGTCAAGAAGGGCTCGGCGATAGATCTCGGCGAAACGCAGAACGTGGTCGGCGATGTCCTGAGTGGCCAGCCGAAGCGCCTCGTCCGCCTGAGTGCTTCCCGTCCTCCGGCGGGCTTCATCCTCGTGACGGGCGGAGTCCAAATCCCTTCTCAGGACATGGACCAAGACCTCAAGCGGTGTGCCGTACCGGTTGTAGACGGTGGCACGGCTGACGCCGGCCCTGTCGGCCAGCTCGGAGACGCTGATCCGAGACGCTGAGCGCTCGCCGGCAAGTGTGATCACCGCCGCCTCCAACGCATGTGCCGTGCGGCTGATTCGCGGATCCACCATGCCGCCACTCCTCGCTTCCCTCCCCTTCGCCGATGGTGTCACGCCGACCGCCTCCGGACGGACCAGGGGTGCGGACGCGGCCTGTCCTCGGTTGAGCACGGCCGGCGTCGCGAGGTAGTCTATTTGACAGATGTCAAATAGTTGGTCGCCCCAGCGCCGCTCAGGCGCCGGCGTCCCCGCCGCATTCGCTTCTCGTTTCGCCGCACGCTCGGAGAATCACCATGGGAATTCACCACACTCTCTCTCCTCAGGAAGGGGCCGACCGCCTCGCCATCCGTGAGCTCATCGACGCTTACGCACACTGCGCGGATCGGCGTGACGCGGAAGGCCAGATGGCGCTGTTCACCAAGGACACGAGTTTCGTCGTCCACATGGACAGCCGTTCCGCGGAGCCGTCACAGCGGCTGCGCGGGAGAGAGGCGCTCGCCCCTGTCTTCGACCATCTGAATACCTATGAGACCACCACCCATTTCAACGGCCAGAGCACCGTGGTCCTCGACGGCGAACAGGCCACCGGTGAGTCGTACTGCCTTGCACACCATGTGTGGACGCTCGACGGCAGGCGCACACTCATGGTGGCCTCCATCCGCTACCTCGACACATTCACCAAACTGGACGGTCGCTGGTTCTTCGCGGAGCGGAAGCTGATGGTCGACTGGACTGAGACACGTCCCGTGGCTTCCTGAGGCCGCAGCCGCTGAAGGGAAGAGCCGGCCGCCTGTCGCCGTGACGAGGCGGCTGGTATCAGGCCGATGCGGTGATGGTGGCGGTGTCGATGACGAAGCGGTAGCGCACATCGCCACGGTCGAGCCGGTCGAGGGCGGTGTTGACCTGGTCGGCAGCGACCGTTTCCGTCTCCGCGGTGATGCCGTGCCGGGCGCAGAAGTCCAGCATCTCCTGGCACTGCCCGACGCCGCCGTTCTTTGTGGAGGCGATGATCCGGCGTTTGTCGCCGAGGAGGGGTCCGTGGAAGTCGAGTGGTTCCGTGCTGACTCCCGCGTTGACCAGGACTCCGTCCAGGCGCAAGAGGTTGAGGTAGGCGTCGAGGCCGCCGCCGGCACCCACGGTGTTGACAACCAGGTCGAAGGATTCGGCGAGTTCGGTGAAGGTGGCGGAGTCGCTGGTGGCACGGTAGTCGTCGGCTCCGAAGCGCAGTCCGTCGTCGCGCTTGGCCAGGCTGCGGCCGAGCGCGGTCACCTCGGCGCCCATCGCGTGGGCGAGTTTGATCCCGACGTGGCCCAGGCCGCCCATGCCGATGACGGCGACCTTTGTGCCGGGTCCGGCGTTCCAGCGTCGCAGCGGGTTGTACATGGTGATGCCGGCGCACAGCAGCGGTGCGGCGCCCTGGAGCGACAGGGCGTCGGGGATGTGGAGCACGTAGTTCTCGTCGACGACGATCTGCCGGCTGTAGCCGCCGTACGTGGGCCGTCCCTGGTAGTCGACGCCGCCGTAGGTGAGGACCTCGCCCTTGAGGCAGTGCTGTTCCTGTCCGGCCAGGCACGCGCCGCACTCCCGGCAGGAGTCGACGTAGCAGCCCACGCCGACCCGGTCACCCACCGCGTGGCGGGACACGTCGGTGCCGACGGCGCTGACATGTCCGGCGATCTCATGGCCGGGCACCATCGGGAAGACCATGCCCGCGCCCCACTCCTCGTGCAGCAGCGCCAGGTCGGTGTGGCAGATCCCCGTGTAGGCGATGTCGATGACCACGTCGTGCGGACCGGGAGCGCGGCGCTCGATGGCCGTGGGCCGCAAGGGAGCCTTGGCGCTGGGCGCGGCAAGCGCGGGGACCTGGGTGGTCATGGTGATCTCCAAACGGATGGAACCAGGAAACGGACGGACGGGGCGGTACCGGTGTCACAGCGCGGGTGCCGCGATCGGGTCGCGGCCCGCCTCGTACGGGACGGCCGCGCCACTGCCCAGACGACCACGCCAGGCCAGGGCTTTGAAGAGGCAAGGTGATACCGCTGAGGGTGGTACCAGCGGAGCCAGGCCGGGCCACCGGCTGGCCGGGATCGCGCCTACGGTGGAGGTATGACCGACCGCCACCCACTGGGAGAGTTCCTGAGCTCGCGCCGTGCCGCTCTCGACCCGCAGCGCGCCGGACTGCCTGCCTCCTCGCTCGCCCGAAGGGTCGCGGGGCTGCGCCGGGAGGAGGTGGCCGCGCTGGCCGGCATCAGCGCTGCCTACTACACCAAGCTGGAGCAGGGCCGCGTCGGCCAGGTGTCGGACCAGGTCCTGCGCGCCGTCGAGGACGCCCTCCAGCTCGACGGCCTGGAGCGGGAGCACTTCCGTACGCTCGTCCGGGCCGCCGCAGGCCGGCCCTCACCCGGGCCGAGAGGCGGGCCGGCGACCGGGCCGGCATCGCGGCCCGTGTCCAAACCCCGGGCGGGGCTCGTCGCGATGGTCCACGCGCTGGACACGCCCGCACTGCTGCACGGCCCACGCCTGGATGTCCTGGCCGTCAATGACGCCGCGCGGCTCCTGATCGACGACTTCGACGCGCTGCCGCTCAGGGAGCGGAATCTCGCCCGCTGGACGTTCCTGAACCCACGCGCGAAGGTCGTCTATCCCCAGTGGACACAGATCGCGCCGCAGACCGCCGCGGCACTGCGTCATCTCACCGTCAGCAGGCAGGGAGACACACTGCTGGAGCAGCTCGTCGGCGAGATCATGATCGCCTCACCCGAGTTCGCCCGGTATTGGTCCGACTACCAGCTCTACGAGCACTCCTACGGAAGCAAGAAGTTCTTCAACGAGACCGTCGGAGAGCTGGATCTGCACTACGAGACGCTGTCCCTGACAGGGGACGACGGGCAGAGCGTCATCCTCTACACGGCGGACCGGAACTCACCTTCGGAGGACAAACTGCGCCTGTTGGCAAGCTGGAACGCTCCGAGTGACACCGCCGGAGAGCCGGGCCGCCTTCCGCGCCCCGGTGCGTCCTGAACCGGTCCGGCTTGGACAGGCAAGACAAGCCGAACAAGCAAGACAGGTGAGATGGAGGCGGCTGAGCATGAGTACCAACGAGAAGGTCTGGTTCATCACCGGTACCTCACGCGGCTTCGGCCGCGAGTGGGCCGAGGCCGCGCTGGAGCGTGGCGACAAGGTCGCCGCCACCGCCCGCGACACCGGCAGCCTTCAGCCGCTCACCGACAGGTACGGCGACCTGGTGCTGCTGCCACTGGAGCTTGACGTCACCAACAAGCCGGCGGTGGACTCGGCCGTGGCCCGCGCACACGAGCACTTCGGCGGCCTCGACGTCGTGGTCAACAACGCCGGTTACGGCCTGTTCGGCACTGTCGAAGAGATCTCCGAGACCGAGGCCCGCGCCCAGATCGAGACCAATCTCTTCGGTGCGCTGTGGGTGACCAAAGCGGCGCTGCCGATCTTCCGCGCGCAGGGCAGCGGCCACTTCCTCCAGGTGTCGTCGATCGGCGGTGTGATGGCCTTCGCGAACCTGAGCATGTACCACGTCTCGAAGTGGGGGCTGGAGGCGTTCAGCCAGTCGCTGGCCCAGGAGATGGAGCCCTTCGGTGTGCACGTCACCGTTGTCGAGCCGACCAACTACGGCACGGACTGGAGCGGCAGCTCCGCGGTCCACGCCACTCCGATCGATGTCTACGAGCCGGCCCGAGCCGCCCGCGCCGCGCGGATCAAGCCGGGCATGGTCGGCGATCCCGCCGCCACTCGCGGCCCCATTCTGGAGATCGTCGACTCCGAGCGGCCACCTCTGCGGTTCCTTCTCGGCCGGGGCCAGGTGGACCGGATCGCCGCCGAGTACGAGCAGCGCATGAAGTCTGGCGCGCCTGGGAGGAGCTCTCCGAGCAGGCCCATGGCGACCCGCGGCAGTAACAGGCGGACGAGTGTGGCGACGTCTGCCGCACTCCTCATGGCTGCTCCGGCTCCGCCCGGCTTTTCACGTGGTGTGTTCCGGAGCGTCGGCAGGTGGTGCCAGTCGGCAGGCGGTGTCGGTCAGCAGGTGGTGTCAGGGACGGCAGACGCGTTGGACGAGGTCCTGCCAGGTGCGGGCGAGCCGCTGTTCCACCTGGAGCGCGGTGCTGCTGAGTTCGGTCGCTGACATATAGAGCAGGAGTGGGCCTTCGAGGGCCGCGGTGAGCTGGATGGCGAGCAGCGCGACATCGGCGGGGCCGAGGTCGATCCCTGCGAGCAGCATCCGGATGTGGGTCTGCGATGTCTGGGAGCCGGCCGGGATGGGCTGGCGGCCGTCGAGTGCCGCGCGCGCGATCTCGCGATGCTCGACGAGAAAACGAACGCGGGCCTGCCCGTAGGCGATGAGGCGCTCAATGGGCGAAGCGCCGGGACCCAGCGGCGGCGGACCGGCAAGTACCTGCTCCTGCAAGGTGCGTTCGCCGTCGTCCAGCAGTGCCTGGAAGATTCCCGCGCGCGTGCGGAAGCGGCGGTAAACGGTCCCTTTGCCGAGTCCGGACCGTTCGGCAAGCGCGTCCATGGTGAGCCGGTCCGCCCCGAGCTCCGCGAGCATCTCGCGCGCCGTGGCCAGCAGGTGCTGCCGGTTGCGTGTCGCGTCAGCACGCTCGGTGGGCGACGACGCACCCCATGTCACGACTGGCCGGTTCATGGCCTCACTCTACCGTCCTGCTGGCTAAGCGGGGTAAAGTCCGTTTATGCTCGTCGGGACGCCGTCGAGGCTGCGGTCACACCGCGGCTTCGTACTGTCCGAGCGTCCCTGGTCGACGGCGCGGCGCCGCTGACCCGGCAAGACAAGAACGGAAAGCAAGGGGCTGGCAATGACCACAATCGACACGTCGGCGCGTTTCACGACGCTGCCCGACGACGCGACGCTGTCCGCCACGGTTGCCGCTCTGCAGGAGCGCGGGTTCGGCGTGGAGGTCGTCGATGACGTCCACGCGGCCCGCCGAGCCGCCTTGGCGCGTATCCCGCACGGTTCGTCGGTGATGACGAACGCGTCGGTGACGCTGCAGGAGACCGGGATCGACGACGCGGTCAACAAGGGCGACGCGTACGAGTCGGCGCGCAACAAGATGTTCGCGCTGGATTTCACAACGCAGGCACGGGAGATGAAGGTGATCGCCGGCCAGGCGGACTACGCCTTGGGCAGTGTGCAGGCGGTCACCCGGGACGGGTCGCTCGTCATCGCGTCGGCCTCCGGCAGCCAGCTCGCCGGCTACGCCTGGGGCGCGGCGAACGTGATCTTCGTTGTCGGCGCGCACAAGCTCGTGCCGACGCTGGAAGTGGCCCGTGAGCGGGTCTATCAGCACAGCCTCAAGCTTGAGGACGTCCGCGCGCAGGCGGCGTACGGGCAGCGCAGCAGCGTCGGAAAGGTCCTGGAGATCCACCAGGAGCAGCCGGGCCGTATTCACATCATCCTGATCCGGCAGCAGGTCGGGTTCTGACCGGGCGGCCGGCCGTGGTGATGGTGCGCGCGATCGCGGCGACCGCCTGGCGCGGAGTGGATGCCATCGAGGTCATGGAGGTGGCGTCCCGGCCGCCTGGGCGGGATGAGGTCGTGGTCGCCGTGCACGCGACGGCGATCAGCCCGTTCGACCTCAAGCGCGCCGCGGGGATGATGGGCCGCGACGAGCGCGTGCTCCCGCTGCGCCTCGGGAACGAGGCCGCCGGCGTTGTCACCGCTGTCGGCGCGGACGCGGTCGGTTTCGACGGCGTGCCGCTGGCGGTCGGTGACGAGGTGCTGGGGCACTGGCTGCCCGGAGCGCAGGCGGACGAGGTCACTCTGCCCGCGGGCGTGCTGCTGCGTAAGCCGTCCTCGCTCAGCTTCGCCGAGGCGGCCGGGCTGCTCGGCAGTGGCACCGCCGCCGTGCACACGCTGGAGGCGGCCCGTGTGCACGACGGAGACGTGGTCCTTGTGCACGGTGTGTCCGGAGCGGTCGGCGGCATGGTGGCTCAGCTCGCGAGGCTCCGCGGCGCCCGTGTGATCGGCACCGCCTCACCGGGCCGCCACCAGCGACTGCGCGCCATGGGAGTACAACCGGTCGGCTATGGCGACGGCCTGAGCGAACGCGTCCGGGCACTGGCTCCCGGTGGCGTCTCGGCGGCCATCGACACCGTCGGCACCAACGAGGCGATCGCGGTGTCCCTGGAGCTCGTGGCCGACCCCAGCCGTGTCGTGACCATCGCGAACTTCCAGGCGGCGCTCGCCGCGGGAGCTCAGGCGCTCGGTCCCGGACCGGACACCGAACGCATCCGCACCGCCGCCCGGCTGGATCTCGTACGACTGGCGGCGGCCGGCCGGCTCGTCGTCACCATCGCCGCGGAGTACCCGCTGGAGCGGGCTCGCGCCGCCTATGCCGTCCTGGCCGGTGGTCATCCGGGCGGCAAGCTCGTTCTCCGTCCGACGCCATCAACACCATCACGATCCATATGAGGTCCGCACGGACAAAATCGGAGGACACCATGGCTGATCAGTACGCGGACGCCAACGCCCGAGTGATCGAACAGTTCCGCGCCAACGGCGGCGAGGTCGGCGGCCCGTTCGAAGGAAAACAACTGGTGTTGCTGCACCATGTCGGCCGTGCCACCGGCCAGGCGCGGATCACACCACTGGTCGCCGCCGGCGACGGAGACGCCTACCTGGTGTGCGGGACGGCCGGAGGCGCACCGCGGGACCCCGCGTGGGTGGCCAACATCGAGGCCGGACCCGGCTGGACCACCGTGGAAACCGGCCGCGAGACGCTCCGCGCAACAGCCACCGTCGTCCGCGCCGCTTCGCCGGACTGGCGGCGGCTCTACGGCATCTGGTCGGCGTACTGGCCCGACAGCACACAGTACGAGACCCGCACCACCCGCAAATTCCCGGTCATCCGTCTCGAACCGCTCACGCGGTCGCGGTGAATGTCGTGCCGTCCGGCCCGGGCCGTGAGGGCTGTCCGGTAATCCCTGGTGGATCAGCGCGCGACGACGATTCGGACCGCACTCCTTCTGATGGCGGCGCACGCGTCACGGCGGGATCCGCTCACTCATGGGCCGAGGGCCGGGTTACCGCGTCCCATGAGGCCGCCTCGTCATTGCCCAACGAGCGCGAATTCCCTTTCCATCATCTCTTCTTGAGCATCATGTCTCCATTGGAGCAGTCATGTCCCAAGTGATAGCGATCTTCGGCGCCGGGACCGGTCTCGGAATGTCACTCGCCCACCGGTTCGGCAGAGAGGGTTACAGAGTCGCTCTGATCGGCCGCCGCGAGGAGCGACTGCGCGGTTTTGTGTCGGATCTGGCAGCCGACAGCATCGAGGCCGCGGCCTTCACCGCAGATCTCATCGACAGCGCGGCCGTGCCGGGCCTGATCGCCGCGATCCGCGAGCGCTTCGGCCGGATCGACGTCGTGGCATACGGACCGACCGCCACCGATACCGGGTTCACCTCCGCGACGCGACTGACCAGCGAAGCGCTCAGCGACCGGCTGAAGCTGTTCCTCCTCACACCGATCGAGGTGGTGCGGGCCGTCCTGCCGGAAATGATCGAACGCGGTGACGGCGCCATCCTCGCCACCCACGGAATCACCACCCTGCGGGCGCTGCCGCATCTGAGCGGACCTGGCACCGTCACGGCCGCGACCCGAAATTATCTGCATTCTCTCAACGCGGAGCTGTCGGACACGGGCGTGTACGTCGGGAACCTCATTGTCGGCGGCTACATCGCCCGTGGCGGGAAATATCAAGCAGCGGTGGCTTCCGGCAAGCCGTCCGGCATGGCTGCGCCTCCCAAGGGCATGGCGCTGCCTGTTTTCAACCCTGACGTTCTCGCCGAGTTGTACTGGGACATGAACAGCAAGCGTGATCGTGCCGAGGAAATCGTTCCGGCATCGGATTGACCGGTGCCGCCTCCTTCCTTTCCCTCGGCGGGAGGGCGCGGCACGGTCCGGCGTCCGATCCAAACCTTTATCGCGCGATATGCCCGGGTAGGACCCGAAGGGAGAGCGGCAGGACGCTCCGTCGGGGAACCAGGGAGCCGCAATGGATGAACATGCCGATGCCATGGGCGAGCCGGGCTTTTGCTTCCCGGCTCCCGCCGTCGCGGTGCTGGACGAACACGGCAGGATCGTGGAGTGGTCGGCCGAAGCGGAGCTCCTGGTCGGTATGACCTTCGCGGAAGTGGAGGGCCGGCCGTTCGACGATCTGCTGATCGCGCCGTCGGCGCGGAAGTCCCAGCCGGTGGGCGAGGCGCGCACCGAGCCGGCCTCGGGAGAGCTGGGTGCGGCCGGCACCGGTGGTACGCGCGCGGTCCTCGCGCGCTCCGCGTCGGGCAGGGACACGGATGTCTTCCTGTGGGCATCGCCACCGATCAGCCACGGGCGCCGGCTCGTATTGTTCGTTCCGTTCGGCCAGGCACTCGGATGGGGACATGGATTCTCCTTTCTGAACGCGGTATTCGGACAGGAAATGGTCGGCATGTCATTCCATGACACCGATCTCACTGTGGTGCGGACGAACATCACCCCGGACATGTTCGGCGGTCCACCGCTCACTCCCGGTGACCGGCTGGACGCCGTCATGCCGGTGGATGACGCGGCGGCGGTCGAGGCGGTGCTGCGGCGAGTCCTGAAAACGGGCGTCCCGATTTTCGGGTACGAGTCACAGATGCGTTCCCGGAAGCCCGGTGAGCGTCAGTGGACGCTGTCCCTGAGCGTGATGCGTATGGAGAACACCCGGGGGGAGCCGGCCGGGCTCATGGTGTCGGTCCATGACGTCACCGATCAGAGCAGGATCCGGCGTCACCGAGATCTGCTGCACCGGTCCGCCGGCCGGCTCGGGATGTCTCTCGACGTCACACGGACGGCGCGCGTCCTGACCGACATCGTCACACCGGAGCTGGCGAATATCGCCACGGTCGATCTGGCCCAGCCCATCCTGTCCGGCGGCGAACCGCCTCAGGTGATCGGTGCCGCTGAATCCGACCTGGTCCGTATCGCGGTCGCCTCGACCGACGGCCCGTGGCCCGCGGAACTGCTCCAGATCGGCGGCGTCTACACCGTTCCGCCGCTGAGCCCGCAGTTGCGCGTGCTGCAGAAGAACCGTTCCGTCCGGCTGAGCCGGGACGAGGTGACCCGTGCGCTGGGGGAGAGGGCCGCACTTTTCGTCCCTCCCGATGCCCACACCTTGGCCGTAACGCCGCTGCACGCCAGGGGCCGGCTGCTCGGCACGATCGCCGCGTGGCGCACCCGGCAGCCCGGAGCCTTCGACGACGCCGAGACGGAGCTGCTCGCGGAGATCGGTTCCCGGGCCGCGCTCGCCATTGACAACGCGCGCCGTTACGCCAGGGAGCACCGTACGGCGATGGCCTTGCAGCGACGACTCCTGCCATGGGCGACCACGGACACGCCGGCGGCCGAGACCGCCGCCATCTACCGGCCGGCCCACGGCGGACACGCCATCAGCGGAGACTGGTTCGACGCCATCCCGCTGCCGTCCCTGCGGGTGGCGCTGGTCGTCGGCGACGTCTTCGGACACGGCCTGATCGCCAGTGCCACGATGGGCCGGCTGCGCACGGCCATCCAGACCTTCGCCGATCTGGAACTGGAGCCCGCGGAGGTCCTCACGCACATCGACGACCTGGTCCACCGGCTCGCCGCCGAAGCGCCACCGGCCACACGCGACGTGGTGGGAGCCACCTGTCTGTACGCGGTCTACGACCCGATCACCCGCCGCTGCACTCTGGCCAGCGCGGGACAGCCACCGCCGGTGCTGATCGGTCCCGAAGGCACTCCCCGGCTGATCGATGTCAACGCCGGTCCGCCTCTCGGAGTCGGCGGCGTCCCCTACGAGTCCGTGACCGCGGAGATCGAACCGGGCAGCATCCTCGCTCTCTACACCGACGGCGTGCTCGGTCTGGAACCGTATGCCGACGGCGACGGAATGCGGCGTCTCCAGGACGAGATCGCCGTCCAGGCGCGTACGCACATGGCGCTGGACGACATCGGCCGGGCGGTTCTCGGCGACGCTCCGGGAGAACCGTCACGCGACGACGTCACCCTGCTGCTCTCCCGTATGCGAGAACTGCCGAGCGGCAATGTGCGGAGCTGGAAATTCCCGGCCGACCCGAACGCCGTCTCCGAGGCCCGCGCTGTGACCAGGCACCAGCTCCACGAATGGAACCTGGGCGATATCGCGTTCACCGCGGAACTCGTGGTGAGTGAACTCGTCACCAACGCCATCCGCTACGCGGGCGGCGGGCCGGTGGAACTGCGCCTGATCCGGGACGGGACGCTGATCTGCGAGGTCACCGATCCGAGCAATACGCAGCCTCGGCTGGTGAGGGCCGGCGACACCGACGAAGGCGGACGCGGACTGTTCATTGTGGCGCAGTGCACCACCCGCTGGGGCTGCCGCTACGGACGCAGAGGCAAGACCATCTGGACCGAGCTGCCACTTGTCGAGGACGCGACCGACCCGCGTGCCGCGTAGATCCTGCCGGACTGCCGGAGAGACGTCAGTAATCCGTTGCCCGGAGTCATGGCCGGAGGCGATGATCGTGGGATGGTCTCCCTCGCCCACGACGGCCGCGCCGGAATCGACGCCGCACTGGTGAAACGTCTGATCGCCGCGCAGTTCCCGCGCTGGAGCGGTCTGCCCGTCACTCCGGTGGAGGTCGACGGCTGGGACAACAGGACCTATCGCCTCGGCGACGACATGACGGTCCGTCTGCCCACCGCCGCCGGTTATGTCCCGGCGGTCGACAAGGAGAACCACTGGCTGCCCCGGCTGGCACCGTCGCTGCCGGTCGCCGTGCCACCGATCCTGGCCAAGGGCGCTCCGGGCGAGGGCTATGCCTTTCCGTGGTCCGTACGCGGCTGGCTGCACGGCGAGACGGCCGACCGAGGACGCGTCGAGGACATGCCGCGATTCGCGATCTCGGTGGCCGAGTTCCTTCTCGCTCTCCAGGGCTGTGAGGCCGTCGGCGGCCCGATCGCCGGAGAGCACAGTTGGTACCGGGGAGCGTCGCCGCGCCACTACGACGAGGAGACCCGCCGCTGTCTGGCCATGCTCAAGGGCCGTGTCGACACCGATCGGGCCGCCGCCGTCTGGGATGCCGCGCTCGCCGCCGAGTGGTCCGGAGCGCCCGTGTGGTTCCACGGCGACATCGCTTCCGGCAACCTGCTGGTCGCGGACGGGCAACTGACGGCTGTCATCGACTTCGGCACGTCGGGCGTCGGCGATCCCGCCTGCGATCTGGTGATCGCGTGGGGGATGTTCTCCGGCGACAGCAGGAAGGCGTTCCGGCACGCCGTCGGCCAGGACGACGGCACCTGGGCGCGCGCCCGGGGCTGGGCGCTGTGGAAATCCCTGCTGGTTCTCTCCGAGTGCACCGAAGCGGATCAGGAACGCGCCGCCCTCAACCGGCATGTGATCAGCGAAGTCCTGGCCGACCACGACCGCTTCGCATAGGCCGGCGGCGTCGGCCCGGTCAGTTCGCCGGAGGTGTGGACGCTGTCATGATGTGGCGCCAGATCTCCATGGACGTCGCGGCCGCCTGCGCGAGTTCGTCGCCGGCGGCACACGATGCCTGGTAGAAGCTGCGCTCGGTCATCCAGCACAGCGCGCGTGCGAGCGCCGGTGCGTCCGCGGGCCCGTGTCCGTCGGGCACGCCTGCCCTCAGCAGCAGGCCCGTCATCGTCTCGGCGAAGAAGCCGACGGTCTCGTTCCACGACCGGCCGATGGCAGGGTGCACCGCCGCGTAGTCGACAGCGGCGCGCATCACGGTGCCATGTTCGCGCCATGCCTTCTCGACTCGCCCGACCGCTTTCTCCATGGCGTCGAGCGGCGAGGACGCCAGGTCCTCGGCGGTGTTCGGTGCTTCCGCCCGGATGGCGGCCATCGTGCGGTCGACCAGCGCCGCGAGCACTTCCTGCTTGGATCCGAAGTAGAAGTACAGCGACCCACGGGAGATACCGGCGCCTTTGGCGATCGCGTCGACCGTCATCTTCTCCAGGCCGATGCGCTCAAGCAGTGTCTCCGCCGTGTCGAGCAGAGCCTGTTCCCGCTGATCGCCCTTGCTCGGAGCGCCGCTCCGTCTGCCCATCGCGCTTCCTCTCCTCGCCCGGCTCCTCGTCCGGCTCTCTGCCGAAGGCTACTGCCACTCACTGACAAATCTACTCCATGCTGGAAAAAATCTGCACTGTGTAGGCTGGAGAGATGTCGTCCCGCCTCGGCAACGAGTCGAGTGGCTTTCCACCGGGACGCACTGGACTCCGGACGAATCACAGGAGCACACATCTCATGAATGACGCGCCACGCAAGACATTTCTGATCACCGGCGTCAGCAGCGGGCTGGGCCGCGCCTTCGCCACCGCCGCACTGCGGGCCGGCCACACCGTCGTCGGCACGGTACGCAAGGAATCCGACGCCGAGACGTTCACCGCTCTCGACCCCGAACGCGCTCATGTACGTCTTCTCGACGTCACCGACGAGCAAGAGGTCTTCGCGGTGGTCCGGGAGGTCGAGGAGTCCGTCGGCGCCATCGACGTACTGATCGCCAACGCGGGCTACGGACTGGAAGGGACCTTCGAGGAGACCCCGATGGCCGCGCTGCGCGCCCAGTTCGAGGTCAACGTCTTCGGCGCCGCGACGACCGTGCAGGCCGTTCTGCCCTTTATGCGCGAACGGCGCCGTGGGCATATTCTGGCCGTCACCTCCATGGGTGGCCTGGCCGCCTTTCCCGGGGTCTCGGCCTACTGCGGCAGCAAGTACGCCCTGGAGGGCATCCTTGAGTCGGTGGGCAAGGAGGTCGCGGGATTCGGCATCCATGTGACCGCCCTTGAGCCGGGCTCCTTCCGTACCGACTGGGCGGGACGCTCCATGGTTCGCGCGCCGCGGACCATCGCCGCCTACGACGAACTGTTCGAACCGATCCGCGCCGCGCGCCGGACGGCCAGCGGACAGCAGCTCGGTGATCCCGCCAAGGCCGCCGCCGCCGTCCTGCACGTCCTCGACGTACCGCGTCCTCCCGCTCACCTGGTGCTCGGCTCCGACGCGCTGCGTCTGGTCCGGGCCGGACGTGAGGCCGTCGATCACGACCTCGACGCCTGGGAGGACCTCTCCCGCTCGACCGACTTTCCCGTGGGCGCCGAAATCAAGTAGCCGGTACGTCAGGCCAGCCGGACGGCGAGCAGTGCGATGTCGTCGTCCTGGTCCTCGCCGAAGGCCGGCAGCAGCGCGTCGCGGAGCTCCGTGAGCTCCGCCGGGCCGGCCGGCGCGGCGGCGCTGAACTCGGCGAGGCTGTGGTCGAGATGCTCGGTGCGCACCTCCACCAGCCCGTCGGTGATGAGGACAAGGCGGGTGCCAGGTGCGGTCTCGTGCACCGTCGCGACCGGATGCGGCAGGCCGAGACCCAGCAGTGGGCCATGGTCATGGAGGAAGCGGGCCTCGCCGTCCGGACCGAGCACCAGCGGCGGGATGTGGCCGGCGTTGGAGACATGGACGCGGTGCCCGTCCCGTCAGTGTCAGTGGCGGCTGGGATGCTGCCGGTATGGACGAGTTGATGCGGCGCCGGGTGTACGGCGCCGACCATGATGATCCGGACCCGGGACCTCAGCCGGGACATGTCTACCGGGAACTGGTGGGCGGGCCGCTCGACGGGCTGCTGCTGGACGTCACGGGCTGGACGGACCGGCGGCTGCGCGAAGGAGCCGCGCTGCTCACCGAGATCGGTTCGTACGGAGCCGGCGGTCACACGGAGTACGGGCCTCGCGACACCGATCCGCGTCGATGGGACTGGCGGGGCGACACTCCGTAGAGCGGTGGTCTGGGATGCGATGGAGCCGGGGTGACATCGCATCCCAGGAGTGGGGCCCGCCGTGGACGGCCAACTTCCGTGCGGACGAGGGGCATCGGAAGTCCGCTCCAGTGCCGCGCCGACAGCGCCGGAGAGTGCCGGAATGCCTCCGTTCCGGCGCGACGACGGCGACCGCGGGACGGCGCCCGAGGTGCGGGTGTTCGCGGCGGACAACAGCACCGCCGCATGGCCGAGCGACAGACGGTCGCGTCGCCGGTCGAGGGCATCACTCTGTCCACGGAGCAGGACTTCAGTCACATCCGATGGCACTCGGAACAATTCCGGGGACCTTCCCGAAAGCTCCCGGGAGCACCGGTCGTCACTGAGCGTGCCCGCTCCGCCGATATTGGACGAGAATCCGGCCCGAATAGAGCCGCCTGAGCACCGGGCGGTTTTCCTCCACGACGACGTGGACCTTTAGGAAAACACATTGACCGCGAGAACCCGGGGCGAGAAAGCGAAATGTCGGTCACATGCGACTTTCGCCTGAATACGGCCGAGGGCCGTGTCCTGTGTGAAGGGATCGCTCTGGTGGCCAGAAAGTACTTCCATGGACTGGCGCCCCATGCCGGGAAGAAGATGTATCCGAGAATTTCCGACGCGCAGGGCCGACCCACCAGGGATTACGGGACAGTCTTTAGTACCAGTTGTTTCGCTGCCAGAAGCTCCAGGCCCGGCAGGGAGTCTTGTACCGGGTCTTGATGTACTTCAGGCCCCACCTGATCTGCGTTCGAGGGTTGGTGCGCCAGTCCGGTCCGGCCGAGGCCATCTTGTGGGCGGGATACGCCTGAGGAATTCCGTACGCGCCGGACCTCGGGTTCCCGGCTCGATGGTTCCATCCGCTTTCGCGGGTCCAAAGACGGTTGAGGCACCGGTACTGCGCCGGCGAGAGCATGTTTGCGGCAATGGCGCGGTTGCTGCCGGAGACGGAAGGCGAGGCATTTGCCTGCGTGACGCACAGCGGGGTCGCCAGGAACAAGACGGTGACAGTGAGGACGGTGGCGGGACGCAGCGGGCGCCCGGGCATTTCGAGAATGCGTGGGGACACGTGGTGTCCTTTCTGCGGGAACAGGCCCACGGCTATCCGTGGGCTTTCCAGTTCCTACAACCGTAGGGTCCTCATAAATAGAGTGGGTTGTTTTGAGAGGCCGTGTGGGTCAACCACGCACCTTTCGTGTGGCTTGGGCCCCGGGGCCGTTAGCGCGCGGCGCGCCGGGGCCATGTCGTCACGAGCCGTCCCAAGGGCCGCCGGTCGTGTCGGGAGCCGGCTATCTCGATGACCGTCCGGGCGGCCGGATTCGGCTGCCGGTGGTGACGGTGCCGGGAGATCACCGGCAACCTCCCGCCGAGGACCGGAGCCTGCTCCGGCATCCGGTTCCGGACCGGCCAACTCTCCGCCGTCCCGGCCGGATTGACCGCGCGGCGAAGCGGCTGTGGAGCGGCCGGCGGCCCGCTCACCACGAGCCGTGACGGCCGTCTACGGTGGTCTCCGTGATTGATGCGAATGATGTCCGCCGTATCGCGATGTCCCTTCCCGAAACGGTGGAGAAGGAAGCGTGGAGCATGCCCACTTTCCGGGTCGCCGGAAAGATGTTCATCACCGTCCCGGACGACGAGACGTCGTTCGCCGTGCGGTGCCCGAGGCATGAGCGGGAGGAGCTGATCGCGGCGGAGCCGGAGAAGTTCTGGGTGCCGCCGCACGAGGCGAGTTCCGCGTGGGTACGGGTGCGGCTACGCGCTCTGGAGGACTTGGACGAGCTGCGCGACATCCTGGTGGACTCATGGACCCAGGCCGCTCCGGAACGCCTCGCGGAAGCCTTTCCCGCGCTGCGGCCCGGGGCGGGAAAGAGCGCCTGACCGACGGCGGCCCGGTCCCGTGCCGTCCCGGCCGCCCTCGCCCGTACGGCCGCGCCAGGACCGGGCGCGGCGCCCGGCCGCATCACTCCATCAGGTGATTGAGCTGGGAAAACGCCCTCTACTCGGATGGGATGCGAGATTCTCGTGGCCCATGCGACAGACCGATCTCGCGAGCCCTTGTCCGCCAGGCCCCGGCTCGCACGGGCGGTTTTGTCCGGCGGGCCGGCTCGCGAGATCCGGTCCGGAGGACGGACTCGGGGCGCGGAGCCCTTGGCCGGTCGCGACGGCGAGTAGAGGAGACCAAGGGCATGCATCTTTCGTGGAGGAGCGCTACGGCGTCCGTCTGTCTCGCACTGGCGCTGACGGCGTCCGGTGCCGCAGGGACATACGCGGCGCCCGCGACGAACAAATCGGCCACCGGTGAGACGCATCTGGCCGGTGTGGCGCCTCCGGCCGAGGACAGGACCTTCATCTCGACCACCGCCACAGCCACGTCGGAGACGACCCTGCGCGTGGTGCTGGACGCGAAGTCCCATGGCGTTCCGCTCAAGTTGACCCGCGCGGAGAGGGAGCGCATCGCGGCGATCGTCCACGGCCGGCCGGCCGGTCGGCGGACCGTCGCGCCAGAGGTCCTGTCCGGTGCCTGGCAGCCGGGCTCGGAGACCGGGCGGAAGAAAGGGCCAGGGACGCTCCGCTGCGACAAGAATCCGAGCTGGAGCGACGCGAACGGCACGCTGAGCGCTCGCTTCAACTGTCGGTACGGCACCATCAACTGGGGCTACAAGATCTCCACGAGGGTGAAGTCCTTTATCACCGGAAACGTCAATGAGCGAGGCGTCTCGTGGTGGAACAACGGTAAGAGGAAGCCGAAGAACGCCGGGCATGTGGTGGGTAAGAGCTACCATTTCCATGGCACTCTCAAGCCGGTCAAGCACGACGATCGTGTGCAATTCCAGGACTACATGACCTTCCGGGTCAATATCGGCGGAAGGACCGGCACCGGTTCGCTCACCTGGGCGGCGGATGTCAAGGCCAAGAAGTGACGAAGTGGCGTGATGAAACTGACCAGCGCCTCAGCCCTGCGATGGGCCCACATCATTCTGCGCCAGCTCGGCGATCCCGCCGGCCACACGCTCAACGCGACGGCGGTGGTCGCTGAGCGGGAGTCCGAGGCACCGGCCACGGAGAGCGCCTTTACCTCCCGTCTGCGTGTGGACGGAGAAGTGGAGCCCGGTGAACCGTCATCGGCGGAGGACCGTGAGGCGGTCCTGGTCACGCTCGCGTTCGACGACGACTCCTCCACCAGTGTGTTTCTGGAGGAGTCGCTGACCGAGGACGAAGCTGTGGCGCTGCTGGCCGAACAGCTTCAGGAAAGTGTGCTGGAGCACACCGGAGGCACTCCGGCGCCTCCCTGTCCGGGCCACAGCCACCCGGCTGTGCCCGAGGTGGTGGACGGCGTGGCCTCCTGGACATGCCCGGAGGACGGCAGTACGCGTCCGATCCTTCCGGTAACCGCCGGATAACCGACCGCCGTTCACCGTTTGTCGCGGCCCTGGAAGCGGGCCCCTGGGCGGGACACGACCGAGTCCGGTCTCGTCCCGCCCAGGGACTGTTCACCGGATGCCGAACGCGCGCATCACCGTCTGGGTCACCGCGTTGCCCGCCGTGTCCCGGGCGGTCGCCCGGAGCGAGACGAAACGGGCCTTCTTCGGCGGCTTCAGGCTGAAGTGCCCCGGGCGCTCACGGGACGCCGTCTGCCAGGTCTTCCCGTCGTCGTACGAGACCTTCAAGGTGACCGGTTCCACCTTGCCCGCACCGGACGCTCCCGGCAGATGGGCGGCGGAGACGGACAGTTCGGCCTTGCTCCCGACCTTGCCCGCGGCGTCGGTGTCGACCGCGTAGTCGAGCTGCAGAAGCGGCGGGACCTCGGTCTGCTCTCCGGCCGGTGCCTTTGAGCGGAAGTCCCACTCCGTCCGCGTTTTCGCGGAGTACGGAGTCACCGAGGCGTCCTGCTCGTTCTCCACGACCAGCCGGTAGGGAAGTGTTCCGGCTCCAGGTGCGTCGGCCGCGACGATGGTGCCCGTTCCCCGGGCCAGCTCGGTCGTGCCCTGAGAGAGAGCCAGGGTCTGCCGCATCCGCTGGTAGTCCATCGCCATCCCGACATGGTCGGAACTGCCCCAGCCGGGAATGTCGAAGCTCAGCCGCGCACCGCTTCTGGCGGGCAGCTTGAAGTTGTTGTTGAGATACGGGCGCTGGATCGGCTTGAACCACTCCACCCTGCTCGACCGACCCGCCTCATGACTGGTCCGGGGAGCGATCTCGTACATCAGCCCGTCGACGTACGCCTCCTGGCCCCAGCGGTACGAGCCGCCGGTGGAGACCCAGTCGGTGCGCTTGCCGTTCACCGGTACGCGCGTGGTGGTGCCGATGCCCCAGTCGGAGTACGACGGCCAGTCGAAGCGGAACTCACCGCCGCCCTGAGTCGGGTCCGGACTGTTGAAACCGACATCGACGCGGGCCAGGCTCGCCTTGGTCTCGCGCTGGATCAGATCCCGTGGGATCTTGTTGTGCTGCGTCTCGACGAGGTCGTAGACATAGTCGCTGACCGGCTGGGAGACCACACGCAGGGACGCATGGCCGCCTCGTGCCTGCCGGATGAGTTCCTCTCCCTCGTCCGTGCCCAGCAGCGCCACCTCGATCGGAGACGGCGTCTGGAAGTCGGCGTAGTAGTCGCGGACGGTGAGTCCGTCCTCGTTGTTCTGGACCAGAAGGAGGCCGGCGCCGGCCGTGGCCGCCGCGGCGGCCTGCCGGACGTCGGTGACCGAGGCGTTGCGCCGGACCACCACGGCCTTTCCTCGTACACGCAGATCCGCGTAGTCGGCGTCGGCGCCGTCACCGGCGAAGACCACGGGAAGAGTCTGGTGTCCCTTCGGCAACTGCGTCGTGCCCGACTGCCGCAGCAGATCGGTGAAGTCGGTCTTCCCGGTGGCGACGGTCAGCGCGGGCTGCTCCTTGCGCCAGCGGGCCGTGAGATAGAAGTCGCCGTACGCGACCTTCGCGTCGGTCGGCTGGGCCCAGAGGCTGTCATAGCGGTTCGTGGTCTCCAGGAAGGACCGCCAGGAGCCGCCGCCCATCGAGCGGAAGTACTCGAAACGCTGGTAGGTGGTGGCGGTCTCCTGCGGCGTGGTCGCGTCGACCCGACGGGCCGCCGAGGCGTCCAGTACGACCGTGGCGTCCTGGTCCAGAGCGATGTCAGGGTTTCCGAGCAGAGCCATACCGAGGGAGTGCGGGCCATGGACTCCTCGTACGTTCATGAAGCCCATCGCCGAGTAGTGGTCCTCGGGGAGATACAGGTCGGCCCGGCCCGTGTCACCGACCGAATAGAAGTCCGGCTGGTACTCGCCCGCGCGCAGAAGCTCCACCAGGCCGGAGGCCGGCGCACCCGTGGCGTCCTTGACGACGAGGGTCAGTTTGTGCGAGGCGGAGCCCAGAGCGACGGCGGTGTGTGCCAGCACCACCCCGTCCTGGCCGGTCGCCCGTATCTGACCGGAGTAGTGGTCGGAGGTCCCGGCCGGCGTCCGGTCGATGGTGACGGTGACGTCCGCGGTCCCGTGCGCCGGCACCACGACCTGACGCCGGGACAGTGTGAAGAGATCCGCCGGAGCGCCCTCGGCGTCCACGGTCAGATCCAGGGTGACCGGAGTGCCGGTGGTGTTGGTGTAGGTCACGGGCCGTTCGGCCGGCCCGCTGTCACCGGCCCCGGCCCGTGGCGCGGACACCGTCCCGGAGGCCAGCACCGTGGCGCGCACCGCGGCCGCGGCGTCCAGCCGGCCGTTGCCGCCCTGGTACGCGTCCCACGCCGGAGTGGGCTTGGAACTGCTGACCAGAGCGTCCTTGAGCTGACGTCCCGTCAATTCTGGGTGGGCGGCGGCCAGCAGGGCCGCCGCACCGGCGACATGCGGTGTGGCCATGGAGGTGCCACTGAGGCTCTGGTAGGAGCCCTCGCCCTCCGGCGCGTACTGCGACCGGGCCGCCAGCACCTCGACACCGGGCGCGGTGATCTCCGGCTTGATGCCTTCGTCACCCAGTCGCGGTCCCTGGCTGGAGAAGTCCGCGACGCTGTCGCCGGAGTCCACCGCGCCCACGGTCAGCGCCGCGTCCGCGGCGCCCGGTGCGCTGATGGAATGCGGTGAACCCGCGTTGCCCGCCGCGATGACGAACAGCGCACCGGTCTCGGCGCTGAGGTTGTCGACGGCCTGGCTCAGAGGATCCGAGCCATCGGTGGGATCGGCGCCGAGGCTCATGCTGATGATCTTGGCGTGCTGGTCCCGTGCTGCCCATTCCATCCCGGCCAGCACCCAGGAGTCCTGCCCCGAGCCCTCGTTGCCGAGGACCTTGCCGACCCGGAGCCGGGCGCCCGGCGCGACGCCCTTCTCCTTGCCGTCCGAGGCTGCGCCCGTGCCCGCGATGGTGGAGGCGACATGGGTGCCATGGCCGTTGCGGTCCGTGACGTCCTGGTCCGGTACGAAACTAGCCGTCGCGGCGAGGCGTCCGGCGAGGTCGGGATGGTCCGTGTCGACGCCCGTGTCCAGCACCGCGACATCCACGCCCGCGCCGGTGTCGCCGCCGGCCCAGACCTCGGGAGCGCCGATCTGCGCGGTGGTGTCCGCGAGGTCGGCCTTCACGCGGCCGTCCAGCCAGATCCGGGAGATACCGCCGCCGAAGGCCGGTGTGCCGGTGGATCTCGCGCCGTCCGGGATGCTGGTGACGGATTTCCAGAAGCCGGAGGACTTCCGCCGGTCCTGACTGAGCGCCGCGCCGTGCACGCTGCTCAGCTCCCGTACCTTTCTGGCGCCCTCCGGGAGCGCGGTGCCGCGCGAGCGCGCGGCGGCGTCCGTGTAGGAGACGATGAGTGGCAACTGGTCGCGGTGCGCGTCGTCGTAGCCGTCGGCGACCAGGCCGGTGACATCGAAGAGGCGCTTGTCCAGGGCGCCGGAGGCGATGTAGGGCAGTACGGTCGCCGGATAGACGTAGAGGTGTTCTCCGGACTCGATGACCCGTGCGTCGGAAGGAGAGCCGTCCGAGCGGCGCACCGACACGGTGCCGCCCTGCGCGCCGGACCGGCGTGTGGTGACGACATCGCCCGTGATCAAGGTGACGGAGTGTGTGCCGGTCGGGCCGGTGGTGGTCGCCGAGGAGGTGGCGCCGACAACTCCGGCGGTCGCTGACGCCGGCGAGAATTCCGCCAGCGCCAGGAGGACGGCGCCGGCGGTGGCCAGCACCGTCCAGCGAGTTCGTGATGACTTCAAGAGGTTTCCTTGTGGCCGGTGAAACAAGGTCGCTGGCTGTTTGCCAGGTCCGTGGCCACCCCGTCCCGGCTCGCTTCTCACGGCCGCGGCGGGGCGTGCCAGGGGCGACCATATGGCGGCCCGGCTGAAAAAGATCACGTGATCTTGGACACCCGTACGCGGCGCGCTCCGGGCCCACCGGGCCTGCCCGGCAGGCGAGTTCACCGCCGTGCGGCCCGCGAGGACGGCCCGGCCGCGCCCGGCGCGGTGCCCCGGCCAGGCCCTGTCTGACACATCCCGCCTGGCCTGCGACGCCTGGCACGCACGCTCACCGCGTTGTCGGAGTCATCCGAGTACGTCCAGTACACGGATGATCCTCCGCCTTGGGATCGCACGCACCAGACGTCGCAGGCCCCGCCCTCCGGGCGGACGGCGCCATGTGTCAGACACGTCCTACCAGCCTCGGCGGTAGTACGGTCCCGAGCGCGCCGGGGCCGGCAGATATCCGCTGCGCAGCCTCGCCACCAGTGCGCGCCGCAACTCCCGGTCCTCGTCCGTCTCCACCGCCGTGTCCAGTTGGACGATGTCCACTCCGGCGGCCCGCAGCCAGCCGATGCGTTCGGCGACGCTCTCCGGTGAACCGACGAACGCGGCGGCGAGCGCACGGCGCACATACGCGGTTGCCCGCTCCCGCTCATCGCCGGATCCGACGAGGCCACGCTCCCGGTCCCGGTCCAACTGGACCGCTTCCAGCCGGTGTCCACGGTCCGGGCCCGTCGTCAGCCGTACGACGTCCGAGGCGATACGCCGTGCGCGCTCCGCCGCCTCCTCGTCGGTCGCGGCCAGCACCAGCGTGACATGACGCCAGATCCGCAGAGTCCGGCCGTGTGCGGCGGCCGCCGCCCGAGCCCCGGCGATCCGCCGGCGGGTCGCGGACAACGGGCCCGGCGCGACCGCGTACACCTCCGCGAACCGAGCGGCCAGCTCGACGCCCTCGGAGGACGAGCCTCCGAACGACAGCAGCTCGGCGCGCGGTCGCGGTCGCAGGCCGGACCGGGCGCCGCGTACCGCGTAGAACTCGCCCTCGAAATCGAACTCCGCGCGCCCGGCCAGAGCCTTGGTGAACACCTCCAGATACTCGGCGGCCCGGCGGTAGCGTTCCGCCTTCGGCAGGCTGTCGCCGTCCCGTGCGACATCCGCGTCGCTCGAACCGATGATCACATGGGCCGACGCGCGCCCGCCGGACAGCCGGTCCAGCGTGGCGAGCGCGCGGGCCGCGGCGGTGGGCGCCGTCGTTCCCGCCCGGTGTGCCACCGATATCCGTAACCTGCTGGTGGCCGCCAGCGCCCAGGCGGCCACCAGCCAGGGATCCGGCCAGGAACTCGACTGCGTCACCAGCGCGCTGTCCAGCCCGTCCTCCTCGTTCTCCCGGGCGGTGCGCGCCACATGGTCCGGGTCCGCGTCACGTCCGGGCGGGTCCGGAGCGAACCGCAGCGCCTGCCGCTCGCGCGGCGTGCGGCCGAGGACCGGAGCGGCCCGTACGCCACCTCGCAGGTCGAGCTCCATACGCACTCCTCACGCATTCCTCCGGCGGACCGCACAGGCCCCGGATCACCGGGCGGCGGGCCCCAGCCTGGCCAGTGTGTCGAGCAGCCGTGCCCTGCTCACGAACACCTCGGGCGGCAGCGACACATAGAGCTGGACGGTGGTCACTCCGGGACGGTGATAGCTGAGGACGCGCTCACGGCACTCCTCGGGCGATCCGCTGATGAACAGCCCGTCGACCACTTCGTCCGGCAGTGCCTTCTGCGCCGCCTCGGGATCTCCGGCGGCCCACAACTCGTGTGTCTCCTTGAGCAGTTCGCCGTGTCCCAGCCATTCGTGGAACTTCCGGTACGGCTCGCGGTTGAGGATCCAGGCCAGGAACGGCCTGCTCGCGCGGTGCGCGTAATCGGTGTCCTCGGTGGGACACACGAACACCTTCACCACCAGCTCCTTGCCGGGAGGCTGCGGTCCGACGGCGTCGAGCACCTTCGGTACGTCCTCCGGAAAGAGGAGATTGGTGATCGCGCCGTCGCCTTCGGTGAAGCCCAGCCGCAGCATGCCGGGCCGCAGCGCGCCGAGGATCACCTTCACCGGGTCGGCCGGCGGATGCGGCAGCCGGTATCCGGTGATGGAGAAGGTGTCGAAGTCTCCGGCGATGTGCTCTCCGCGCAGCGCCCGGGTGACAAAGCGCAGGACGTCCCTGGTGCGTTTGAAGGGTTCGTCGAACGGAATGCCGTTGATGTCGGTGACATGCGCGGGCACCGAGGCGCCGAGGCCCAGCAGCAGCCGCCCGGGCGCGAGTTGGGCCAGGGTCGCGGCGGTCTGGGCCAGGACGGCGGGCCCGCGCGTGTGCACCGGCACGATCCCCGTCGCGATCCGCAGGGACGGCGACCAGGCGGCGGTCGCCGCGAGCGGTGTGAAGGCATCGGTGCCGCCGCCCTCCGCGCTCCAGACGTCGGTGTAGCCGAGGTCGGGCAGCCGTTCCACCAGGAAGCGGTGCCGGTCTATGGTCAGTCCCGGCAGGGGCAGTGTGACGCCCCACTTCAGCGCCGGCGCGACGGCGGGATGGTAGTGCGGCGAGTGCTCGGCGGTCATGGAACCGGCCGTCCTTTCGTGCGGTACGAGGGGATCGTGCGATGGGCTCATTCGCCGACGCGGACGGTGGTGAGGTCGAGGAACCAGGACTGTGGCTGTACGAGTCCGTGGACCGTGGGCGCGAGCGCCCGTGGATTGCGGTCGTTGACGACGAAGAGCCAGGGCGCGTCCTTGGTCACCAGTGAGAGCGCCTGCCGGTAGTCGGCCTGCCGCGCCTTCTGGTCCGGTGAGGCCGCCGCCGAGGCGAGCAGGGCGTCCACCTCCGGATTGCTGTACTGGCCGGTCCAGAACGGGCTTCCCGTGCCGATGAACAGCGGAAGCAGCGCCTCGGACTGGAAGAGCGTGGTGGACTGCGCGATGGCGTCCGAGCCGAGGGCGACGGAGCCCTTCGCCTCGGCGCTGATCAGCGTCGACCAGTCGGTGGTGCGGATCTCCGCCTTGATTCCCACGGCGGCCAGATCGCGCTGGAGCGCCTCGGTGATCGGGACCGGCAGCAGATTGCCGGAGCCACCGGTGGGGACGGTCACCGAGGTGCTGAAGCCGTCCGCGTATCCGGCCTCCGCGAGGAGCCGCTTGGCTTTGGCCGGGTCGTACGCGTAGGTGTCGCCGGCCTTGTCGTACGCGAGTGTGGCCCGTGGCGCGGCCTGGTAGGCCGGGTCCGCGGTGCCGTGCAGCAGCTTGTCGGCGATCGCCTCGCGGTTGATGGCGTAGTTGGCGGCCTGCCGGACCTTGAGCTCCTTCCAGGGGCCCTTCTTGGTGTCGAGGATCCAGTACCAGAGGTGGTCGTAGTTGTTGGTGACGACCTGCGCGCCGTCGGCCTTCAGCGTCTCGATGTCGTCCGGGTTCGGATATTCGATCCAGTTGACCGAGCCGGAGCGCAGTGCGGCGGTGCGGGCGGCGGCGTCGGGCAGGGCCTTGATCACCAGCTTGTCGAGCTTCGGAGCGCCTCGCCAGTAGGACCGGTTGGCG
The DNA here is from genome assembly GCF_033795305.1 of Streptomyces sp. AK02-01A. Taxonomy (NCBI): domain Bacteria; kingdom Bacillati; phylum Actinomycetota; class Actinomycetes; order Kitasatosporales; family Streptomycetaceae; genus Streptomyces; species Streptomyces sp. AK02-01A. Next base: position 30,912 of record NZ_JARBAE010000032.1, read on the forward strand.
ACCAGGTCGATCTGCTCGCCCGCTCGCTGCGACGCGAAGGAGAAGGGACCGGTCCCGACGGGATGTTCGGAGAAGTCGGCGGACCCGGTCGCGCGGACCGCGGCCGGGCTGGCGATCAGGACATGCGCGAGGTCCTCGGGAAAGTGGCCGTTGGGCGTTTTGGTGACCAACTCCACCTGGCCGTCGGCCAGTTCGCGGTAGCTGGTGATTCCGCCGGCGTATTCTCCGGCGGCGGCGCCCAGTGCGTCGGTGTAGTACTCGCTCTTCTTGTCGAGATAGCGGTCGAGGTTGAAGAGGACCGCGTCGGCGTTGAACGGTGTGCCGTCCTGGAACTTCACGCCTTCGCGCAGAGTGAACGTCCAGGTCTTGTGGTCGGCCGCGACCTTCCACGAGGTGGCGAGCGCACCGGTGACGGACGGCGGTGCGTCCGTCCTGGACAGGTCGTAGCGCGTGAGGCCCTCGTAGAGCTGAAAGCTGACCAGCCGCTTTCCCTCGAAACCGGCACCGCCGATCATGGTGTCGGTGTTCGGCAGCTTTCCGGTCGCTCCGATGACGAGAGTGCCGCCGCGGCCGGAGGTCTTCGTACCGGATCCGGCGGTGGAGCCGGGTGCGCAGCCGGCGGCGGTGAGCAGCAGAGCGGTCGCGGACAGCAGGGCGGCCGCTCTCGCACGGAAGCGGTGGTGAGGCTGGCGGTGCGTCATGTGGTTCCCTAAGAATGGTTGGCGGTCCGGGACGACCGGGTGTGGCTGATGAGGTTCTGCCGTTGATGGCTTCGGAGGAATGGCCGCCCGGTCCTTCGGGACGCTCCGACCACTGCCGGTGGCGGAAGAGCCGGCCCCGGCGGGCCCGGTGCCGGTCGCCGCGGCGAGCAGAGCCCGGGTGTACGGATGGCGGGGCGCGGTCCAGAGGGCCTCGGCCGGACCTTCCTCCACCACTCGGCCGTGCCGCAGCACCACCACGCGGTGCGCCAGCCGGCGGACCACCGCCAGATCGTGGGAGATGAAGAGATAGGCGAGCCCTCGGCGTTCCTGGAGCTCGGTGAACAGGTCGAGGATCCGGGCCTGCACCCGGCGGTCCAGCGCCGAGGTCGGTTCGTCGCAGACCACCAGCTCGGGACCGGTCGCCAGCGCGCGGGCGACCGCCACTCGCTGGAGCTGCCCGCCGGACAGCTCACGCGGATAGCGCCGCGCCAGCGCCGGGTCGAGGCCGACCTGCCGGAACAACTCCGCTGTCAGTTCGGGACGTTCGCGTCTTGGAGCGCCGTGTGTCCGCAAGGCGAAGGCCACCGCCTCGCCCGCCCGCAGAGCGGGATTGAGCGAGGCCCGCGGGTGCTGAGGGACGAACTGCAGGCGGGCGCGCACCGGACGGCCCGACCGGCCCCGCAGCCGGTACGGGTCGTGCCCGGCGAACCGTACGGCGCCGTGCGTGGGCCCGAGCAGGCCAAGGCTCAGCCGGGCGAGCGTGGACTTCCCGGAGCCCGACTCGCCGACCAGGCCGACCGTTTCTCCCGGAGCGACGGTCAGCGAGACCTGGTCCAGCGCGAACCGGCCGTCCGCGCCCGGATAGCGCTTGGACACACCGGTGAGCGAGAGCAGGGCGTCGGTCATGGGCGGCCTCCCGGCTCCGCGGCCACCAGCTCGGCCGCGTAAGGGTGTGCGGGCCGGGAGAGCACCTGGTCCGCGTCACCGGTCTCGATGATCCGGCCGTCCCGCATCACCGCGATCCGGCCGCCCATCCGCCGTGCCACGGCGAGATCGTGCGTGACCAGCAGCAGGGCGATGCCGTGTGCGGACCGCAGGGACTGGAACAGGTCGAGGACCTGTGACCGGACGACGGCGTCCAGTGCGGTGGTGGGTTCGTCCGCCACCAGAAGCCCGGGACCGCAGGAGACGGCCAGCGCGATGGCCGCACGCTGGCGCAGTCCTCCGGACAGTTCATGCGGAAAGCTGCGGGCGATCCGCTCGGGTTCGTCGATTCCGGCCCGTGCGAGCAGATCCGGTACGGCGGCCCGCGCCGCCCGGCGTCCGGCGCTGATCCGGTGGCGCAGCAGCACCTCGACGAGCTGAGGACCGATCCGGCGGAGCGGGTCCAGCGATCCGGTCGGATCCTGCGGTACGTAACCGATGCGCCGGCCACGTATCCGGGACAGCGCGCGCTCGTCCAGCGTGAGCAGATCGGTGCCGTCGAGCCGTACGCTCCCGGTCACCGCGGCGCCGCGGCCGGGCAGCCCGAGGACGGTCCTGGCGACGGTGGTCTTGCCGCTCCCGGATTCGCCCAGGAGGACCAGCGCACCGCCCCGCTCGACGCGCAACGACACACCGTCCAGGGCCCGTACGGGTCCATCGGGTCCTGGATGAGTGACCGTCAGATCCGTCACCGACAGTGCTTCGGCCGGCCCTCCGCGGCGGCTCATCGGACGGCCTCCGGGAGCAGCGCCCGGCTGTCGCCGATCCGCTTGCGCAGGGCCTCGCCGAGGGTGTTGAAGACCACCGAGACGAGAAGGATGGTGACCGCGGGCAGGATCGCGACGGCCGGATGGGTCAGCAGCGCGGGACGCAGTTCGTCCAGCATCGCGCCCCATTCGGCGGCGGGCGGTGCCACACCGAGCCCGAGGAAGGAGAGCCCGGCCGCGTAGACGATGGACAGGCCGACGAGGGACGAGCAGTAGACGAGAACGACGGGCGCCACGACCGGAGCCACCTGACGCAGCGCGACGGATGTCCGGCCCGCGCCGCTCACCCGGGCGGCCTCCAGATACTCGGCCGTATGGATCCGCCGCACCTCGGTGAAGGCGACCCGGGCCACGGCCGGTGTGAGGACGACGGACAGCGAGATCACGGTGGTGCCGAGCCCCGGCTCCAGCAGCGTGGCGACGGCGATGGCAAGCAGCACACCGGGGAAGGCGTACAGCACATCGAGCGTCCGGAGCAGGGCCTGCTCGGTGATCCGTCCGCCGAGACCGGCGGCCGTGCCCAGCAGCAGGCCCGCGGTGGCGGCGACCGCGACCGGCAGCAGCCCGCCGGCCAGGGACGGAAGAGTGGCCGCGATCAGCCGGCTGAGCACATCCCTGCCCTGCGTGTCGGTGCCCAGCGGATGGCCGGGACTCCAGAGGTCGAGCAGCCGGTCGTCCAGCGTTCCGGCGGCCGGGTCGTCCGGCGTGAGCAGCGGACCGGCGAGAGCGAGCAGCAGCAGGAGAGCGGCGCATCCGGCGGGCAGCAGCAGCCCGGGGCCGTATCCCTTGAGGCGGCTCATCGCGCGCTCCTGACCCGTGGATCGACCAGAGCGTGCGCCGCGTCCACGACGATATTGATGCCGACGAACGCGACCGCGACCACCAGCACTCCGCCCTGCACAAGAGGGAGGTCGCGGGCGGTCAGCGCGTCGTACAGCAGCCGTCCGACACCGGGCCAGGCGAAGAGCGTCTCCACGAACACCACGCCTTCGAGGAGATAGGCGAGCTGGAGCCCGCCGATGGTCAGCAGGGCCGGAGAGGCGTTGTGTACGCAGTGCCGCAGCACGGCCGTCCGGCTCAGCCCACGGGCCCGCAGACTGTCCGCGAGGTCCGAGGCGAGCACCGAGCCGAGAGCGGTCCCGAACACCCGGGCGGTGAGCCCCAGCGGGACCAGCGCGGCGGCGACGGCGGGCAGCACGAGATGGCGGGCCAGATCGAACGTACCGCCGCCGCCGAACACGTCGTGTGTGCCACCGGCGGGCAGCAGACGCCACCAGACGGCGAAAACGGCGATCAGCAGCAGCGCCACCGAATACTGCGGAGCGGACACCGAGAAGGTGGTCAGCGCGCTCGACAGCCGGCCCAGCGGTCCTCGCGGGCGCCGCGCGCCGAGCGCACCGAGCAGCGTGCCACCGGTGATGACCAGCAGAAACGCCACGGCCGTGAGGATCAGGGTCTGGCCGAGCGCGGGCAGCAGCAGTTCCGCCACCGGCCGCTGGGCGGAGATGGAGACTCCCAGATCGAAGTGGAGCGCGTGCCAGAGCCAGTTCGCGTACTGGACCGGGAGTGGCTCACCGAGCCCGAGCCGGTCGGCCAGCTCCTGCCGGGACTCGGGCGGCGCGCCGGGGCCGAGCAGGGCGCCGACCGGGTCGCCGGGGATCAGCGCGACCGTCGCGAAGACCACGACCGTCACTCCGAGCACGGTGGGCACGGCGAGCAGCAGCCGGCGCAGCAGGAATCCCCTCACCCTTCGGCCCGCCCGGGACGGACACCGGACGGGCCGGCGGCGGGCGGACGGGAGTGGCCGGACATGAGTGGTCCCTTCAGAAGGCGGATCGGTGGCGCGGCGCGGTGACGGGAACGGTCCTGGGACGAGGCACGGATCGCCGCCGGCATCCGTCACAGAGGGCCGGCCGAGTGGGACGCCGTCCCCGGTCCTCGACAGCCCGCGGGGCCCGGAGGGGGTGAGGCCCGCCGCGCCGACGGGCCGGACCGGCCGCTGAGTCGAACAATGAGGGATGTCAACAGCCCGCAGCCAGGCAGTGGTTCATACGGATACTCCGGGTCATAGGATCCGCCGGGCCCGGTAGGCGCGGTCCCGTGGCCGACGGTGCACTGGCCGACATTGACCGGCGCCGGGCCCCTCATTACGCTGTGGACATGGCCATCCCGCGAACCGACTTCACCTTGGTCGGTATCGGCGGCTCGTGGCACCGCAGGTGCTTCGACGAGCTCTGTAGCGCACGCGTCGGGCGCTGACCTCCGGCTCTTTTCCGGACAGTCGCGCCTCCTCCTCCGGCCGGGCCCGTCCCGTTCCCCGTGCGCAGGCTGGTGTCGGCCTGACCGCAGGTCAGGGGATACGCGGAGAGCTCCGGCATCACCGTCGTACCCGAGGGGAACGCACCGCGATGCCATACCTTTTCCGAGAACGTGAACCAAGAACGACCACCTCTCACCAAGGAGGTGGCGAGCCGTGGAGCTGCTGACCGATGTGGTGGACCCGGGCGCCGCGCGCGGCAGACGGCAGCCGGGCCGGCGCCAGCCGCGTACGCCGCTCAGACAGACCGGCGCCGAGGCACTGCACAACGAGATAGACAATCCGCTCGATCTGATCGCCGGCCATCAGCTCCTCGCCGACCCCGAGGACCGCAGGCCGGACCGGTCGGCCCGCGCACGGCTCAACCGCGCTTCCGCGGGCTGCGCCTGCGGACACCCGCTGTGCACCGAGTCCGCCCATGGCAGGGCGTCCGCCACCCGGCTGTTCCTGGTGGAACGCCATCCGGTGGCGAGTGCCGGGCTGCGCAGCGTCCTCGGTCCCGTGCCGGACATGGTGGTGGTCGGCAGCTCCGGCGACGCCGGCCGCGCTCTCGAAGCCGTACGGCGCGTACGCCCCGATGTGATCCTGCTGGGAGGCGGCGACACGCTCGGCGACGACCTGTCCGCCGTCGCGCGGCTGCGCGGCCAGGAAGGCGCCGCCGGTGTCCGGATCCTGCTGCTGCGCCGGGCCGAGTCCACCACGGAGGCGAGCCGGATGCTGCTCGCCGGAGCGAGCGGCTGCTTCCCTCTCGATCTGGCGGAGGACCGGATCATCGGAGCCGTCTCGATGGTGGCCGCGGGCGGGACGGTCTTTCTGCCGGCGCCACCGCCCGCCCGGGTCCATCCGGCCGGACTGGACCGGCACGCCACCGAACCACTGCCGCAGAACTGCGGGCTGACGGGCCGGGAGCGCGAGGTGCTGGCGCAGCTCGCGCGCGGTCTGAGCAACGCGGAGATCGGCCGTGAACTCGCCCTGGCCGAGGCGACGGTGAAGAAACATCTCACGCAGGCGATGCGAAAGACGGGCCAGCCCGACCGGCTGCGGGCGGCGCTCTACGCTCATCGGCACGGACTGGCCGGCTGACCGAGAAGACGCCCGCGCGGCGCGCGTGGCCGTGGAACACACCGCGGCCCTCACACCGTCCGGCACCGATCTCCGCCGGCGGTACACCAAGGGCGGGCCCCTCGACGGCGGCCCGCCCTTGGCTCTGTCCGCAACCGTGCCGTGCCGGTACGAGGTGCGCCGTCGGTACCGGGCCCCGCCGGTCCGGCCCGGTCCGGGCGACCTTCGGAGCATTCGCCGTGAGCCGATGGTCGCCGCCACCGACTCCGTTCGGGGCTTCTGGGCGGCCCGTCACCGTCCCTAGGTTTACCGGCGGACCAGGAGTTCCCGGTCCGTACCCACCTCGCCTAGGAGATCCCGATGAGCGATGCGCCCGAAGGAGCCATCGCCTGCGCCGGCTCACGCGACACCGCGGCGCAGGGTGCAGGTACACCGCCGGCCGGACCGGAGTCCGCCGAGAGCGGCAGAGCACGGACGACGGTGCTGCCCGGTCCTGGCAGCGACGGCGTCGCCGCGACGGACACCGTCGTACGGCCCGAGAAGTCCCGCAATCCGTACCGTTCCATGCCCGACGCGGAACGCTCCGCGCTCTGGCGCCAGCGGCTCCACGAGGCCGAGGCCGGCCTCACCGGGCTGCTCGCCTCACTCGGCGACGAGGTCCATCTGACCGACTGGTTCACGCTGCAGGCCGAGCTGTTCGCCGATCTGCCCGATTCGCTCACGGCCCCGGCGAGCGAATGGCAGCGCGTCTTCTTCCGGGACCAGGCGCTGATGGAACGCTTCCTCGTGGCCCGTTACGGCGAGGAGATCCTCGCCGACTGGGCCCGCGCCAACGCCGGGATACACCGGCAGGTCGAACCCGATCGCGGCCGGGGCGCCGCCGATCCCGTCCACCGCATCGCCCGCCAGGCCGAACTGTACGGATCCGACTACGAGTTCGACGACGACGCCGCGGCGACGGGCCCCGCGCACGCGGCCCTGACCATCACGCACTGCGCCATCTGGGACTACCGCGAAAAGGCCCGGCGCGGCGGTGTCCGGCTCACACTGGCCTCGCCCTGCACCTACTGCACCGAGGCCCTGACCGCCAATATCCGGGCCAAGGGCTATCTGCCCGCGCACCAGCTACGCAACGGGCCCACCGGCCACGGCTGCCGCTGGGAGGCCACCGCGCCCGCCGCCGCTCCCGGCTCCGCGCCCGCGGGCCCCGACGAACTCCAGGAGACCTGATGTGCGGAGTCACTGGATGGATCGACTGGGAGACCGATCTGCGCGCCGAGGAGGCGACCCTCCGGACGATGACCGAAACGCTCGCCTGCCGCGGCCCGGACGACTCCGGCGTCTGGCTCTCCCGGCACGCGGCACTCGGCCACCGCCGGCTCGCCGTCATCGCTCCCGACGGCGGCGCCCAGCCGATGGGCGAGACCGGCGCCGCCGGGCCCGGCGCCGTACTCTCCTACAACGGCGAGCTCTACAACTACCGTGAGCTGCGGCAGGAGTTGCGCTCCCTCGGCCATGACTTCCGCACCCGCTCCGACACGGAGGTCCTGCTCCGCGCCCATCTCCAGTGGGGCGCCGACGCGCCCCGTCACCTCAACGGCATCTTCGCCTACGCGCTGTGGGACGTCCGCCGCCAGGAACTCCTCCTGGTCCGTGACCACTTGGGCGTCAAGCCGCTGTACTGGCACGCGCACCGCAGCGGCGTGCTCTTCGGATCCGAGCCGAAGGCCGTACTGGCCAATCCGCTCTTCCGGGCCGAACTGGACGCCGAGGGCATCGCAGAACTGTTCGCCCTGCCCGCCGCTCCGACCGCCGGACACGGCATCTTCCGGGGCCTGCACGAGGTCCTGCCGGGCCAGGTGGTGACCGTGGGACGCGCCGCCACGCGTACCACCCGCTACTGGCGACCCACCTCCCACCTCCACTCCGACGACCCCGCGACCACCCGTGAGACCGTACGGGCGCTGCTCGCCGACACCGTGGAACGCCAGCTCCTCAGCGATGTACCGCTGTGCACACTGCTCTCCGGCGGCGTCGACTCCAGCGCCGTCACCGCGCTCGCGGCGGCCGCCCGGGAACGCTCCGGCCACTCCAAGGTGACCAGCTTCTCCGTGGACTTCCCGGGCAGCGCCGACCGCGCTCCGGACGCCTGGCGCACCAGCGCCGACGCGCCCTTCGTCCAGGCCGCCGCCGAACACATCGGCACCCTCCACACCTCGGTGCTGATCCCGGACGACGACCTCCTCGACGCCCGCGACGCCGTACTGCGCGCCAGGGACCGGCCGGGCTGGGGCGAGATGGACGCCTCGCTGCATCTGCTCTTCCGCGAGGTCAGAAAGCACTCCACGGTCGCACTCTCCGGCGAGGCCGCCGACGAGATCTTCGGCGGCTATCCCTACTTCCACGATCCCGCGGCGCTCGCCGCCGACACCTTTCCCTGGCTGCACGGCCGCACCACGCCGGCCGCGCTGCTCCGTCCCGAAGTGGCCGCGCGGGTACGGCCCGAGGAGTACACCGCCGAGCAGTACCGCCGCTCGCTCGCCGACGTCCCTCGACTGGACGGCGAGGAAGGCGCCGACCGCCGCATCCGCGAGGTCTTCCATCTCGCGCTCACCCGCTGGCTGCCGCCGCTCCTGGAACGGGTGGACCGGGTCAGCATGTCCGTCGGGCTGGAGGTCCGGGTGCCGTTCTGCGACCACCGCCTCGTGGAGTACGCGGCCAACGTGCCCTGGGCCGTGAAAACTCCCGGCGGCCGGTCCAAGGGCCTGCTGCGCGACGCCGTACGCGACCTGCTGCCGCCGCAGGTCACCGACCGGCCCAAGAGCGGATACCCCTCCACGCCCGCCGTGCGCTACACCGAAGTGCTCACCGCCCGCGCGCGGGACCTCCTCGCCGACTCCCAGGCGCCGGTCTTCGACCTGGTCGACCGCGACGCCGTCCGCCGTACCCTCGCCGAAGGCCGGCCCCTGCCCAGCCCGCGCACCGCACCGAACCCGGTCGGCGGCCTCGACCATCTCGTCCAGGTCGACGAGTGGCTGCGCGCCTACCGCGTGGGACTGCGATGAGCCCCGCACTGCGGCCCGCCAGGAGCGCCGAGGCGGAGTCGTACCGCGGTGCCGCCCGACGCTGGACCACCGGCGTCGCCGTCCTCACCGCGTGCTCCGGCGAGGAGGTCTTCGCCAAGACGGTCTCCTCGCTGTGCACGCTCTCCCTGGATCCACTGCTGATCAGCGTGGCCGTGGACGCCCACAGCCCGCTCGCCGCGGCCGTACGGGGCAGCGGACGGTACGCCGTGTCCGTACTCGGCGTGAACCAGGAGCCGCTCGCCCGGCGCTTCGCCGCTCCCGGCGCCGGCCGCGCCCTCGGCTTCTTCACCCACGCGCCGATGCGCGCCGAGGACACCGGCGCGCCCGTCCTGGAGGACAGCCTGGCCTGGTTCGACTGCCGGCTGCACAGCGTCCTGCCGGGCGGTGACCACGCCGTTCTCGTCGGCCGGGTGGTCGCGGCGGACGGCGGACCGGGCGAGCCGCTGCTGTACCACGACGGCCAGTACCGCACCCTCGACCGCCATCCCACGACGTCGACAGGAGCCCGCGCATGACCCGACTGGACACCTCCGCACCGGGACAGGGCCGGGGAGGAGGCCCGGGCAGGGGCCTGCTCACCGGAGACCGCTACCGGGCCGAACTCGACGACGGACGCGAGCTCTACCTGGACGGTCAACGCATCACCGACCCGGCCGCCCACCCGGCCTTCAAACCGGCCGTCGACGAACTCGCCCGGCTGATCGACCTCCAGCACGATCCCGACCACCATGAGCTGCTCACCTGGAAGGACCCGGAGACCGGGCAGCGGCTCGCCCGCGCCTACCAGCCGCCGCGCACTCTGGAGGAGCTACGCGTCCAGCGGCGCAGCGCCGAGTTCTGGCACGCCGAATCCCTTGGCCAGCACGGCCGTTCGCCCGCCTTCATGGCGTCCATCGCGGTCGGCGTCCATGACTTCCGCCATCAACTGGAGAGCTCTCACGCGGGCTTCGGCGCCAACGCCGACGCGTGGTACCGCCATTGCGCGACCAACGACCTGGTGCTGTCGCACGCGCTCGGCGATCCGCAGATCGACCGCTCCACCGATCCCGTCGACGATCCCGATCTCGCGCTGCGGGTCCTGGAGGAGAACGACCGGGGCATCGTCGTCCGCGGCGCCAAACAGCTCACCACTCTCGCGCCTCTCGCGCACGAGGTGCTCGTCTATCTCTCGGCGTCCTTCACGCAGCGGCGCGGTGAGCAGTTCGTGGTCTGGTTCGCGCTGCCACTGAACACACCGGGCCTGGTGACTCTGTGCCGCGAACCGCTCGGCGGCGCCTCCTGGGGCCACGCCCACCCGCTCGGCGCGCGCTTCGACGAGCAGGACGCCATGCTGTTCTTCGACGACGTGCTGGTGCCCTGGGACCGTGTGTTCCTGCTGCGCGACGGCGAACTGGCCCGGCGCGGACTGGGCCGGATCAACGCCTGGAGTGCCTATATCGGCCATGTGCGCTACCGGGAGCGGCTGCGCGCGCTGCTGGCGACCGCGACGCTCGTCGCCGAGAGCATCGGTGTGGAGGGCTTCCGCAATATCCAGGAGGACCTGGGCCGGCTCGCCGGATACGCGGAGCTCACCGAGCTCTTCCTGGACGCCGCGGAGGCCCGGGCCACGGTCACCGACAGCGGACTGCTGGCTCCCGGAGACACCGCCGCGAGCCGGGTCTGGTCCGCGGAGGTGGCCGAGAGCGCGGTCGACATCGTGCGCCGGATCGGCGCGTCCGGACTGCTGATGCAGCCCACCGAGAACGACCTCGCCCATCCCAGGCTGCGGCCTCATCTCGACCGGTACATGCGCGGCCGTGGCATCGACGCGGACCACAAGTCCCGGCTGTTCCGGCTCGCCTGGGAACTCACCGGCGACGCCTTCGGGCAGCGCCAGCACCTGTACGAGTACGTCCACCGGGGCGATCTCGCCCGCAACCGCATCAACCTCTACAAGCGCTACGACCAGAGCGCCGTCCGTGCGCGGCTGCGGCGGCTCATCAGTGAACCATCCGCACCATCCGCACCAGCCGCACCATCCGCACCGGCCGGCCCTCTCCAGGAGGTCAGTCCATGACCGCGTCCACCACCGAGATCCAGGCGCGCACCCTCGCCGGATACGCGCACGCCAGCGCGCTGCGGCAGATCCACGACCGGGACTGGGTGCTCGACCGGGTGACCGGAGCACCGGAGGTGCTGCTCGATCTCGGCAGCGGCATAGGCCAGTTGCTGCACGAGGCACTCGAAAGGCATCCCTCGCTACGGCTGGCCGTCGGCCTGGAGCGCTCCGAGCACCGTATCGCCGAGGCCGCGGAGCGGCTGCGGCCGTACGGTGAACGCGTCCGGCTGGTCCACGCCGATCTCACCGCACCGCCGGAGCTGCCGGAGCGGGCCGGCGTGGTGACGATGACCTCGGTGCTGCACTGGCTGTATCCGGCCGAGGAGACCGTCCTCCAGTGGATCAGCGAGCGGCTCTCGCCCGGCGGTGTCTTCCTGCTGACGACCTATCATCCGGAGCGCGACGCGGACGGCCTGGGCGGCGAGGACGAGATCGTCCGCGACGCGCTGGTGGCTCTCGGCACCGAACGGGCCTCCGTGGCACCGGTGTTCTCGGACGGCGAGGTCCTGCCCATCGCCGTCCGGACCAGGCCCGCCGACGAACTGGGCGCGCTGCTCGAACGGTTCTTCCACATCGAGTCGTACCGGGAGCGTGAGGCGGTCGTCACCGTCGAGGACGAGAGCCAGTACGAGCACTTCCACGCCGCCACCTTCGGCGACTACTACGCCCGGCTCGTGGACCCCGGGCAGCGCGCCGCGTTCTTCCGGGCGGTCGGAGAGAGCGCCTGGCGCCGGCAGCGCGAGCGGGGCCGGGTCAGCTCGATGCCGGTACGGCTGTGGCAGCTCACTCCGCGCCGGTGAGCACGCGGCTACGCTGAGCGCAGCCGTAGCGACGTAGCGACGTAGCGACGTAGCGACGTAGCGACGTAGCGACGTAGCGACGTACCGATCTGCCGACCGATCCGGCCGAGGAGCCACCACCGATGTCAACTCCCCTTCCCAGCACGGAACTCGGCGCGTTCCTCCGGGCCCACCGCGAGCTGCTCAAGCCCGCCGACGTGGGCCTGGTGGCAACCGCCCGGCGGCGCACTCCGGGGCTGCGCAGGGAGGAGGTGGCCTCGCTCTCCGGTGTCGGCCTGGCCTGGTACACCTGGCTGGAGCAAGGGAGGGTGACCGCCTCCCGGCAGGTGCTGGGGGCGGTCGCCCGGGCGCTGCGGCTGGACGCCGCCGGGCTGCGGCACGCGATGCGGCTGGCCGGCTATCACGAGCCCGCCGCCGCGGAGGACGACGGCGGCAGCGGTGAACTCGCCGCCGCCGTCCAGCCGGTGCTGGACTCCTGGCCCGCCAGCCCGGCCGCGCTGCTGGACCGGCATTTCGACCTCGTCGGCTGGAACGCCGCCTGGAGCGCGCTCTGGGGCAGTCCCGAGTCCGTGCCCGCCGACCGCCGCAATCTGATGTGGCTCATGGTGGCCGACACCCGGCTGCGGACGGTGCTGCACGACTGGGAGCCGCTCGCCATGAACGTCTTCCAGCACTTCCGCGCCCAGGCCGGGCCCGCCCTGGGAGACCCGCGGACCGACGAGGTCTACCGGCGGCTGGACGAGGACGCGCCGGAGCTCCGCCACTGGTGGGGATGCCACTCGGTGGCGGAGCTGACGGCTCGTACGGTCATCGTGGAACCGGTGGGAATCGGCAGGATCGAGCTGTCCCTCTCCTCATTCCATCCGGTGGACGACCCCAGTGCGCTGGTCCTTCTCTTCACACCGGCGTCCGCCGAGGACCACGCCGGAATGGGGGCCCTGGCCGGCCGGCCTCTGCGGGCCGTGGACTCCGGTGCGGGACGCCAGGCCGGCTGAACGCCCGGCCGGGTCGTATCTCAGGCGAGGTCCGGCGTACGGGCCTCGGCGTCCGACGGCTCGCCGGTCCGCCGCGCCGCCGCGCCGCGGCCTCCTCTGAGCGTCAGCGCTCCCAGCGCCGAGACCACGGCCAGACCGGCGCCGATCACCAGTGTGCCCGTCGCGACATCGGTGAACGATCCCACCGCCCAGGCGCCCACTCCGGTACCGGCGTACATCGTCGAGGTCAGCCAGGCGCTGGAGGTCGCCCGCAGCTCCGGGCTGACCGTGCCCGCCAGCGTCTGCTGATCGGTGACGAAACCACCGCTCGCCACGAACCACACCGCCACTCCGGCGAGCGCGAGCACCAGACCCGGGCCCCAGGCCGAGAGGGCGATGCCCACCGCGAGCAGGGCACCCCACACCGGGAGCAGCGGCACCTGGTCGCGTCCCGCGGCGCGGGCCCGGTCGCCCAGCCGGCCGCCGATCAGGGAACCGGCCACACTTCCCGCGCCGACCAGAATGCCGATCAGACCGAGCGTCGACACGGACAGTCCGAACCGCTGTACCAGCAGCGCGCCCAGGAATGTGTAGGCGCCCAGATTCGCCGCGTTGAACACGGTGTTGACCGTCAGCGCCTTGCGCAGCGTCGGATCACTCCACGCGGCGAGCACGGACCTGACCGCGCCGGCCGGAGCCCGCCGGCCGGCGCCCACAGGTAGCTGACGCAGCAGCAGCGGCACCGCGACCGCCGTCGCCACGGCCATGGCGAGAAACGCGGAGCGCCAGCCGGCCCAGCCGGCGAGGAGCGCGCCGAGCGGTACGCCGACGACCTGACCGCAGGAGAACAGCGCCATGCCCAGTCCGAGCGCCCGGCCGCGTACCCGGTCGGGCGCGGTCTCGGCGATATGCGCCCAGATCGCGGGTCCGGCAGCGGCTGCGGCGAGTCCCGCGACGGCCCGTGACACCACCAGCAGCGCGAGCCCGGTGGAGAGCGCGGCGATGGCGTTGGACGCGAGGAACAGCGCGGCGCCGGCCAACAGCGTCCGCCGCCGGCCGAAGCGGTCGCTGAGAAGACCGAGGAAGGGCGCGCAGATCGCGTACACGAGGACGTACGCGGTCACGCTGGAGGCCGCGGCGGCCTCGGTGACGTCGATGTCGTCCGCGATGGTCGGCAGCAGGGGCGAGACCAGGAAGGTCTCGGTACCGAAGAGGAACAACAGGGCGAAGACCCCCGCGTACCGCAGCCGGTTGAACGTCTCGGATGCGGATGGAGGGTCGTGCGCGTCCGGGAGAGCGCTCAAGGGGGATCACTGCCTTTCAACCGTCGGAGAGGAGCCGGAGTGGCCTTCGGCGGCCGACGGGATGGCGGTTCGCGGCTCCGGAGGATGGGGCCATCCGGCGCCATCGTGCGCGGAGCGCGCGCTCGCAACCAGGCAGGCGTTCATCCTGTGACCGGCGGTCACAGGCACCCGTACGGGACAGCACCTGAGCGGGGATCGTTACTCTGAGGGTATGGAACGGTTGGAGACCCGCGAGCTGGTGTACTTCGCCACGGTCGCCGAGGAACTGCACTTCACACGGGCCGCCGAGCGGCTGGGCATCGCGCCGCCTCCGCTGTCCCGCGCCATCAGCAGGCTTGAGCGCCGTATGCGCGTACGGCTCTTCGAGCGCACCAGCCGCCGGGTGTCGCTCACTCCGGCCGGAGAGGTCTTCCTCAAGGAGAGCCGCAAGGCGCTGGCCGCCATCGACGCCGCCGCGCGCCGAGCCCAGCAGGCCGGCCGGCGGCACCGGCTGGTGGTGGCCGCGCGGCCCGGTACCGGGTCCGGTCTGCTCGCCGACGTGCTGCGCGCCTACGGACAGGAGTCCGGCGCCGCGGAGGTGGAGATCGTCTTCACCCGCGATCAGCCCGCGGCGCTGCGCGACGGGACCGCCGGCATCGGGCTGATGTGCGGCGACGGCGATCTGGACGGTCTGGACACCGTGGAGCTGGCGCGGGAGCGGCCGGTGGCGCTGCTGCCCGCCACGCACCGGCTGGCGGGCCGCGGTGGTGTGACGGTCGCCGAACTCGAACGCGACGAGGCATACCGGGCCGTGTGTCCCGCCGAAGGGCTGAGCGAGATCGTCGATCTGGTCGCGTTGGGCCGGCTCGTGGTGGTCGTGGGAGCGAGCGTCTCGGACCGGCTCGGCAACGCGGTGGTGGCCGTACCCGTGCTGGATCTCCCGGTGACTCTGCTTCTGCTGGGATGGCCCCGGGGCGTCGAGGTCGCCGCACGCGGCGCGTTCGTCCGTACGGCGCGCGGCGTCGCCGCCGAGAGCGCGGCCCTGGACGAGGCGGGCTGACCTCGGCTGTCACTTCGCCGCCGGAGTGGCGGCCGGGTAGTCGGTGTAGCCCTCCGTGTGGCCGGCGTAGATGGTGGCCCGGTCGGCCTCGGCCAGCGGATGGCCCTCGGCGAACCGCTCGACCAGATCCGGATTGGCGATGAAGGGCGCGCCGAAGGAGACGGCGTCGGCCACGCCGTTCTCGATGATCTCGTTGCCGGTGTCCTGGGTGAAGCCGACGTTGGCGACGATCGGGCCGTCGTACAGCGCGCGGTAGCGGGCGAACGGCGCGAGGCGCTCCTCGGCCGTCCCGGCCACGGCCGTGGGCCCCATGAGATGGAGATAAGCCAGGCCGCCGCCGCCGAGTTTCTTGATCAACTGGTCGTAGTCGGTGAGCGTCTCCTCGTCCGCGGTGAACGCGGCTCCGCTGGTCCAGTACGGAGAGATCTTCACGCCCACCCGAGGGCTGTCCCACACACCATTGACGGCGTCGAGAACATCGAGGAGGAACTGGGCGCGCCGCTCGGGGCTGCCGCCGTAGGCGTCGGTGCGCTTATTGAGCCGGGGATTGAGGAACTGGCCGATGAGCTGAGGGCCCTGCGCATGGATCTCCAGACCGTCGAACCCGGCGCGGCGGGCGTTGACGGCCGCCGTACGGTAACCGGCGAGGGTGTCGCCGATCTCGGCGGCGGTGAACGCGCGCGGGGTGACGGTGTCCTTCATTCCGCTCGGGGCGAAGGACTTCTCGCCCGGGTTGACGGCCGACGGACCGGCCGGCAGCCGGCCGCCGAAGTGGTCCGGGTGTGAGACCGAGCCGACGTGACCGAGCTGCGAGACGATCCGTCCGCCGGCCGCGTGGACGGCCTCGGTCACCACCGTCCAGCCGGCGGTCTGCGCGTCGCTGTAGATGCCGGGCACGTTGATGAAGCCGATCGCTTCGTCGTTGACCCAGGTGCCCTCGGAAATGATCAGACCGGCGCCGGCGCGCTGCGCGTAGTAGGTGGCCTGCAGCTCGGTGGGTGCAAGGTCCGCGTTGTGAGCGCGGGCACGGGTCATGGGCGCCATGACGACACGGTTGGGCAGCTCCAGCGCGCCCAGGCGAACGGGCCGCAGCAGCGGCTGGGAGAGGTTCCGGGACTGGTTGGTCATCAGGTCTTCCTTGTACGGGACGGATGTCGGCGAGCGGAAACGCGGAGCGGAGGTCAGTCCTGTCTGAGGGCATGCAGGCCCGAGAGCGGCCCGCCCAGTTGCATGAGCCGGCCGCCGTCACGCAGGCCACCGACATCGACGGGAGCGAATCCGAAACCGGCGGTCAGTTCTCCGACGATGTCCTTGGCGGCGGCGTCCTCACCGGCGAGGAACAGGATCTGCCGACCCGCGTCGTGGCGCGGATCGGCGGCGATGTACTGGCCGTAGAGCGTGTTGAACGCCTTGACGACGCGGGCCCCGGGCAGCAGCGAGGCGATGTACTCGCTGCCGGTCAGCTCGCCCAGGTCGGCGATCTCGGCATGGGGCGGCAGCGAGGTGAACTGGTTGGTGGCGTCGATGACGATACGGCCGTCGAAGGCCGGCAGACCCGCCACCGCGTCCGGCACCTGGGTCCAGTTCACGGCGAGCAGTACGAGTTCCGCGGCTGCCGCCTCTTCGGCCGTGCCCGCACTGGCGAGTGGACCGAGGCCCTCGACAAGTCCGGCCAGGGAGGCTGGGCCGCGGCGGTTGCTCAGCACGACCTCGTGGCCGTGCCCGATCGCGTGCCGGGCGACGGCTTGGGCGACGATTCCCGCGCCGAGGGTTCCGATCTTCATGACACGTGCCTTTCGTGGTGCCGCGGGAACTCTTGTGGTGCGGCGGTGAGCGGGGTTCAGGAAGCCGGGCTGGTGAGAAGGACGGTTCCGTTTTTGCCGGGACGGCGTGCGTGGGTGATGGCCTCGGCGTAGTCGGCGAGGTCGTAGGTCCCGGCGACCTCGAACAGATCCGGGTCGGTCTCGGCGAGACGGGTGGCGAAGGCGACATCCTCGGCGCGCTCCTCGGCGGTGCGGGTCAGCCACCGGCCCACCGAGACGCCGCGTACGGTCAGCTCCCGAGACGTCAGCGCCAGCGATTCCAGCGCGGTGCTGCCGGATCCGAGTGCGCCGTAGCTGATCAGCGTGGCGCCGTCGGCCAGCAGCGCCACCAGATCGCCGGTGAGTGAGCCGCCGACCGCGTCCAGTACGGTCCCGGCGCCCCGGCCGCCGGTGGCGTCCCGGACCTGGCTCCGCCAGTCGGCATCAGCGGTGGAGATCACCGGCAGCTCGGGGAAGCGATTGCGCAACGCCTGCTTGCCGGCGCTGCCGCGCACCAGGTTGACCAGCGGGAAGCCGTGCCGCAGCGCGGCGGCGCCGACCAGCTTGCCTATCGAAGAACCGGCGGCCGTCTGCACGATCGGCCCGGCATCGCCGTGCCGGCTGTCCTCGACCGCCCGTAGCAGTGTGAGAAGCGTGAGGGGATTGACGAGCATGAGCGCCGCTGTCTCATCGCCGACTCCGTCCGGAACCGGGACGACCAGCCCGGCCGGCGCTGTGACGAACTCACTCCACGCGCCCGGCACCGGAAAGAACGCCACCCGCAGCCCGGGCCGCAGTTCTCCGGCGCCGTCGCCGACGGCCTCGATGACGCCCATGCCTTCCAGCCCGGGGCTCCGCGGCGAGGCAAACCGCTGCCCGGTGACGCCCGGGACCCCCTCCACACCGAGCAGGTCACCGGGATGGACCGGCCGCGACAGCACGCGGACCAGCACCTGGCCCGCGGCGGGCGCCGGCGGCTCGGACAGCTCGCGCAGGCTCAGGACCCGTACGGCTTCTCCCTGTCGTTCATGGGTGATGGCGCGCATGGCGGGCCTCATCTCGTGGAAGTATTAATGACGGTCATCATTGGAACTGCCCACTATGATGAGGTCCAACATTGAAAAAGGTCAAGCCGGGAGGACGGTCATGCCGCGGATCACCAAGGAAGACAAGGCGCGCAACCGGCAGAACATCGTCGAGGCCGCCGGCCGCATGTTCCGCTCCCAGGGCATCGACGCCGTGGGAATCGCGGACCTGATGAAGGCGGCCGGCCTGACCCACGGCGGCTTCTACAACCACTTTCAGTCCAAGAACGCGCTGGCCGTCGAGGTGTGCAACGCCTCCTTCGCCGCCTCGCTCGGCCTGCTGGCCCAGACGGTCAACGAGGGCCCCAACACGGGCGGTTCACCGCTTGAGCGCGTCGTCGCCGACTATCTGTCCACCGTCCATCGCGATGCCGAGGACGGCGGCTGCCCGTCCGCCTCCCTCGTCACCGACGCGGGACGGCAGAGCGAGGACGTACAGACCGCGTACGCCGAGGGCGTCGAGGGCTATCTCACCGGCTTCTCCGCGGAGATCATCCGGGAAGCGGAGGAGAAGGGAGAGCGGATCGATCCGGGCGAGGCGCGCCGACGGGCCGTCCGGCTGCTGAGCGAGATGGTGGGCTCGATGACGCTGGCCCGTGCCGTACGGCGGGTCGAGCCCGCGCTGTCCGACGAAATCCTGCGGACCAGCCGCGACGGCGTCCTCGGCTGAGCGGCTCGCGCGGTCCGGAGCGGGCCTGGGGCCCATCCCGCGCGGGAGCCGAAGACCAGGCGCTACGACATACCGCCGAGCCGGTCCAGCCACTCGCGCAGCAGGATCGCCTCGCCATCGCTGAGCGCCGACGACGGTTCGCTCGCGAGAGCCGTGGACAGCGCCACCGCCAGCGTGCCGATGCCGGGTGCCGCGTCCGTGCCCGCCTGACCGCCTTCATCGAGGGGCCGGTCCTCGCCGGTGAGATGGCTCTCGTCGATGAGGTCACGCAGCAGTGCGTCGCGCACGCGCCGTGACATCGGAGCGTCGGCCGTGGCGCCGGGCCGCGCGATCAGACTCAGGGTGACACCGACATTCGCCGCGGCGATCTCCTGTGCCGCCTCGGCCGGATCGACACGCAGGCCACCGGCCCGGGCCACTCTGGTGAGCAGCTCCAGCAGCATCGCCTCGGCCTGCCCGGTCAGTGTGCAGGGCACGCCCTGCTGGATCTGCCCGTAGAGCAGCACATAGAACGAAGGATGCTCAAGCCCGAAGCGGACATGGTCGTCCCAGCCGTGACGGATCCGCGCCACCGGATCGTCCCCGCCGCCGCCCGGGCGCTCTTCGTTTCTGGCCTCGACGTACTGTGTGAAGCCGTAGTTGACGACGGCGTCGAGCAGGCCCTGCTTGCTGCCGAAGTGGTGGTACAGAGTCGGCGCCTGGACTCCGGCGCGTTCACAGATGGCCCGAGTGGAGACACTTCCGCCGCCGGAAGCATGCATGAGTTCGGCGGCGGCCAGCAGAAGCCGGTCCCGGGTGACGCCGGACTTGGACGATGCTTTTTCTACGACGGGATGAGCCACGCCGTAAGGATAGCGCTACATAAGCTACAGTGAGCGCTGTAGCGTGCCGGGCCCGCCGGGTCCGCGGTGACCCGACAGGAACGCGTATGCCCACCGCCGACGAACTTCTCGGGCGCGGTGTCGCCCTGCGACTCATCGAGACGGTCGGCCGGGCCGCTCCCGGCCGCGAGCTGCGGTCGCTGAACGACGCGGCCGACGCCCTCGAAGGACTCAGTCTGCGGGAGCGCAGCGATCTCCTGGCCGATGCCCTGCTCAAGGACCTGCCCGAGGACTACTGGGCGCTGGACCGGATCTTCCGGTCCGCCCTCGACGACGAACTCTTCACCGGCTGGCTGATCTGGCCGGTCACGGAGGCTTCCGTCCGGGCCGCCCTCAGCGACGGCAGCACCACCACGTCGTTCGACGGTGCGCTCGACCTGCTCGCCGACCTCACACCGCGCCTGACGGGAGAGTTCGCCATCCGGCGCCTGCTGGAGACGGATCTGCCGCGAGCCCTCCCGCGCGTCCGCGCCTGGACCCGGCACACCGACGCTCATGTCCGTCGTCTCGCCAGCGAGGGGACGCGGCCGCATCTGCCGTGGGCGAAGAAGGTCAAGGCGATCCTCGCGGCGCCGGAGAGCACGATTCCGATCCTCGACGCTCTCTACCGGGACTCCAGCGAGTATGTGCGGCGCTCCGTCGCCAACCATCTCAATGACATCAGCCGGAACGAACCGGACCTGGTCGTCGCCACCGCCGCCCGGTGGCTGGAAAACCCGGACGCGCACACGCAATGGGTGGTGCGGCACGGTCTGCGCACGCTGGTCAAGCGAGCGCATCCGGGAGCCCTCGCGCTTCAGGGCTATCTGCCCGCACCGCTGGTGACGGTCACCGGCCCGGTCCTGGCCATGACCACCGTGGCGGTGGGCGAAGAACTCGCCTTCGAGGTCACTCTCACCAACACCGGCGCGGAAGCGGCCGCGCTGGCCGTCGACTATCTGGTCCATCACATGAAAGCCAACGGCGCTCTCCGTCCCAAGGTCTTCAAGCTCGCCACCCGCACTCTGGAGCCGGGACAGAGCGTCACGATCGCGCGTCGCCACTCCTTCAAGAAGATCAGCACGCGGACCTATTACGCCGGTGAGCACGCCATAGAGATCCAGGTCAACGGCAGCGTGGCCGGTCGCAGCCCGTTTCGGCTCGTCCTGGACGCCTGATCCTCCCGGCGCGTACGCGGAAGCGCGGTATCCGGTGCCGCGCCCGGAATCGCGCTCCACGCCGAGCCGTCAGGGAGCGATCTCAAGTTTCTTGATGAGCCCGTCCAGCAGGATGAAGCGGTACGTCAGATTCGCCGTACCGCCCGGGAAATTGCCTTCGAGACGGGCTCGGACGATATGGCCGTCCGGGCCGGCGGGCTCTGAGCTCAGCACCTCGACGGTGTACTCGTAAGCGGCGGCGGCGCCTTCCCGCCACTGACGGATCTCGGCGTGTCCTGTGTACGTACGGTCCTCGTCGGTCACCTCGGCATCCTGGCTGAAACAGCTCAGAAGAGCGTCCGAGTCGCGTTCCCTGTCGGCCTTCATATAGCCGGCGACGGCATCCGGGAGTTCGTTCGTCATGGTGTATGTCCATTCTCTGTTTTCAGGGCCACATGCGCGTGTCCGTATTGCGCAAGCACTTCGTTACAGTCGCTACATTCAGAACTGTAGCAAGTGTGGCAGTGTGGAGGGACGCGAGCGGCCGTCCTGGGCCGCCCGCATCCCTTCACACGTAACGGACAGGTCGATGTACACACCTCTGAACGAGTCCCTGACGGGCAAGCGAGCCCTGGTCACCGGCGGCACCAAGGGCATGGGCGCGGCAATCGCGCAGCGCCTGGCGCACGGCGGAGCCACCGTCCTGGTGAGCGCGCGCTCGCTGCCGGACGGCTGTCCGGCACCGGAGCTGTTCGTCCAGGCGGACGTGAGCACCGCCGAAGGCACGAGCAGGCTCGCGGCCCAGGCGCTGGAGCGGCTGGGCGGTGTGGATGTCCTGGTCAACAATGTCGGTGGCTCGGACGCGCCCTCCGGCGGATTCGCGGTGCTCGGCGACGAGGAGTGGGACAAGGCGCTGAGCGCGAATCTGCTGGCCGCCGTGCGGCTGGACCGCGCGCTGCTCCCGTCCATGATCGCGGCGGGCTCCGGCGCCGTCGTGCACATCTCGTCCATTCAGCGGCGCATGCCGCTGTACGAGGCCACGCTGGCCTACGCCGCCGCCAAGGCGGCTCTGACGACCTACAGCAAGGGGCTGTCCAACGAGGTCGCTCCGCGCGGTGTCCGGGTCAACGCCGTCTCACCCGGGTTCATCCGGACCAAGGCCGCGGACGCGCTTGTCGACCGCCTGGCCGAGGGGTCGGACACGGACCGCGAGGGGGCACTGAAGATCCTCATGGACTCTCTCGGTGGTATCCCGCTCGGCCGGCCCGGTCTGCCCGAGGAGGTCGCCGAACTGGTGGCGTTCCTCGTCTCCGACCGCGCGGCCTCCATTGTCGGCGTCGACTACGTCATCGACGGAGGCACCGTCAGCACGGTCTGAGCCGCTGCTCGGCGGTTCGATGACATGCCCTTTTTGGCGCCGGCGCCGGGCCTGCGGCACCGCGCGACCCGAACAGCGACGACGAGACGGACGACGTAGAGGAGATGCTCTTGCCAGCGCCTTCACACAGGACCGCGCCGACGCCTGGTTCGTGCGCATGCGCCGGGTCACCGACCAGGTCGACGACCCGCGCGAGAAGCTCCTCGCGATCTTCACGGCCGTCATCGAGGAGACCGTACAGCCCACCTTCCGCGGCTGCCCCATGCTCAACACCCATACCGAGTTCCCCGATCCGCAGCACCCCGCGAACCGTGTGGCGGTCACCCACGAGCAGCGGGTCCGCCAATTCATGCGTGACTTGGCGGCCGACGCCTGCGCGTCCGACCCCGAGCAGCTCGCCGACGATCTGGTCCTCGTCCTCAACGGTGTCTACGTCACCGCCACCGTCCTCGGCCCCGAGGGTCCCGCCCAGCGCACCGGTGAGCTCGCCCGTCGCCTCATCTGGACTGCCTGCGACGAACCTGGCCGCTCCTGAATCCGGCACCGTGCCTGACCGGCCGGGCGTCGCAGGGGTTGTCGGGGTCGATGCCCTGGTGGCGTGCCAGGGTGAACAGGACGCGCTCCATGCCGTCCGGGCGCTGGGCTGCTCGCCCGGGGCGCCGCCGGCGTCGGCCAGGGAGTCGATGTCGGAGAACGCGGTGTGCTGCTGCCGAGCCGGCTCTGAGGTCGTGACCGCATCGCCCTGCGCATCCACGACGGCACCTTCTCCGCGATAAACCTCACCGCCCGCCACCCGCGCACCGGAGAGTTGCTGTCCACCGTGACGTTCATGGCGCAGACCGTCGACGGCGCCCAGGACCTCCCAGCCGTCCCGGCCCGGCGCGAGGCCCGCCGCGAGTACGAGAACCGCGTCAGCACCCTCGCTCCAACCGGATCGTGATCCGAGTCAGCGGCTACCGCTGATTTCCGTCCGGATACTCCCCGAGGGCCGAAACACGGCGCGGGCGGGAGCCGTTTCCGGAACAGCGCTCAGCGCTGCGGTACCGGGAAGGACACCGGGCCGCGCAGGCCGGCCCGGTTCACCGCGCGGACGCCGAAGAAGACATTGTCCTTGGACAGGTCCACGGTGTGGCTCGTCGTGTCATCCGCCTTGATCACATGCGTCCACTCCGGCGCGGTCGTCTCGCGCCACACCACCTCGTGGCCGGCCAGACCTGGATCCGTACCGGGTTCCCACACCAGCTCGGTGGAGTTGGTCAGTGAGCTGGTGACGATCTTCACTCCGCGCGGCGCGGCCGGTGCCTGGGCCAGGGTCCACAGGGCCGCGCCGTTCACCCGGGCCACGCGGGCGATGTAACCGAAGTCGCAGAACTCGGGCAGGTCACCGTACTGCTGCCCGTCCTCCACCCGTACGTCCTGGTGCTGGTGGGCGAAGTCCTCGGTCGGCTCGGTGAAGCGGGCCGCGGCGTAACCGCGTTCGAGGAACGGGATGTGGTCGCCGCCGCGCAGATAGCGGTCCCGGCGGTAGACCACGCGGACGTTCATCCCGGTCGCGTCGTTGTCCGCGACGTCACGGACGAACCGCGCGAGCTGCCGGGTCGGCGAGTCGTTCTCGCCGCCGACCGAGCGGCGGGTGTCGGCCTGCTGCGGTGTCTCGGAGGTGGGCACTCCCTCGGCGAAGAGACGCACGCTGTACGGGTCGCGCGTGCCGTCGTCCGCCCTGGGACTGCCGACGATGTCATTGGTGAACATGGCCTGGACGTCCGCGCCCGCGGCCTTGAACCGCTCCGCCATATGGGTGGACCCGTACAGACCCTGCTCCTCACCGGCGACGGCGGCGAAGACGATGGTCGCGGCGGGACGTCGCTTCGCCATCACCCGGGCCAGTTCCATCGCCACCGCGACTCCGGAGGCGTCGTCGTCGGCGCCCGGTGCGTCGCTGACCGCGTCCATGACATCGGTGGCACGCGAGTCGTAGTGGCCGGAGACGACATGGACACGGTCGGGATCGACGGAACCGCGGAGTGTCGCGATGACATTGGTGATCCGTGTCGCCACCGGGATCCGCGAGGCGGGCTCCTGCACATACGACTGGAGCTCGACGGTCATCCGGCCGCCGGAAGCCGCGGCGTACCGCTTCAGCTCGGCGTGGATCCAGTCCCGGGCGGCGCCGATGCCGCGCTCCGGATCGTCCTGGGTGGACAGCGTGTGCCGGGTCCCGAACGCGGCGAGCCGGCGCACGGTCGCTTCGATCCGGTCGCGGTCGATCTCCTTGAGCAGTTCCCGCAGCTCCCGGCCGGGCGACTGGGCGGTGGCGGGACCGTCTCCGGACTTCCGCCCGGTGGAGGCGGTCGCGGAGGCCGCCTGGGCCACCGACGGCACGCTCACCACAGCGGTCGCGGCGGCGGCCGACAGGACAGTTCTTCGGGGCGTCCCTGCGGGGTGCTGCGGCATGGCGAGTCCCTTCCACGGCTGCGTCAGTGACATGGCGCTCCATAGTCATGGACAGATCAATGGCTCGCAAGGTCGCCCCACGGGCCACGCCTGCCCCGGCCCACCCGGACATGGCGGGAAGCCTCGACCACCTCCTCGGCGTTCAACTCGACTGACACCGTTCCCGGGGCGCCCTCCGGCACATAACACCTGATCCGAAGGACAATGACGACGTGACCGTGCCACCGGCGATCCCGAGCCTCTCCGGCCAGACCTCCTGCGGCGACGACATGCGGACCCCGCTGCGCGATTTCCTGCGTACGGAGACAGGCAGCGCCGCCGTCCTGCTGGTCGCGGCCCTGGCCGCGCTCGTCTGGGCCAACGCGGGTCCGGGGTCATACGCGTCGTTCTGGCACACGGAGCTCGCCGTCCGTATCGGTTCCACCGGTGTCTCGCTGGGCCTGCGCGAGTGGGTGAACAGCGGACTGATGACCCTGTTCTTCCTGGTCGTCGGCCTGGAGGCGCGCCGCGAGTTCGACATGGGCGAACTGCGCGAACGGAAGCGGGTCGCGCTTCCGCTGCTCGCGGGCATCAGCGGCATGGCCGTTCCCGTCGCGATCTATCTCGCCATCAACGCGGGCCACGACTCGGTGCACGGCTGGGGCGTCGCCATGTCGACGGACACCGCGTTCGCCCTGGGCATCCTCGCCCTCTTCGGGAAACGTCTGCCGAGGGGCCTGCGCGTCTTCATCCTCACCGTCGCCGTCGTCGACGATTTCGTCGCGCTCGGCGTGATCGCGATCGCGTATAGCGGACATGTCAATGTCGTCGCGCTGGTGGTGGCCCTGTGTATCTTCGTGGTGATCCTGCTGGTCAGGGCCGTCGGTGTGCGCAGGGGAGTGGTGTACGGGCTGCTCGCCGTGGCCGCCTGGGTCGCCCTGCTGAAGTCGGGGGTGGATCCGGTCGTCACCGGCCTCGCGATGGGGCTGATGACCTACGCCTATCCGGCGTCACGCAGCGATCTGGAGCGGGCGAGTGGTCTGTTCCGGCTCTTCCGCGAGCAGCCCACACCGGAGCTGGAACGCGATGTGCGGCTCGGGCTCGCCTCGGCGATCTCCCCGAACGCGCGGCTGCTGCGGATGTACCACCCGTGGACGAGCTATGTGATCGTGCCGGTGTTCGCTCTCGCCAACGCGGGCATCACCATGAGCGCCGACCAGCTCGGCCGGGCCTTCACCTCGCCGATCACGCTCGGCATCCTGTTCGGTTATCTGGTGGGCAAGCCCGTGGGCATCACCGGTGCCTCGCTGCTGACCACCTGGCTGAGCCACGGACGACTGCGCCCGCCGGTCGGCTGGGGAGCCACCGTGGCCGGCGGCACGATCGCCGGCGTCGGCTTCACGGTCTCGCTGCTGATCGCCACCCTCGCCTTCAGCGGCAGCGACCTGGAGCAGGCGAAGATCGGCATTCTCGCCGCCGTGATCTGTTCCTTCGCCGCCACCTGGCTGGTCACCGGGGTCATCGGAGCACTGCCGCGGCGCCGGCGCGCACGCGCCCTGCTCGGCACCTCCGAGTCCATCGTCGATCTGGCCGTACCCGTCGATCCGGACCGCGATCATGTACGAGGTCCGCTGAACGCGCCGGTGACGGTCGTCGAGTACGGCGACTTCGAGTGCCCGTACTGCGGGCTGGCGGAGCCCGTGATCCGTGAGCTTCTCGCCGGCGCCGGGGACATCCGGTACGTCTGGCGCCATCTGCCGCTCAACGACGTCCATCCGAACGCGCAGCTCGCGGCCGAGGCGGCCGAGGCCGCGGCTCTGCAGGGCCGCTACTGGGAGATGCACGATCTCCTGCTCGCCCACCAGGGCGACCTGCGGCCCGCCGATCTGCTCCGCTACGCCGAACAGATCGGGCTGGACACCGACCGCTTCCGCAGGGATCTGCGGGCCCACGCGGGAGCCGACCGGGTCGCCGAGGATGTCGAGTCCGCCGATATGAGCGGCGTGTCGGGCACGCCGACCTTCTTCGTCAACGGACGGCGGCACCACGGCGCGTACGACATTGACGGTCTCTCCGCCGCCGCGCGAGCCGCCCGCGAACGATCCGTCATGATCGCCTGATCCGCTGCCGGCGCGCCGCGGTGAACCTGCCCGGTCCGTGTCCTCCTACCGCACTGAGATGCGGGAAAGCGCCCGGCCGTGCCGGTCACATCGAGCAGCCGCCGCACCGACGGCCGCGGCGGGCCGACAAGGCGCGGCTCGTACCGCCGCGCCGCGGACAGCGGCAGATACAGGACCGTCGAATCCGCGAAAGTCATCCGCGAAAGTCATCCGCGAAAGTCATCCGCGAAAGTCATCCGCGAAAGTCATCCGGGACAGGTCGATGACGACACGCCTGGCGCCGAGCCGTCCCGCGTCGCGGATCGCGAGCTCTGTCCCGGGCGCGACATCGAGGTCCACTTCGCCCGTCAGAGTCACGACGTACGCATCGCCGACGGGGTGAGGTGTCACGACGGCGTGGTCCGGTGCCTGAGCATGGTCGGGACTCATGGCGCCACAGCACGCCATGTACGGAGGCCGTCGCTGGAGTGATCACTTGGCGATCGGCAGTCGTATCGAAACGGTCAGGGACCGGTCAGTCGGGCGAAGGGCCGGTCAATGACGGATCAGTGCTGTGATGACCTTGCCGCCGCTCTCCAGCGGGAGCACCGTGACCTCGGCCAGTTGACGCACCAGAGGCCAGCCGTAGCCGCCGGGCAGCCAGTCGGCACCGTGTTCCTTGTGCCGGGGCAGCCGCGGACTCGCGTCGCGCACCATGATCTCGACCGCTCCCGTACGGGCGGAGATCCGGAAAGCCGTCACACCGTCGGCATGGCGAATGGCGTTTGTCACAAGCTCCGACACGACCAGCAGCACATCGACCGCGGTGCGTTCGGGCACCGTCGGCTCGTGAAGCTCCAGAAAGGAGCGCGTCAGCGCACGGGCACCGGCCGTGTCCGCCGGGCGTGCCTCAAGCCACGAAGGTGGTCCTGTGACGGCGTTGTCCGCTCCGTCGTCGACCGTTGTCATCCCCGCACCCCCATACGCGGCTGTGGATTCATGCCGGTGAACTCGTGCCGTGCTTGTGCCCGGTGTCACATGCTTGTTCCCCCTCCGTCACGCGGTGAACGCGCCCGCGTGGCCCTGGGCCCGGCGGAGAGCATCGCATGTTTCTCCCGCTCGTGAACCGGAGTACCTGAACCAGTGTGCGCGGATATACCGTTCCGTCCGGCCGGTTTGCCACAAGTACACCCCTGGGGAGCGTTCTCGCACCGTGAGCGGAATGACGCTCGGGTTGTCGCATATGCTTCCGGCCGATACGACGCCGGGCGGCCCGGCGCCGCCGGGTGAGGGGGTGGAGTGTGGTCGAGTTGCCCGTAGGCCTCTCATCGCGTCCCGTGCGGGGCGCTCACAGCGCCGGGGCCGTGCCGTCGCAGGACGTTCCCGCGGCCGTACGGGACTCCCTGTGGTCGCTCGACGCGGTCATGCTGCTGGTCGAGGACGACTCCGGCGACGCGCTCCTCGTCGAGGAGATGCTGCTGGACAGCGACCTGGACGCGCCGCTCACCTGGTGCAAGACCCTGGCCGAGGCGCAGCGGTTCCTCGCCACCTGCACCACGCCGGTCTGTGTGCTGCTCGACCTCCATCTGCCGGACGTGCACGGTGTTGACGCCGTCACCCGGATCGTCGGCGGCGCTCCCGGCGCCGCCATCGTGGTCCTCACCGGTTTGGCCGAAGGCGAGGCCGGACTCTCGGCGGTGGCCACCGGTGCGCAGGACTATCTCGTCAAGGGACGGTTCGACCCGGAATCACTGAGCAGAGCGGTCCGCTACGCCCTCCAGCGCAAGCAGGTCGAACAGGCCACCGCCGCACTGCGCGCCAATGAGCTGATGGCTCAGGAGAACGCCCGGCTGGAACGTGGCCTGCTGCCCGTTCCGCTGCTGCGCGGCGACGAATTCGAGGCGATCGCCCGCTATGAGCCGGGCCGTGCCCACGGCCTGCTGAGCGGCGACTTCTACGACGTCGTACAGACCGCGGACGGCACGGTGCACGCCGTGATAGGCGATGTCTCGGGACACGGCGCCGCGGAGGCGGCCCTCGGCGTCTGTCTGCGGGTCGCCTGGCGCACCGCCGTGCTGTGCGGGACCGCGCCGCTGGAGCAGGTCAGGCTCCTGGAGGAGATCCTGGTCGCCGAGCGCTCCGACCAGCATGTGTTCGCGACGGTGAGCTCTCTCGTCTTTCCGCCCGGCGGCCGGGAGGTGCGGGTCGTCCGCGCCGGTCATCCGGGACTGCTCGTACGGCACGGCTCCGAGGTCGGCTGGGAAGAGCCAGAGGTGGGCATGGCCCTCGGCCTGTTGCCCGGCATGGGACGCTGGACGGAGACCGAGCTGCCGCTGCCACCCGGAGGTCATGTGGTGCTCTTCACCGACGGCCTCTTCGAAGGGCGTACGGGCCCTTCGACCCGGCTCGGTGAGGACGGGCTCCTCAGAGTGGCCAGAAAGTACGGCGCACTGCCCGCGAGCGCGTTCATCGACGCGCTGGTCGAGGAGGCCACCGAGGGAGCCGCTCCCTACGGCGGCCTCGCGGACGACGTCGCCGTACTCCATCTCGGCTGGGGCGGCGCACCATGACCACCGACAGCGGGACGCGAACGGAGAACGCGACGAGTACCGGTACGGAGAACGCGACGCGCGCCGAGCGGCCTCTCCGTCGCGCGCTGGTGTGGCAGACGACTCAGGCCCGGCTCTCGGTGCAGGGCTGGGTGCAGCTCATCCTCGCCGCACTGGTGCTGGTGGTGTGCTGCTGCACCGTCGTCGGCGGTGTACTGCTGTCGCAGACGAACGACCGCACCACGGAACTCGTCGACCGCATCCAGCCGGCCCGTTCCAATGTCTTCCAGCTCCAGAAGTCCCTGCTCGACCAGGAGACCGGCGTGCGCGGATTCGCGCTCACCGCCGACCCGTCGTTCCTCGCGCCCTACGCGCAGGGCCGCGAGGACGAGCAGCGGATCACCCGCCGTATCAGCGGCATCGTGTCGTACGACCCCGAGGCCGTGGACGACCTCGCCCGCATCACGCGCGCCGCCGAGGAATGGCGCCGTGACCAGGCGGAGCCGCTGATCGCGTCCGTACGGACACGGGGCGCGGAAGCGGCCTCCGCCGACCGGCTGACCCAGAGCAAGGTCAAGTTCGACGAGGTGCGCGAACTGTTCGCGGCCCAGCAGAGCCATCTCGACGCCGCCCGGGACCGGGCGCGCGCCCAGCTCAATGAGTCCCGTGACCTGCGCGACCTCGTGCTGATCGTGATCCTCTGCGTCTTCGCCGTCGCGGTGGTGTGCCTCGCGGTTGTGCTGCACCGGATGGTCGGTCGGCCGCTGAACGCGCTGCGCGCCGCGTCCGACGGCGTACGCGCCGGAGCGTTCGACCGGCGTATCGAGACGGCCGGGCCCT
Organism: Streptomyces sp. AK02-01A; assembly: GCF_033795305.1. NCBI lineage: Bacteria > Bacillati > Actinomycetota > Actinomycetes > Kitasatosporales > Streptomycetaceae > Streptomyces > Streptomyces sp. AK02-01A. The sequence continues at coordinate 60,917 of NZ_JARBAE010000032.1, forward strand.
CCGACGTGCGTGCCGTCGGCGCGGCCGTGGAGGACATGCGCCGGCGCCTCGCCGACGAACTCGCGGCCACCCAGTCGCGGGAGGCGCTTCTCGCGGAACAGACCGAGGAACTGCGCCGCTCGAACTCCGAGCTGGAGCAGTTCGCGTACGTGGCCTCGCACGACCTTCAGGAGCCGCTGCGCAAGGTCGCCTCCTTCTGCCAGCTTCTGGAGAAGCGTTACGGCGACCAGTTGGACAGCCGCGGTAAGCAGTACATCGATTTCGCCGTCGACGGCGCCAAGCGCATGCAGATCCTGATCAACGATCTGCTCACTTTCTCCCGGGTCGGGCGGGTGCACGACGCCGTGCAGACCGTCGAGCTGGACCGCGTCCTGGACAGTGCCCTGGGCAACCTCGCCCTGGTCATCGAGGAGTCCGGCGTCACCGTCGTACGGCCGGACCCGCTGCCGACCGTCACCGGCGATCCGACCACGCTCGCCATGCTCTGGCAGAACCTCGTCGGTAACGCGGTCAAGTTCCGCAGGCCCGACGAACCCGGCCGGATCGTCATCGGCCGCACCCGCGAAGGCGACGAGTGGCATCTCACCGTCACGGACAACGGCATCGGAGTCGCGCCCGAGTTCGCCGAGCGGGTCTTCATCATCTTCCAGCGGCTGCACGCCCGGGACGAGTACGAAGGAACCGGGATCGGTCTGGCGCTGTGCCGCAAGATCGTAGAATTCCACGGCGGCAGGATCTGGCTGGAGCCGGTGCCGGAAGGCGGCACGCGAATTCACTTCACCCTGCCCGTCAGCGGCGCTCCCGCCGCGACCGACGGTCCCGGCACCGCCACTGCCGACGTCTCGCCGGAAGACGGCCCACCGACCACTACGCCCATTCCGCCGGGAGCCGCCCAGTGACCAGTCCCGCGCGCGCCATCGAGGTCCTGCTTGTCGAGGACGACGCCGGCGACGAGCTGATGACCCGTGAAGCCTTCGCGGAAAACAAGATCCGCAACACCCTCCATGTGGTGCGCGACGGAGAGGCAGCCCTCGACTTCCTGTACCAGCGCGGTGCCCACGGAGACGCTCCCCGGCCCGATCTCATCCTGCTCGACCTCAATCTGCCCAAGTACGACGGGCGCCAGGTCCTGGAGCAGATCAAGACCGATCCCGAGCTGTCGCTGATCCCCGTCGTCGTACTCACCACGTCCTCGGCGGAGGAGGACATCCTCCGCAGCTACAAGCTGCACGCGAACGCGTATGTGACCAAGCCGGTCGACCTCGACCAGTTCATCGCGGCCGTCCGCCAGATCGACGAGTTCTTCGTCACCGTGGTCCGGCTTCCGGGACAGACGTGACCGCCTTCACGGAACCGGTCCGCATACCGTCGGCGTGTGAGGGCATAAAGGGATCCGAGAAGGGGGTCCCCGATCGCCCTCACCGGCGCGGGGCAGGAGCGTATGAACGAACAGACCATTAACGGCCCGGCCTTCGCGTCCATCGCGCCGGAATCCGTACAGCCGCTGCGCCGCGCCGCCGAATTCAGCGGGGAGCCGGGCTGCGCGGCCGAGGCCCGGCTGCTCGCGGTGAGGTTTCTGCAGCAGCTTGAGGCCGAGTGGTTCGCCGCGCTCGGCGACCGTACGACCGGCGATCTGCTGCTGGTCGTCAGCGAACTGGTCACCAACGCCGAGCGGCACAGCCACGGCCCGTATCTGCTGGAGCTGGAGGGCACCGACCGGCAGGTGACCGTCACCGTGTACGACAGCAGCTCGACCCTCCCGCGCCGCTACGCGCGGGACCCGGGGCGCCTGGGCGGTCACGGCCTGGAGATCGTCCACGCGCTGAGCGACCGGCTCACCGCCGAGCGGGTCCCGGTCGGCAAGCGGGTACAGGCCGCGTTCGACCTGGGGCGCCACCGGGCCGGAGTCTGATTCCGGCGCCTCCCGGCGCGGCGGCGCATGGCCCCGCCACCGGACCGGCACGGGGCCGACGAGCCCGGGCAGCGCCGCCCGAGGGCTGCGGTCAGGACAGGACGGCCCGACTCGGTGAGGCCGCCCGGCCGTCCTCAGTCCTCCTCTCTGCCGAACCAGTCCAGGCACAGGACCAGAGCGTCGTCGGTGGACTCGGCGTCGCGGTAGGCCGCCAGCTCGCGGAGCAGCGCGCGCGGCACCATGGCGGCGGGCAGCAGACTTGTCGAGCTGATCGCACGGGCCAGCGCACGGTCTCCGTACACCTCGCCCTGCGGCGAGACCGCCGCGTACACCCCGTCGCTGACGAAGACCAGCCGGTCGCCCGGCAGGACATGGAACGTCTGCGCCACATAGTCCGACTCCTCGAACATGCCGAGCGGAAGCTGCGCGTCCAGATCGATGCGTTCGACGGTCTTGTCCCGCTGCCGCCAGAGCTGTGGCGATCCGGCGTCCACCGCTTCCACCTTGCCGGTGGCCAGGTCGAACCGGAGCAGCAGCGTCGAGACATAGGACGCGCCCCGGTGCTGTTCGTACAGGGCCTGGTCCGCCAGCGCGGCCTGGTCGGCGATACCGATCCCGGCCCGGCGGGCGTTGCGCAGGGCGTTGACGGCGAGATTGGTGAGCAGGGACGCCTGGATGCCCTCGCCCATACCGTTGGTCACCGCGAGCGTCAGCTCGTCGGCGTCCGACGCCCAGTCGAAATTGTCGCCGTGGATCGCGTAGGCGGGTTCGAGCTGGGCACCGACGGCGTACTCCTGCGCGGTGCAGGCCCGCGCGGGAAGCAGCTCCCACTGCATCTCGGCCGCCAGGGTCAGCCGGTTCACTCTGCGGGCGCGCTGGTAGAGATCGGTGTCCCGCTCGGCCACCAGGATCTCGTGACCGAGCAGTTCGGCCACCTGCGTCAGATCCTCGACCGTGTCCGGGGTGGAGCGGTCGCCGGGCAGCCGGACCGTGAGAATGCCGAGCCGCTCGCCGCGGACGGTGACCGGCAGATGATGGTCCACCGCGTCCCGGTGCCTGACCTGCTGTTCATGCCGCTCCTGGCTGCCGAAGGCCCGGCCCTCCGGGGTGTTGTGCAGCGACAGGGCCTCGGCCGGGTGGGTGGACGTGTCGACGGGCTGGAGCACCGTGAGCCCGTAGTCGGCCAGGTAGAGCTGTACGGATGCCGCGCCGTACGACGTGGCGAGCCGGCCCCGCAGCGTGTCCACCAGGGCATGCGGCGCCGCTGTACGGACCGCTCTTTCCACATCCGAGAGTAGAGTCACTGTCGTTCTGGCCTTCTTCTTCCAGGGTCGGGTCCGTCTGGGCTGACAAAGGCCCGTGCCGGATGAAAGAGTGGATCGATGTCCCGCTTCACCGGTAAGCCGCACCAACGCGAGCAGGTTGCCGAGGCCGCCTGCGCCGCCTCGGAACTGCTTGAGGTGCTGTGGGGGCGTGGCCAGGAGGCTGCGCCTTCCGGGCCGGTCTCGCCTTCCCAACTACGGGCCCTTCTTGTCATCGAAAAACATGAGGGTGCGAATCTGCGGACGCTCGGAGAGGTCCTGGGCTCGCGTCCCTCCTCGTTGAGCAGGCTCTGCGACCGGATGGAAGCCATGGGGCTCGTGGTCCGCTCGCCCAGTCCGACCAGCCGCCGCGAGGTGGAGCTCCGGCTGAGCCGGCGCGGCCACCAGGTGCTGGACGAGTACCGCGCCTTCCGGAGCCGGGAGGTCGAGCTGGTGCTGGCGGAGATGGATCCGTCGGACATCGTCATGCTCGCGGAGGGGCTGACGGCGTTCCGGGCCGCGGCGACCCGGCGTCTCAGTGCCGTGGACAGCGCACGCGCCGAGTCCGAGCAGAGCCACGTGGCGGACAGCGCATAGCTTCATTCGGGCCCACTTCCTGGCATTGACACGTTACTCTCCGCGCAAGCTCATCGCGTGGAAGCAGTGAACAGATTGTTGCCCACCAGAGAATGTTGTCAAATGACAACTATCGCTTCTATCGTGGTGGCACCGTGTAGTGAGCCGTGGGGCCGGGCGGCACCGTCTTCCGTCCTCCTCCACCAGTCTCTGAAGGATCTCCGTGCAACCTCCCCACAGTGCAGGACAGGCCATGGCGATGGCGGCGAGACAGGACGGCGACGCGTTCGTTCTCGCTGTCAGCGGCGATCTCGATCTGGACAACATCGCTCCGCTCGCCACCGCGCTGGCCGAGGCCGGCGAGACCGTGCGGGGTCCGGTCGTCGTGGATCTGTCCGGTGTCAGCTTCGCCGACTCCACGACGGTGAATGTGCTCCTGCGCGCTCACGGCGCACTGGGCCCGAGACTGCGTCTCGCCGAGCTCTCCACCTTCGTCCAGAGGCTGTTCTCGGTCATCGGACTGGAGCACGCCCTCCCTGTGTACGGCTCCGTCGAGGAGGCTCTGACGGCCGGGTCACCGCCCGGTCCGGCCGGGTCGGGGCCACTCGCCGCCGGGGCCTCTGACGGCGGCGAGTGACCGCGTGAAGGACCGCAGTCCGGTGAGGAGACGGCGTTGGTCACCCGCCGGCATCCGGCGCATGACCTCGGTGATCTCCGCTGTCCGGCGGGCCCGGTAGTCCGTCAGCAGGGCCTCGCCCTCCGGGGTGAGCGCCAGCCCGATCTCCCGGCGGTCGGTGACCACGGAGTGGCGCTCCAGCATGCCCGCCGACTCCATGCCGCTGCACACCCGGCTGGCGCGCGGGAGTGGCAGCCGTACGGCCTTGGCCAGTCCCGTCAGATTGATCCCGGGGTGTGCCCGGATGATCAGCAGGACTCTCAGCCGGTGGGGAAGCAGCCGCGGGTCGACGGCGGCGGCGGCGTTCGCCGCGATCTCCGCGACGGCCTCCGCCGACACGGCGAGCTGTTCGGCGGCCTCGTGCAGTTTTTCGGCCGGCGTGGAGGAAGACGCCGCCGGTGCCGCCGAAGCCGCTGATGATCCCGACGCTTCGGCGCGATGGCCTTCCATGTGCCCATCCGTTCCGCGTGTGACAACGGGTCAGAGCACGGCCGGAGGAACTCCGTACGGAATGCCGGCCCGTCGGAGGAGCCGGATCCGGACGCGCTGTCTGCCCACTGCCATGCCCGCTCATCCGGATTTCACACGAAGGCGGTTCATCTCCACGGCGGTCGCGGCCGGGAAACGGACGGATGTCGGGCGACGGCCGGCCCGGCGTACTCCGGGCCGGGTCACTTCCACCGGCTCACCGCCGGATCCCGTCTCCAGGGCTCCGGCGAAGTCCTCGTCGCCTGCCGGGGCCGGCACATACCGTCGGGTGCCGTCACACGGTCAGCGTCACTGATTCGCCCGTGGTGACCGATGCGCCGGCCTGCTCGGCGAGCGCGCCGGCCAACTGCCGTTCCGCGACCGCGAGAGCGTCCTCGACGACGCGGGTGCCGGTCGAGACGCAGAGCGTGTAGGTGATGTCTTCGAGTCGCCTGCGCGTCTCGAAGCTGTCCGTTTCGGCGTGCAGGACCTGGAGGGCCTCGTACTGCTTGACAAGATTGCGCAGTATCGCGGGGTGAGCCATGAGCACGGGCATGCCTTCCTTCGTAGGCCGGGCTGTCGTGCTCGCGTCTGCCCGCGTACGTGAAGACCATGTGTATGTATTTCGGCCTTTCGTCACACCGCCGGGTGCAACGGCCCCGGTGGTGCGAGCCGGCCAACAACGCTCACCCGGAGACTCATGGGCACCGATCGCGGGGGTAAACGACCGCTGGAGACGGCCGCAAGACGAGTTCGACCGACGGGGTGAGCCCTATGCAGCATCCGCACGTGACCGGAAATCAGTCCCGGGCCGAGCGCCTGGACTTCGCCGAGTGTGACTGCCGGCCACAACTGGCCGCCGAGGCCCGGGACATGACCTACGGGTTTCTGGCCGGGCTCTGTCCCTCGCCCTCGGCGCACATGTCGCAGAATCTGATCCTGGTGGTCTCCGAACTGGTGACCAACTCTCTTCGGCACGCCGGTGAGGTCACCTCTTTGCGACTGCGTGCGGACCGCCTGAGCCTGCGGATAGCGGTGGACGACCCCAGTCCGGCGCTGCCACAGGACCGTACGCCGGATCTCACCGGCCGGACCGGCGGCTTCGGCTGGCCCATGATCCAACGGCTGGCCGAGAAGGTCACTGTCCGGCCCGGCCCGAACGGCGGCAAGACCATCCTGGCCGTTCTCGCGCGGTAGTGCGGATCCCGTACCGCGTTTTCGCTCTCCACGCTCCGCGCATCCTTCGGAAGACGAAGGAGTGGTGGTATGCGCGAAAGGTATGGACCCGGTACGGGAATGGTTCTCGGCGCGCTGGCCGGAGCGCTGGTACTGGCGGGGTGTGTGGACAGCGGCCCGGCCGGTTCGAAAGCCACACCGGTGGCGTCTCCCGGCTCCGCCGCCTCCCGTCCCGAACGGCCGGATCCACGAGCGTGCGCGGACGCCGACTGCGAAGTGGAGCTGGCCGCCGGCGACACGGTCCGCTTCGACGGCCGGGCCGGCGTCGACCGCTTCGAGGTCACCGCCGTGGGCCCGCAGGGCGCCACCTGGAATCTCCCTGGATCGCGGCAGTGCGGAGCGTCCGGGCCCGGTCATATCCAGGTGGCCGGTGACCAGGACGGGTGCCGTGGCACGGTCGGCGAGGGCACCACGCTGCGGGCGGAAGGCGTCACGGTGACATTCCTCGAAGTGGGCCGACGGAGCGTCGTCGTGCGGCTGCGGCCGCGCGCATGACGCGCATACGCAGGCGTGTTGTGGCCGGTGGTCCGATGCGTTGACGCGGTGGTCCGGACGCTCTACGTTTCGTGCAGAAAGCGCTTGCTGTGCGTCCGCGGCGTTCCGGCGCCGGGGGCCTGAGCTCCGAAAGCCCCACGCCGAAAGGGAGTGTTCGCGACGTCTCCGAGCGATGTGACAGACCCGCCGGGCACCGCCGCCACGTGCCCGGGGAAGCGGTCGTGATGACCCCGGCGACCGGGTTCGCCGGACTGCCCGGGGCCGTCGCCGTCTCCCATCTGCGGGTGTACGACTGGGAGGCCGCCGACGGATTCCGCGGTGGCACACCGCATCTGCATCTCACCTGCTCCGAGGGGTATGTGGTGACGGCGGGCCGCGGCGCCGTCCAGACCCTCAGGACGGGCGGCTTCGACACCACCGCGCTGGAGCCCGGCGCCCTTGTGTGGTTCACACCCGGCACCATCCACCGCCTCGTCAATGAGGACGGGCTGCGCGTCGTGGTCCTGATGCAGAACAACGGACTGCCGGAGGCCGGCGACGCCGTGCTCACCTTCCCGCCCGACCACCTCACCGATCCGGAGACATATGCGCGGGCCGTGCGCATCCCGGACGGCCCCGAGGCCGAACAGGCCGCCGCCGCGCGCCGCCGCCGTGACCTCGCCGTGGAGGGCTTCACGGCGCTGCGTACGGCATGGGAGGCCGGCGACAAGCGGCCCCTGCTGGACTTCCAGCGGACAGCCGCCGCGCTCGTGGCGCCCAGAGTGGCGGACTGGCGGAGCCGCTGGGAGGCGGGCGCGGCCGAGGCCGCCCGAGGGACCGGCGTCCAGCTCGGCCGGCTCGCCGCGGGCGACTCCTCGTATCTCACCGAGGCGCGGTTGCACGCCCGGCTTCCCGCGGCGCGCGGCGTGTTCGGCATGTGCGGACGGCTGGACACGTACGACGTCCTCGGCCCGGACCATGGCGGCCGGTCATAAGGCCCGCACCGGCCGGAGGCGGCCGACGGCGAGTGGCGCCGCGAGGGATTGGCCGCGCATGCGTGACGACATCGCACGGCGCGGTGAGAATTCGCCGGGAATTCTCACCGGAACGGAAAAGCGGGTGGGCCAGGACATCATTGTCCTGGCCCACCCGCACGCTTGCCGGTGGAGATCGCTTTCGAGATCAGTCTTTGACCGCTTTCGCTTACCAGCGATACCAGCGGCCGCGCCTGCCGCCCGTGGCGGTCGGCCGCACCAGGAACCCGAGCAGCCATACGACCAGCACGATGATGGCGATCCACCACAGCGCCTCCAGTGCGAAACCCGCTCCGAAGAGGATCAGAGCCAGCAGAAGTACGAGAAGAAGGGGAACCATAGTTATCAACCTCCAGTCAGCCGTGTGCCCCGACTGAAATGCTTCATGCGCTCGCGCATCGGTTTTTCCGGGTGAGGTTTGACCGGCGTAATCGCGGTGATGCGTTTGTTGGCCAGTGAAAGTCGAGTAGGGCAGGACGTGAGTGTCATGACCGACCACGAGAAGACGGATGCCAAGGTCGAGCAGGCCAAGGGCAAGGTCAAGGAGACCGCCGGCCGGGCTGTGGGCAATGAGCGTCTGACCGCGGAGGGCCGTGCCGAACAGGCGAAGGGCGATGTGCGTCAGGCGAAGGAGAAGGCCAAGGACGCCTTCAAGCGCTGACGGCGCCACCCGCGCGACCGGCGTCGCTCGGAGAATTCGCACGACCTGTGACAGGGGCCCGGCTCAATATGCCGGGCCCCTGTCGCGATGACGGTGAGACCACCGTCTCCGCTTGTCGCGGGAGAGGCGCTGAGCCGCCTTTCGGGCGGACGGCGCTATTCCCGCGACACGGACTAACTCGTGTACGCCTCCAGCTCGGAGAGCTGTCCGGCCGGCCAGCCGGTGTTACCGGTGAAAGTCAGCCGCAGATAGCGGGTCGATGTGCCGTCGAGATTGACGGTCACGGTGTTGTTGCTCGACGGGTTGAAGGTGTAGCCCGCCGAAGCCTTGAGCGTGGTGTACGGGAGGGTGTTGGTGGTGCTCCCCAGCACACTCAGCGTCTGCGTGCGGGTCGCCCACGCCGATGACGGAGGAAGCTTCAGGACCACGCGCTTGACCGCCTTCGCCGAGCCGAGGTCGACGGTGAGGGACTGGGGCCAGGCGTTGTTGGTGCTCTCCCAGTAGGAGTTGGCGTTGCCGTCCACCGCGTTGCCGGCGCCGTAGACGTCGGCGTGGCCGGTCTCGGTGATCGGACGGCCCTGGGCGATATTGCCCGTGTCCGCCGGAGGGGTCGTCGGCGGGGTCGTCGGAGGCGTGGTCGGCGGGGTCGTGGGCGGAGTGGTCGGCGGGTCGGTGGGCGGGTTGCCGCCACCCGGCACACCGCCGTTGGTCCACACCGGGGTCGGCCACGTGCCCGTGCACACCGGCGGGTTGGCGTACCAGCCGGAGTTTCCGGCTCCCTGGGTGATCTGGAAACCGGATCCTATGCAGTTGTGGATCGGGTTGGACTGCGCGATGTGCGTGGCCGTGACATTGGTGAACGAGGCCGTGCCGGGCGCCTGGATCTGCAGCGCGTATGTACCGGCGCCGTCGATCTTGATGTTGTTGAAGTGCAGCCCGTTCGTCGCGCCCTCGATCAGATGGATCGCGGCGTAGGAGCTGTCCAGGATTTCGCTGTCGCTGATGTTGATGGTGGCGTTGATCGGTTCGTTGAGACCGCTGAACCAGACCGCGCCGACTCCGAACTGCCAGTTGAAGTCGTTGTTTCCGGTACGGATCAGGGTGTTGCGCGCGGCGGTCGTGGTGCCGGAGACCGCCGTTCCCTGACCGGAGTTGACGCCCGGATAGCGGTTGGCGATATGCAGCCCGCCGCCGTTGGAGATGGTGTCCGACATGACGTTGTCGGAGATCGTGATGTCCTTGCCGCCGTAGGTGACGATGTTGTTCGCCAGGATCGGCAGGATCACCGTGTTGAACGTGAACTTGTTGTTGACGTTCGGGACGGCCTCCGCCCACATGGCCAGACCGTCGTCACCGGTGTTGCGTACAAAGGTGTTGGTGACGGTGGAGTTGGTGACGCCCATGTGGAAGTTGACGCCGTCCGCGGTCTGGTCGAGGATGCGGCTGTTCTTGATGGTGAAGTTGTTCATCGGGCCGTCCATCCACGCCCCGACCTTGGTGTGCTGCATCCACACGTTGTCGACCGTGGAGTCCGACATCGCGCCACCGATGGCGTTGACCTGGTCGTTGTCCTCGCGCTCACGGATGTCGCCCATGATGGCGAAGTTCTTCAGGGTGACGTTCTTGCTGCCGCCCGCGTTGGCGTACTTGCCGTACACACCGACGGCCTTGGAGCGGTTGGACGGGTCACGTCCGGTCAGCACGCTGTACCAGGGGCCCGCTCCCGCCAGTGTCACCTGGTCGACGACGATGTGATCGCGTACCTGGAAGGTGCCCTCGGGGATGTAGACCTGCTTGCCCTGGGTGCGGCCCGCGTCCACCGCGGCCTGGATCTTGGCGGTCGCGTCGGCGGCCCCGCTCGGGTCGGCGCCGAAGTCGCTCACCACGTCCAGCGCGCCGGCGGGCTTGCCGATCGCCGCGCCCACCTGCTCGAAGTCGGCCAGGTCGATGGTGAAGGTCGGCGACGAGGCCGTCGAGGAGACCTGGAGCCGGATCTTCGTACCGGCCGGCAGCGTGGACCCGAACATGGTGCGGGTCTCGTCGTAGAAGTGGTGCGGGTTGGTGTCACCGGGGTTGTTGTTGAAAGGGTAACCGCCGTAGTACCAGCTGTACTTGGAGGTCACGGGCACGCTCTTCAGGGAGTTGCCGTTGACCCGCAGGTCGATGGCCGCGTCCCGGCCGGTGCCCGCGGAGTTGTCCGGCAGCGAGTACCGGAACGACATCGCGTTCGCCGGAGCGGTGAGAGTGAACTCCACGTACTCGCCGACCGCGTCGAGCGTCACGGCCTGCCGGCCCGACGCTTCCGAAGGCAGCGTGCCGTAGAGGCGGTTGGGGCCGATCAGAGTGCCGTTGGTGGCGGCGTACTCGGCCTCCTGCTCCTTGAACGGCACGGTCGCGCCGCGACCGGGGACATTGAGCGGAGAGGGGGCGGGAACAGCCGCCGCCTGAGCGGCGGGTGCGGTGGACATCACCACCGCTGCGGCCGTCCCGGCCACAGCGAGTGCGAGGGACACGGATGCGGATATGCCGCGCCGGAGCAAACGGCGTCCAGGGGGGAGTGTCACAGACATACGTCCTTGCGGCTCGGGGGGACTCTGCGGACGCGAAAAGGCTAGAAGTGAGCCCGCAGGAAGTCTATGAATCTGCGCAAATTTTGAAGACAGAAGTAAAAATCTTCGACCCGAGTGCCCGTCCGGAGTGGAACATAACGGTCACTTTCTCCTCAACTCTTCGTCCTGGAAGGAAGGTTGAGCGGGTGTGTGCGGGATCCACGGCTCTTCGGCCGCACTTCAAAGACCCATCGCCGCATGTCTTGTGCGCCTGCCTCTTGCGTGCTTCGCGCGCGGCGCTTGCGGTCGACTGCGAGGGATGTTTGGCGCAACGGTGTGACGGCGATGCGGGAGGCGTGGACCGTACAAGCGCGGACGGTCGGCTCCCGTTCGGTGTTTGCGTTGTGGCGCAATCACCACCGGCGGGCCGGGGCCGGCGACTAGGGTCACTCATCCGCCCACGGAAGCGGGGGGTCCGTGGGGGGAAGGGCACGAGGGAGTCATTGGCTGCCGTCACCGTGTCGTAAGCCGCTTCTCATGTCCGGAGGACGCCCGACTCGCGTCGTCCGGCGCGGCTCACGACGACCGGTGGCGCGGCCGATGAGGACCTCTCAGCCGCGCCGCAGCAGATACGTGTCCATGATCCAGCCCTTGCGGGCCCGTGCGGCGGACCGCAGCTCCGCGATCCGGCCGGCGACCTCCGAGAGCCGTCCGGAGACCAGGATCTCGTCCTCGGTTCCCACATACGCACCCCAGTGGATGACCGGGTCGGCCGCCAGGTGGTGCCGGAACGACTGATGCGCGTCCAGCATGACGACGACATCGTCGGCTCCTTCGGGCCAGCCTTCCGCGAGCCGTCGGCCCGTGGTGATCTGTACCGGCCGGCCCACCCGGGTCAGCCCGACGCGATGCCTGGCCGCCAGGGCGGAGACGCTGCTGATGCCTGGGATCACCTCGTGATCGAACCGCACCGCGCCACGCTTCAGGACCTCATCCAGGACGGCGAGCGTGGAGTCGTACAGGGCGGGATCGCCCCATACGAGGAACGCTCCGGTCCGGTCGCCTTCCGGTTTCTCGTCCAGCTCGTCGATGATCGCGCGCTCGTAGAGCTCGGCCCGCCGGCCGCGCCAGTCGTCGACGGCTTCGGAGTAGGCGGCGCCTTCGGCCGCACGGTCCCGCGCCGGGTCGCGGACCTCGACGAGCCGGTAGTGGCCGCCTTCGATGTGCCGCCGCAGGATCTCACGCCTGGGGCCGATGAGATCGGCCTTCTCCTCGCCCTTGTCGACCAGGAAGAACACATCCACCTGATTGAGCGCCTTGACCGCCTGCACGGTCAGTTGGTCCGGGTCGCCCGCTCCGATACCGATGACATAGATCTTCCTCACCAGCCGAGTCTGCCTCATGTTCCGTCCTCGCTGTCTCCTCGCTGTCTCCTCGCTCAGAGAGGATCGGACATCCATCGGATGTCTGATGATCCATCACACATTTCGAGGGTCTTACGCAGGCCGTCACAAGCGACATATGCTCCGTCCATGCGCGCCGCTCTCTTCGTCACCTGCGTCAATGACGCCGTATATCCGTCCACCGGGATCGCGACCGTGCGGCTGCTCGAACGTCTGGGAGTCGAAGTCGATTTTCCGGAGGCGCAGAGCTGCTGCGGCCAGCCGCAGTTCAATACGGGCTACCGCCGTGAGACCGAGCCGCTGGTACGCCGCATGGTCCGGGCTTTCGAGGGTTACGACTATGTGGTGACTCCGTCCGGTTCCTGTGCCGCGATGGTCCGCCAGCACTATCCGAAGATCGGCGACGCGGCCGCGGCCTCCCTTGCCTCACGCACATACGAGCTGACGGAGTTCCTTGTCGACGTGGTGGGGGTGACAGACGTCGGAGCGTACTTCCCGCATGCCGTCACCTACCATCCGTCCTGCCACGGCCTGCGGCTGCTGGGGCTGGGGGACCGGCCGCGAAAGCTGCTGGAGGCGGTGAAGGGGCTGGAGCTGCGGGAGCTGCCCGGAGCGGAGGAGTGCTGCGGCTTCGGCGGCACCTTCGCCGTCAAGAACTCCGATGTTTCGGCGGCGATGGGCCAGGACAAGGTGCGCAGCGCCGTCTCCACCGGGGCCGGTGTGCTGTGCGGAGCGGACAATTCCTGCCTGATGCACATCGGCGGGATCGTGAGTCGTGAGGATGCTCCGCTGCGCGCCGTGCATCTCGCGGAAATCCTGGCGTCGACGGAAGAGGAGCCCTGGTCATGAGCGGTACGTATCTGGGGATGCCGGCGTTTCCGGTGGCGGCCAAGGACGCGCTGGGCAATGAGACGCTCCGCGGAAATCTGCGGCATGCCACCCATACGATCCGCGACAAGCGGGCGAAGGCGGTGGCGGAGCTGGACGACTGGGCGCTGCTGCGGGAGGCCGGCAAGCAGATCAAGGATCACACGCTGCGGCACCTGGACCGGTATCTGGTGCGGTTGGAGGAGTCCGTGACGGCGGCGGGCGGCGTGGTGCACTGGGCCGCCGACGCCGCCGAGGCGAACCGGATCGTGGCGGAGCTGGTGAAGGCGACCGGTGAGTCCGAGGTCGTCAAGGTCAAGTCGATGGCCACACAGGAGATCGGCCTGAACGAGGCGCTGGAGGCCGAGGGCATCTCCGCGTACGAGACCGATCTGGCGGAGCTGATCGTGCAGCTCGGTGAGGACCGGCCCTCGCACATCCTGGTTCCGGCGATCCACCGCAACCGGGGCGAGATCCGGGACATCTTCCGCGACCGCATGGGTGCCTGGGGCCGGGCCGCTCCGGAGAATCTGTCCGACGAGCCCGCCGAGCTCGCCGAAGCGGCGCGGCTGCATCTGCGAGAGAAGTTCCTGCGGGCCAAGGTCGGAATCTCCGGGGCCAATTTCATGGTCGCCGAGACCGGCACCCTCGTCGTGGTGGAATCCGAGGGCAACGGGCGGATGTGCCTGACGCTGCCGGAGACGCTGATCTCCGTGGTGGGCATCGAGAAGGTCGTGCCGTCCTGGCAGGACCTGGAAGTCTTTCTGCAGACCCTGCCGCGCTCCTCGACGGCCGAGCGGATGAATCCGTACACCAGTACATGGACCGGCACCACGGACGGCGACGGCCCTCGGGTCTTCCATCTGGTGCTGCTGGACAACGGCCGGACCGACACGCTGGCCGACGAGGTGGGCAGGCAGGCACTGCGCTGCATTCGCTGCTCGGCCTGTCTCAATGTCTGTCCGGTGTACGAGCGGGCGGGCGGGCACGCGTACGGCTCCGTCTATCCCGGTCCGATCGGCGCCATCCTCAGCCCTCAACTCCGCGGCACCGCCAGCGAGATCGACGCCTCGCTGCCGTACGCCTCCTCCCTCTGCGGCGCCTGCTACGACGTGTGCCCCGTCGCCATCGACATTCCCGAGGTCCTGGTGCATCTGCGCGAGAGGATCGCGGACCAGGGCGGCAAGGGCCACCGGCTGGAGAAGGTCGCGATGAAGGCGGCGGGCTGGGTCTTCGACCATCCCCGCGCCCTCGCCGCCGGGGAACGGGCCGCGTCCAGGACCCGTCGGCTGCATCCTTCGAAACCGCCGGGTGCGGGAGCCTGGACGGACACGCGCGATCTGCCGGAACTCCCGTCCGAGCCGTTCCGCGACTGGTGGAAGAAGAACCGCGAGCACGACCGGAAGAACGACCGCAAGGACGACCGGAAGAACGACCGCAAGGATGAACGCGTGAACGACCGTAAGGACAACGGGACATGAGCACCGGTTCGAGTTCCCGGGAGCGGATCCTCGCCCGTATCCGCACCGCCGTCGCCGACGCTCCCGACGTCCCGGAGGCCGCTCGCGACTACCGTGACACGCACATTCCGGACGACGGTGTGATCGACCTGCTCGCCGAGAACCTCGCCGATTACCGCGCGATCGTCCACCGGACGGACGCGGAAGGACTGCCGGCGGTCATCGCGCGCCTGCTCACCGAGCGTGGCACGCGCACCGTCCTCGTCCCGCCGCTGCTCCCGGCGTCCTGGCTTTCCGCGACAGGAAGCGGCATCATCCGGGTCGACGACGAGCCCGAAGCCACCGCTCAGGAGCTGGACGCGGTCGACAGTGTGGTCACGGGCTGCGCACTGGCCATCGCCGAGACCGGCACCCTGGTGCTCGACGCGGGCCCCGACCAGGGACGACGTCGGATCACTCTCGTACCCGACCACCACATCTGTGTCGTACGCACATCCGACCAGGTGGTGGCCTCCGTGCCCCGGGCCATCCCGCTCCTGGACCCCACCCGGCCTCTCACCTGGATCTCCGGGCCCTCCGCCACCAGCGACATCGAACTCAACCGCGTCGAAGGAGTCCACGGCCCGCGCACCCTCGAAGTCGTCCTCGTCGACGACTGACGCCACCGTTCGCCGCCGCGGACGGCGTCACGTCAACCGCGGCGCCTCGTCGGCCGCGTCCACCGGGCCGTCCAGCCGTCCCGCCAACTCCCGCGCCCACTCGGTCAGCCGGGCCACATCGATACCGTGCGGGCTCCGGTACGCGGCGATCCCGCCCGCGCCGCGCAGCAGCAGCCGTGCCCCGCCCGCCGTATTGCCACGGGCGGCGTGCGTCAGCCCGACCGCGAGCTGAGCCATGCCGCGCCACAGCGCGCGCTCGTCATCGGGACCGGACTTCCACGCGTCCTCGAACACCTCGTGCGCATGGAAGGGTTTGCCGGCGTCGAGCAGCCGCTGTGCCTCCCGGACGGTCTGCTCGGGTGTACGCACCACGCCCTCGGGCTGCCGTTCCACTCCGGCCGCCCCATACGGCAACGGACGCCCCAGCCCGTCACGCGGCCGCGCGTTGCGCGCCCGCCCCTCGTCGTCACGGTCCCGCCGGTTCTCCTTCATATGCCGATTGTCGCGCGGACAGGGGCAGTCTTCTCGCTGCACGGAGTGAGGTAATGTTCTCTTGTGTGGTCGCCCGGGCAAGCCTCGGTGTGGCCGTGACCGGGACGTGGCGCAGCTTGGTAGCGCACTTGACTGGGGGTCAAGGGGTCGCAGGTTCAAATCCTGTCGTCCCGACGGTATAGAAGCAGGTCAGAGGGGTCCTTCGGGGCCCCTCTTGATCGTTTCCAGAGGCGCCGTCTCACAATTTCTCACAAACGCTGTTGATCAAGGTCAGCCGAGCAGTTCGGCCAGCTTCTCCGAACCCGTGAATTCCGGGCGGCGGCGACCCAATCGGCGCTCCATCTCTATGCGCATGTCGCCAGGCTGGAAGACCGCGAGCTAGCCACCAGCATGCAGGACTGGATTGGCGTGCACCAGAACGCAGCAGCAGCGCGGACGGCTCTCGATGCGCTTCAGGACCGGTTGAGCCGTTATCTCCGAGGGCTTTACGCGGACGGCACTGTTTAGCGCTGCTGCGCGGCGCCACCAGCGCTCTCCCTCCGCCGTGGCGGGCGTACCGTGACGGCGTGGCAAATGAAGACCTGGGGAAGACCCTGCGCCGTCTGCGCCGTCTCGCCTCCCTGACGCAAGAAGAGCTGGCCGAGCGCTCCGGCGTGTCCGTCGACGTGATCCGTCAGCTTGAACAGCAGCGGAAGCACTCGGCACACCTCCCCACGCTTCACGCTCTCGCCAACGGCTTGGGCGTGGAGCTAACCACGCTACTGGGCGATCCTCCGGCGGTGACGGCAGGCGGAGAGAGCGACGGCCCGCGCTTCGTCGCCGTACGCCGGGCCGTCATGCCCGCACTATGGGGGCCGCAGCCAGAACCGACCGGCCCGGACTTCTCTCTGGACCGGCTGCGCGAGCAGATCGCAGACGGGTGGTCGCAGTATCACGCAGCCGAATTCGACTCCGTCATGAAGAGCCTCCCCGACCTGATCACCGAGGCGCGTTCCGCCACGGTGTCCGGGAGCGACGACGACCGCAGGGCCGGTTTCGCAGCCCTGGGCAAGGCACTCCAGCTCGCCGGACACATTGCTGTGCGCATGGGCAAGACAGACCTTGCCCTTACGAGTCTGGAGCGGGCCATAAGCGCAGCGGAGCAGTCCGCAGACCCGCTCTTGGTCCCCATGGTCGTGAACTCTGTTGCCTGGACCTACCAGCGGCAAGGACGCCTGGAAGACGCCCTGGGAATCGCTCTCCGCTCGGCTGAGACGATCGAAAGCGGCGGGCACACAGACACCGCCGACGGGCTGAGGGTTTGGGGCGCCCTGACTATGAGTGCTGCCACCTCTGCCGCACGGAGCGGCAACTACGAGCGTGCGGCGGAGCTGATGGCGGGAGCGGAGAAGGAAGCTGCCCGCGTCTCGAAGCTGCCTGCGGGCAGTGACAACCGGATGGTGAGCGTCTTCAGCCCGTCGTCGGTCCGTATCGAACGCGTCCGCCTCGCCGTGCAGTACGGGCACCCGCAAGACGCATTGGCACTCGCCAAGGGGATGCGGCTGAGCAAGGACACCCCGCCGTCCTGGCGGACGTGGCTGCTGCTGGACGTGGCCCGAGCGCACACGGACACCGGGGATGCCGCCGGAGCGGTGAAGGCGCTGGAGTCCCTGCGCCGTGTGGCACCGACGTGGATGCATCACCACACGTTGGCCGTGGCCATCGTGCGGGACCTGTGGGCGCTCCCCAACCACCCAGCGGGACTGCGGCCGTTGGCGGAGTTCCTGAGGGTCAGCGAATAGCGTGCTGAAAGTGGGACGTTGCGCCCCTGTCAACGTCCCTGGCGTGTCGCTTACATGAGCGGACAGCGCCCCGGCGACCGTGCGACCGGTCCCGGGGCTTGGCCGATCTGAAGGAAGCAGACCGACATGCCGCAACCTACAACGTGGGCCCGGCCGACCGGCTACCCCGGGTACAGCGAGACCTTGCCGCGCGAGCCGGAGAGCGCCGCGACGGCCCGGCGCCTGGTGCGCACCGCCTGCGCCGCCTGGGAGCTGGAGGAACTGACCGAGGACGGCGCGCTGATCGTCTCCGAGCTGGTGTCCAACGCCGTCCAGTACGCCCGGCGGGAGTCCATCCGGGTAGTCATCGACTGCCCCGGGGTGGCGTGCGTGCGCATCGGCGTCGTGGACTTCTCGAAGGTGCTCCCGGCGCCCAAAGACCCGGACGACGACGAAGAAGGCGGGCGCGGCCTCGCGCTCGTAGCGCGAACCGATCGAGTGAGGCCTCCTCGGTCGCCGCTGTGTATACGGGCTTGAGCACCTTGGCGATCTTGTCCCAGTCCTGGCGGGCTGATGGGCCGGTTGGCCACCGCGCCGTCGCGGATCTTCATGTGGATCGCGTCGATGAAGATCACCGGGTAGACGGCGTCCAGGGGCCGGTTCTGTCATTCGGTCATGCCCTCGGTGACCTTGTCGGTGATCGTGGAGATCGTCTGGCGCGGCACCTCGGCGCCATAGACCTCGGACAGGTGAGCCTGGACCTCACCGGTCGTCAGGCCCTTCGCGGCGAGCGAGATGACCATCTCGTCCACGCCGGACAGGCGCTTCTGCCGCTTCTTGACGATCTTCGGCTCGAAGGAACCCTCGCGGTCGCGGGGCACGGTTACCTCCACCGGGCCGACATCGGTCAGCACGGTCTTGGCCCGTGCTGCCGTTGCGTGAGTTGCCGCCGTTCTTCCCGGCGGGATCGTGTTTGTCGTAGCCGAGGTGGTTGGTGATCTCACCCTCAAGAGCGGACTCCGGGAGCCGCTTGGTCAGCTGCTGGAGCAGCCCGCCCTCGCCGGTCAGATGCAGGCCCTCGGCCTGAGCCCGGCCCACGAGCTCGTCGATCAGCCGGTCGTCCACAGACTTCGACGGCACCGCCTCAGACGGCTCGGCGGTCTCCACCTCGGTCACGTTGTCGCTGGTCATCGATGCATCTTCCATGATCGGGAGTTACACCGAACGTTTTACAGTCCCTGGGAGGTCGGACGCCTGCACCGGTTGGTGACGCTGGCCGAAGTGGGCGTGCAACTGGTTGCGAGATCGGGTCTGGGCTCGGGGCGGTCCTTCTTCAGACGGCAGCGCCCCGACCGCCGAGGCCGATGAGGCGGGCCTGGCCGGCCGGCAGGCGTGGGCCGAGCCCGCGTTCGGCGCACCGTGCCTGTGGGCGGTGATCTTCGGCGCCGGCGCGCCTCACGATCTCGTGGCCGCCTTCGCCGCATCCCTCAGCTCGACGGCACCGGTCCTGCGCCGGGTCTTGCCCGAGGCTACCCGGGAGCGACTTCTGCGCGCTCCGGCCGACTGAGGGGCGAGGCGGTCCGCGCCTTTCGCCGTCCACCACACCAGAAGCTCGGCCAACCCGATTGCAGGTGGCCGAGCTTCTTGCTTTCCGCTCTCCAGTTCACCGGCAGGGGTGAATCGCCTTTCCACGCGGGGCGAAGAATCCCGAACCAGCGTGGATCGTTGTGGGGCATCACACTGCCCAGTGCTACGAGACCGTGGTGATCTTCAGGGTTAGGTTCGGCGCCCAGGGGGCTTCAACGATCTGAGCGCGAACCAGTCTGCCCTTGTCTGTGATCACACAGATCGAGTTGCCTGCGATGATTCCGGCCTCCTCCACCGCATTCGAGTGCATGAGGATGCCTTCGAGCCCACCCCCGTTCGCGGCAGCCTCGCAGGCTTGCTTGCTGAACGCCAGGCGCTTCGAGAGGACACCGGCGCGGCTGTCTCGCGCCGTCCCAAATTCGACCGGGGAGCAGCCGTACCAATTCAGATCCGCCGGCGCGGCTGCGTCCTCGGCGTCAGGCTCGGCCCTGTCGACTCGGGTGACAAAGGGATACGAGTCAAAGTCGATGTGGCTGGCGTAGTCGCATGTGCTATCGCCGCTGAGACGGAGAGGTAGCGGCTCCCCCGGGAAGGGCTTTGCCGGGTCGACGCTCGGCTCGGGGCTCTCCGCATCGGCAGAGGCCGAGGGCTCCGCAGACGATGGCGCGGAAGCGGTGGGCTTCGCGGCGTGAGTAGTAGCCGTGGCCGAAGGCTTCGCGTCTTCCTTCTCGTCGTCATCATCAGAGGTGGCGACAACGAAGATGCCACCGATCACAGCTGCCAACACAGCTCCGATCAAAGTTGCCCGGGCGCTGATGCGAGCCGCTGTGATCGCCGGGTCGACAGGCGGCGCTGCGGGTGGGCGCCGGTCCGGCCTGGGTGGCTCCTGACCAGGCGAAGGCGGCGTGTTGGTGTTGTTCGAGTTATCGGTTGCCATCGGCTCCCCCGATCTACGCGGCATGATGCACCACGAGATCTACCGCATGGGCCACGAGACCACCAACACGCAACAGCCTTTGACCACTTGACGTTCACGGACGGGCAGCGCGGACAGCCCTTAGGCGTCCTTCGCCTCAGCCGCCTCATGAAAGGCGACGATCGCTTCACCGTTGGATCTCGCCCATTCGGTCAGCTGTGTGATGGGCTCCTCAAGTGTGCGTCCGAGCTCGGTCAAGCTGTATTCCACACGTGGTGGCGCTTCGGCGTACACGCGCCGCTCGACCAGCCCGTTGTGCTGGAGCCGGCGCAACGTCTGCGTCAGCACCTTGCGCGAGACGCCTCCGATCAGCTCGACCAGTTCGCCGTGCCGCAGGGGACCGTCACTCAGCGCGAAGAGCGTGACCACGGCCCATTTGCTGGCAATGATCTCGATGGCCAGGCGGGCGGGGCAGTCGGCGAGGAAGACGGTTCCGGGACGGAGACTCACGAGCTGAAGGGTACCTTTAGGTACCTATCGGCTGCTTAACGTCGAAGATATGCAGCGCACCATTCCGATGGGCGCCGAGGTCGAACTCGGCATCTTCTCCCTCACCGACATAGTCCCGGGTGACACCGGTTCGCAACGAGTCCGCGACGTCGTGGACATCGGCGTCCTCGCAAACCAGGCAGGACTCGACGTGTTCGGTGTCGGTGAACACCACACACCCCGGTTCGCGGTGTCCTCGCCCGCAGTCGTCCTCGCCGCCGTCACCGCCAGAACCTCCTCCATCAACCTGACCGGCGCCGTCTCGGTCCTGAGCACCTGCCAGTTGATCCACGCTCACGCCAAGGAAGCATCCATGTCCAACCCGACCACCTACGTCCTCGTTCACGGCGCCTGGCACGACGGGCAGTCCTGGAACCGCGTCGCCCCGCTGCTCACTGCCCAGGGCCACCGTGTCTTCACCCCGTCTCTCACCGGCCACGGGGACAAGGCGCACCTGCTCAGCCCCGAGGTCGGGCTCACCACCCACGTCGACGACATCGTCGGCCTCATCCTCGACCACGACCTGAGCGACATCGTCCTCGTCGGGCACAGTTACGCGGGAATGGTCATCTCCAGCGTGGCAAACCGGGTCTCCGAGCGCGTCTCACGCCTGGTGTACATCGACGCGATGGTGCCGACGCACGGCGAGAACGCCATCGACGTCATGCCGCTCACGCAGGTCCTGATCGACGGTGCCGGCGCCACCGCCCAGCCCTGGCGCATTCCGCCGCTGCCGGAGTTCCCGGCGCCGCTCGGCCTGTTCGGCGTCACCGACCCCGATGACACCGCCTGGCTCAAGACCACACTCACGGATGAGTCGGTCCTCTGCTTCCAGCAGCCGGCCGAGATGGACAACCCCGCGCAGACGTTGATCCCCCGGGTTCACATTCTCTGCGTCGGCAGCGAGGCCGAAGGCGTCACTCGTAGGCCCATCCCGGCGACTCAGCCCAACGGCGAGCCGTCTCGCGTCTACGAGCTGGAGACCGGTCACGACTCCATGATCACCATGCCCGTGGAACTCAGCGACCTGCTGCTCGAAAACGCCTGACCCGCGGAGCGGAGTACGACGAGGTCATCTGGTGCGGTTGCCGTACACCCGCGCGCCGGCGACTACGAGGGCGCACCCCGGCAGCCTGCTGCCCATGGCGTTGTGCGCAGAAGGAAGCCGCACCAGTCTCGAAGCTCGCCGACGGCGTTGAGGTGTGCGGTCAGGGTGTTGCCGGCGTTGGTGATCCGGGTCAGGTCGGGGTGGAGGTAGCGCTGGTTGGTGAGCAGGCTGTGCTATCTCATGCCATGCGTTCCCCGCTGTCAGGCTTGGCGGGCGTAGGACGCGAGGCGGTCGGCGAACGCGACGACGAGGCCGCGCAGTTCATCTGGGCGTTCGATGACAAACGGCCGGTCGAGTGAGGCGAGTACGGGAGGCAACCAGTCGAGCCGCTCCGCCCGTAGCTCGACACGTCGCCAGCGCTCGGTCTCCGGATCCGCGCCTGCCGCTGGCGCGGGCTCGTCCACGCTCGCGACGCTGGCGGGAAGTCGGGCGCGGATCTGCTCGACCGTCCCGTGGATCCGCAAGGTCACCTGATGCCGGTACTCAGCCGTGGCGAACCCGGACAGGACGCGCTGTGCCGGACCGGGGCCCACGGGCGCCTCGAATGAGCCGGACAAGGTCCTCGCG
Organism: Streptomyces sp. AK02-01A; assembly: GCF_033795305.1. Lineage (NCBI taxonomy): Bacteria > Bacillati > Actinomycetota > Actinomycetes > Kitasatosporales > Streptomycetaceae > Streptomyces > Streptomyces sp. AK02-01A. Next base: position 83,172 of record NZ_JARBAE010000032.1, read on the forward strand.
TCTGCGATGCGATCGAGCCGGAAGGTCCGGTCCTCGCCGATCTCGGGGTCCGTGCCCGTGACGTACCAACGGCCCGAATGGGCGACGATCCCGTACGGGTGCAGCCTGCGTTCGCTGCGCCGGCCGTCGCGGTCGGTGTACCTGATGGAGACCGGTCGGCGATGGCGTACCGCATCGGCGATGGTGAGCAGCACCCCGGCGTCGGGGGTGGCGAACTCGCCGGGCGAAGCCGTGAAGGCGAGGGATTCCAGGATCGTGTCGAGTCGGCGGGCGACGCGCTCGGGCAGCACCCTGCGGATCTTGGCCGCAGCCGTCTCGCCCGCCGTGTCCGCCGTCGTCATCAACCCCGCTCGGCGGCCGGCGACCAAGCCGAGCAGCACGGCGAGCGCCTCGTCGTCGCTGAGCATGAGCGGAGGCAAGCGGTAGCCGGGGCCGAGCCGGTAGCCACCGTAGCGGCCGCGCACCGCCTCGACAGGCACGTCGAGGTCGATCAAGTGGTCCACATACCGCCGCACGGTGCGGCCGTCGACGCCGAGCCGGTCGGCCAGTTCGGCAACCGTCCGGATCCCTCCCGACTGCAGCAGCTCCAGGAGGGTGAGCACGCGGCCAGTAGGTCGAGACATACGCAGAGCCTAGCGACAATACTGGACCGATTCTGTCCGCTATTTGTTCTAGCGTGCGAAGTGCAACGGCTCCACGAATCTAGGGAGAACACCATGGACCTCGTCTCGATCCGGATCATCACCGGTGACATCGCGCGCCTCGTCGAGTTCTACGAGAAGGCCACCGGGGTGCAGGCGGCCTGGTCCACCGAGGATTTCGCCGAACTCAAGACCCCCAGCGCCACCCTCGCCATCGGCAGCACCCGCACTGTGCCGCTGTTCGCGCCGGGCGTCGCTCGCCCTGCCGACAACCACAGTGTGATCATCGAGTTCCTTGTCGACGACGTGGACCGGGTGCACGGGAACCTGACCGGCTTCGTCGACTTCGTCAACGAGCCCACCACGATGCCCTGGGGCAACCGATCGCTGCTGTTCCGCGACCCCGACGGCAACCTCGTCAACTTCTTCACCCCGATGACCCCGGCGGCCATCGCGAAGTTCACTCGTTGACGCCAGGCGCAGCCGCCCGCGCGGGAGCCCTGGGACGCCAGGGCTCCGTTGAACACCTCCGGCGAGCTCCGGGGCGCCAACAAAAGAGTGCGGGCCCGTCCGGCTAGCTGCCGATCTCCGGCGGCTGCGTGGGGTCACGGCCGTGCCGGCCACCGTGCACCGCGTCCTGGTCCGGCGAGGCCTCAACCGGCTGTGCGACCTCGACCCGCCCACCGGCGAGCAGCGGCGCGAAGTCATCCGCTACGCGCACGGCCATGTCGGCGACCTGGCCCCTGTCGTCATGAAGGAGCTCGGACGCATCCCCACCGGCGGCGGCCGGCGCACGCACGGCGTGGGAACCGAGGCCGGCCGCGCCTCCAAACGCGCTGGTCCCGGCACCGGGAAGGTCGGCTACACGTCCTGGAAACCATGAAGCTCCCGGTCCTTGAACGGGAGTTCATGGCGCTCTGCGGGTGCCATCGGAAAAGCGCGCACAGGGGCGTCGGCCCGTACCACCGGGTGCTCGCTGGAAAACAGCGGGCAGATCGCCGGGAACCATTGCCGCTTCGTGGGCAATGAGTAACGCCGCTCGCGGCTGCGGCCGCCGCCGGTTCCGCCGTCGATGTCAAGGATCGCGTCGGCTCCAGCGCGGCAGTGCCTCCGGTCGCCGGGCGGTGGTCGCGCATCCGCTCCGTCTTCGCTCCGCTGCCCGTTGCCTTGCGCAGTCCCTTATGAGAGGAGGTCGTGACCCCGTGCGGATGGTGACTCTACTTACAGCTAGGCTGCAAGTAGCTTCTATGAAGAGGCATGCACGAAGGGTCGAATCAGATGCACGAACTCGCAGGGCGGCCGGCGTTTGTGGGCCGTCGTCTTCTTCTCCGCCGGATCTGGGCCTATGTGGAGCTCACGAAACCGCGCGTCCTGGAGCTGCTGCTCCTGACGACAGCTCCCGTGATGGTGCTTGCGCAGCGAGGGATTCCCGATCTGTGGTTGATTGCCGCGACCGTGACTGGCGGGGTGCTCAGCGGAGGGTCGGCTGCGGCGTTCAACATGTATGTCGACCGTGACGTGGACGCGCGGATGAGGCGGACGGCGAAGCGGCCTCTCGTGACCGGTGAGGTGTCGCCTCGCGCTGGGCTTACCTTCGCGTGGGCTCTCGCCGTCGCATCGACTGCGTGGTTCCTCGTCACGGTCAATCTGCTGTCGGCTGCGTTGTCCGCGTTCGCGATCTTCTTCTACGTGGTGGTGTACACGGTGCTGCTCAAGCGCCGGACTGAGCAGAACATCGTCTGGGGAGGAATCGCGGGCTGTTTTCCCACGCTTATCGGGTGGAGTGCGGTGACCGACGCGCTCTCCTGGTCGGCGGTCGTGCTCTTCGTGTTGGTCTTTCTCTGGACGCCCGCCCACTACTGGCCGCTCTCGGTGAACTACCGCGACGACTATCGCGCCGCGAACATACCGATGCTCGGAGCTACGCGGAGCACACGTCACGTCGCCGCCCGGGTGGTCACCTATGCGTTCGCGACAGTGCTGTGTTCGATGGTGCTCATCCCGGTCGCCGGGATGGGACTGCTGTATTCGGTGGTCATCGTCGCGTCGGGTGGCTGGTTTCTGTACGACGCCTGCCGCTTCTATGGGCAGACCCGGACATCCGACACGGTGGGTGACGGGCCCATGCGCGTCTTCCGCAGTTCGATCACCTATCTCGCTCTCGTCTTCGTCGCGGTTGCCATGGACCCCTTGTTCCATCTGACGCTCTGAGCCGAGGAATCGATTGGTACGAGCCGGCAGTTCTCCGCCAAGCCGCGTGTGTCACTCCACTTAACGCTTTACCAGCCAAGCCTCCCCGAGGTGCGTCAGGGCTGCGCCAAGCTCTTTCCACTCGCCGTCGGCGAAAGTCTCGCGGTCAAGCGCGGCGATTACCTCGTATGCCTCCTTGAGCGCGTCTTGGCCCCGGCTGGTCAGTTCGAGAACGGCGGCGCGCCCCTGACCGACCCCGCCGACCGCCTGCACCAGCCCGTCCGAAAGCATTCCCTCGATGATCGGCTGAAGACTCTGCACTCGAATCCCTGCTCGCCGGGCGAGCGAGCTGAAGGAGATTCCGGGCTCTGCCCGCACGTGGCCGAGCAAGCCGAGGCGGCGCAGAGAAAGGCCCATTTCCTTCAGTTGTTTCTCCAGCTTTGCTTCGAGAGCACGTGTATTGAGGATCATCACCATCAACGGGCTCGTCGGGGCGCGAAGCGAGTCTGCGCTTCCGGAGGTCTCGGTCACCGGGCGCCTCCTTTGGCGGTCTGCGAAAATCGTCGGTTGTTCATCCTAACGAGCCGGTGCGTGGTCGGTGAGACGTCGAGGATGCCATCGTGGTCCAGTGGTCACATCCGCCGTGCCGACGTCAGGTCGGAGCCGGCGGAGCTGGGTTCGAGGACTGTGGGACTGGCGGTGGTGTGCGGCGTGGTGAGGTTTTCGCTGTCCTGGGTCGTTCAGCGGGCTCCCGCAGGGGTACGGAGCTGTTCGGCCAGCCGGTCGAGTTCGGCCGTCGTGGCGGGCGAGGGGGCGTTGAGTCCGCTGTGCACGGCCGTCGGGCTCCTCAGGAAGCGCCGGAGCACGGTCACGAGCAGACCTTGCGGCAGAGTCCGCAGCGCGGCGAACGCGCGAGGTACCGGTGGCGTCGCCATGGCGGCGAGGTTCTGCCGCATGAGGTGGAGCATGCCGCGGACTGCGTCGGGATCGTCGGCCAGCTCTACCGGGCCGCCCGCCATGTGGACTGCCTGCCCGAGCGGGACCTCGAACGCGGCGTGCGTCTTGAGCCAGGCGTCCATGTGCGGTTCGGCCTTGGCGTTGATCCCAGCGGTGCGAAACGTCTCCACGATCCGTTCCAGTCGGGGGGTGGTGCGCCCGTCGGGCTCGCCGATCGGCATCGCGACCCGGCGGGTCATGAAGTTGGTCTTGCGGTAGCGAACCACGTCGCCGTCCATCGTGCCGGCGGCCGTGGGGAAGCCGAGCAGCACCCGTTCGTGGCCGATCACCGCGCCCAGCGGTTGCGCGCCGGCCGCCCAGTTGTGGAGGAACAGCACGTCGCCTTCGACACGGGCGAGTGACTCCAGCACCGTGTCCACCTGGTGGGTGCGGACGAAGACGGTGGTCAGGTCGTACCCGCCGTCCGGGTGCTCGACCACCGGTACTGGTATCCGCCTGACAGCGGGGCTGTTTCCCTCGGCGAGCTGCACGCCGTGCCGGCGCAGAGCGGTCAGGCGCTCGCCCCGGGCGAGGAGTGAGACGTCGTGACCGGCTTCATGCATGCGGGCGGCGAACAGGCTGCCAAGTACTCCGGCGCCGTACACGAGCAGCTTCATGTCACTCCTCTTTCATGCGTTCGTTTGATTCAAACGTTCGTTTCATTCAATCATATGTATAGTTCCTCGTGTGGCGACCTCAGACACCCGCACCCAGATCCTCGACGCGGCCGAGCGCCTCTTCGCCGAGCATGGATACCGTGGCACCTCGGTCCGCGCGATCACCAAACTCGCCGGAGCGAACCTGGCCGCCGTCGGCTACCACTTCGGCTCGAAGGCGGAGTTGATGGCCGCGGTCGCTCGCCGTGTGGTCGAGCCCATCAACGCTGCCCAGTGCGCCGGGCTCGACAAACTGCTCGCCCGAACCCCCGACCCACCGGTCAGCGAACTGGTGGAGGCATTCGCGGGGCCGCTGTTCGACGAGATGTCGGCCGGCGACGAGGGCGGCGCCCGGACGTCCCGGTTGTTCGTGACGATCCTCAGCGACCCGGCCGAGGAGGTACGAAGCTGGACCGGCCCGGCCGAGGACTCGGTCCGTGAGCGCTACTTCGCAGCTTTCGCGCGCGTATTGCCCGGCCTTTCCCCGGAGGAGCTGTGGTTCCGGATGCGGGGGATCCTTGCCGTGACGGCCGTCGACCGCCTGGAGGTCCACCATCAGCCCTCCCCTGGCTGCGTGTCCCCGGTAGCGGGCGACCCGGCCCGGCGATGGGCGATCACGTTCCTGACGGCAGCGATGAGTGCGCCACCGCCCCGGACCTGACGACCCAAGGGCAGACGCCGGCGGCGCGGGTCAGGCGGCGTTCGGAACGGCCGGTCCGCACTGGTCAGTTCGAACGCTGCGCAATGAGCAGACCCAAGCCGTCCAGGATGCGTTGCGGGCCGAACTCCAGTGCCTGATCCTGCCCGCCGTGCTGGGTCGCCGAGTCCAGCGCGGCGGTGAGGGCGGGGTAGTGCTCGCCGTGCGCCTGCATCAGCTCCCCGAGCGTGACGCTGAGCTGCGCTTCGGGGTTGCCCGCCGGGCCTGCCGCGCGGGCCTGTTGGGCGATACCGCGCACGTGACCAGCCAGCAGGGCGACCGCGTCCATCCGCTCGGCCCCCGACAAGCCGGTGCCGTCCAGTGCGGCGAGGGCCTGCTCCATCCAGGGCCCGGCGTGCTCGGCGGAGCGCAGGCCGTCCGGATCACAGGCGGCCAGACCCTCGACCAGCATCACACCCACGAACAACGCCGGCGTCCCGGGCAGGCGGTGGAACACGATTTCTCCTAGCCGAGGTCGAACGTCTGGTGACCGACGTCATCGGAGGCACGAGCCAGCCCGGCCGAGTTCAGATTACGGGACAGCCCTCAGCCATGTCGTACTGCCGCAGCGGCTTGAAGGGCCCCACACCGAGGTCGCCCCGAGACCTGCCGCCTCCGCTGTTCGCCCAGTTGTACCGCTTGCGGACATCCACGGTGACGGTACCTGTCGCCCCGGCGCGGTGGCGTTCACCGGCCGGGCTTCGCGGTCACACGGTCTCTCACACACATATCTCACGGACTGTACGGACTGACGCGGAATCCGCCTCAGTGACCTGGGCTTTTACGCTCTCCCTGGATCTCACAGATCCCCTTGGACGGTATTTCGTTCACTGGGGGTCAAGGGGTCGTCTTCGGCCCACCGGCCGGTCGTCCCGCAGCCGGGGCCTGTGTCAGGCGATCTCGACGACGATCTTGCCGGGAGTGCCACCGGCGGCCAGGGCGTGCTGGGCGTCGGCCGCGCGCTCCAACGGGTAGGTGGCGCCGACCCGTACGGTGAGCCGACCGTCTTCGGCGAGCTCCGCCAAGGCGGTGAAGTCGGTGTGATCCAGACGGCAGAAGACCGGTATGACGCCCGGTACGCCGATCTCGACGACAGACGCTGTGCGTGCGCCGAGGCGGGCGGCACTCGCCGTCGCGGCGAGCACGCCGCCGCCGACGGTGTCGAGGACCGCGTCCGTTCCCTTCGGGACGAGTTCCCGGACGCGGCCGGCGCTTCCTTCGCCGTAGGCGACCGGTTCGACGCCGAGGGTGCGCAGATAGTCGTGGTCGCGCCGGGAGGAGGTGCCGATGACGCGGGCTCCGCGCGCTCGGGCGATCTGGACGGCGAGAGAGCCGACCCCGCCGGCCGCTCCGTGGACGAGCAGGGTTTCGCCCGGCCGGACGGCCAGAGTGTGTACGACGGCCTGGTAGGCGGTCAGTCCCGCGAGCGGCAGGCCGGCGGCCTCGGCGAAGCTCATGGTGCGGGGCTTGCGGACGAGGGTGCGCACATCTGCCGAGACCAGCTCGGCCATACCTCCGTGGGCGCGCTGCACGTCGCCGCGGATGTACCCGATGACCTCGTCGCCCGCGGCGAACTCCGGCGTCGCGAGACCGGGATGTTCCACCACTCCGGCGATGTCCCAGCCGGGAACGACCGGGAAGTACGTTTCGACGGCGCCGTCGAGCGCCCCCGCCTGCAGCGCCAGGTCGGCGGGGTTGAGCGCCGTCGCCCGTACCCGTACCAGGACGGAGTCCACGTGGGTTTTGGGCTCGGGCAGCTCGGCGAGCTCCAGGACCTCCGGGCCGCCGTAGCGGCGGTAGACCATCGCCTTCATCACGCCCCCGGGACGGCTATCGGCATGTCCATCAGGACACGGTGCTTGACGATCTTCCACTCGCCGTCGATCCGGCGCAGCTCGGTGTCGTAGTACCCGGACTCGATCGACCGCACCGTTCCCTGGGCCCCGGAGACCCCGGCCGGCCAGCCGTCGGCCGGGCGTGCGGAGGCTTGCACCGCGAAGACGACGAACTGGGCGTTCAGATGGGCGAGGTCGCCGTCGATCTCGATGATGTGGTCGGAGGTGGTGTGGTGACTGGAACCGCCCTCCGGGTGCGGCGACATGAAGTTCGTGACCGCGAACTCCACGCCCGCCCCACCGATCAGCGGCTCACCGAACGGCTCGTAGCGGTCGGGGCCGGTCTTGATATGGATCCGCACGACCGCGTCATCGGTGAACAAGGCACCCTGCGCCTTGCCGTCCCGCCGGTCCGTCGCGCGGACATAGCGGGCCAGAACCTCCTGAACCTTGCGCTCCTCGCTCATGAGAGCTCCCATTTCGTAGTGATCTCCGGGGCCCTGCGGTGGGTTCCCGGCGAAGTGCGCCTCTGCGGGAAACGCTTCCCACGGCGTGCGCGACTCCAGTGGACCAGCAAGGCCACTGCAGGAGCCATGACCGTTTCGGTAGCCGGCGATACTCTGGAGGTACGGATCGACCGGAGACCCGCGAACTCGTCTGTTTCGTCGCCGTGGCCGAGGACTGCACTTCAGCAGGGCTGCGGAGCGGTTGGTCATGGCTTGCAGCCGTCCGACCGACTACCACCACGTCATCACAACAAGGCGCTTCCCAGGACCGCCGGGCAGAGGTCCGCTTGTGCAGTGTCACTTCGAGCCGCGCGATGGTTTCGAGGTCGGTCAGTGCCTCGCCTCGCCGCGATTCTCCCGATTGTGTGGTGCGACATGCCTGCGATTGCGGCAGCCGCCCGGCAGAGGAACTCTATTCCTCCGCCTCGTAGATGAAGGTGTCCCTGTCGGAGCCGATCTGAAAGAACGGCCAGAGATCGGGCAGGGCCTCGACTCTGTCCGTACGTGGAGGGATTGGTTCACCGCGCAGGTTGGCGCCCAGGCAGGCGATGGCGTCGGCGGAGAGATACAGGATGTCGACCCGGCGCTCTTGTCTGGTCCTGGTGTCGTCGGGAGGTGAAAGAGGCATGAGAAAGGTGTCCTCGCGTACTCGGGTGCGGAGGTCGGCATCGGGAACACGCTGCATCAGGACCTGCACGGTCAGCATGCGCTCATGCAGTAGACGTGACCGCGCTTGATCCTCAGGGGTGACTCGGCGGGCTTCACGCTGCACTTCGAACAGCTCGGCCAGCGCCGCCTCGATCGCCGTGGACGCACGCGCCTGCCGTTGCTCTTCTCGCGTGTGAGCTGCCTGTTGCCGTTGAGCCATCGCTGAGGACCAGACTGAAAGTCCTCCTCCAATTCCCGTGCCGGCCAGGCCGAAGACCGCCGCCACCCATACCGATGCGTCCATGCGAGCATCCTGTTCGAGTAACGGCATGGCGAGAAGAGCTGAAGCGTCTGTTCAGGCCGGGCAACCGGCTTCGGCGCGCCGTCCCAACCCTCACGGCGGCACTCCTGTCGCGCCTCACGTGCGCTCGTCTTTTCCCGATGTGCCGGGCCGGGAACACTTCGGGATGGTGTGCTGTTGGGAGGTATGTGGCTGCGGAGGGGACAGTGTCCCCGGGCCTCACTAATTGCCCATGGGGACGATCGTTCGGCTGAAGCCCCATGGAGCCTTCCCGCCGCGAGGCGACACCCCTCCGCGACCATTCTTGTCGGCCCACGCGTACGGATGCGTCGTCACCGCCGCCTCAAGCAGGGCCTCTTCCTGGCCGGGCGGGTTACGGGTTGTCGCGAGTCCAGACGTGCAACAGGTACCGGATTGTGTTCGGATCCTGCCCGGTGCTGTCGGCGATGCCGGTGACGGAGCAGCCCGCGCGGTGAAGGATGATCACCTGGTACTGGAGCGATGAGCTGGTGTCGATGGTGCCGACGCGGGGTCGTATGCGGCGCACCAGTCTGTCCCAGGCGTGTGCTGCGGGATTGGGTCGGCAGAGGATGTCGGACCAGTGGGTGGCCAGTTCACCGAACGTCTCGCGCAGGGTGGTTTTGGCGGCGGCGGGGTGCATGTGGGCCTGGGCGTAGGCGAGGTAACGGTCATGGTGGAGCGCGTAGAAAGCCACGAACGTCGCGGGAAGTGCCAGATCCATGGGGACGGCGAAGTCGCCGCCGGTGGCCGCCCGTGGACGTCGCCGTGAGGGGTGGACCAGGGTGGGGCAGGGCGGTGTCACGGGCATGGTGCCTCTTCCCGTCGGTGTGACTGGCGTAGTGGGCGCGAGCCTGGTCATCCGAAGGCGGAGGCCGGCAGGTTGGAATAGGTGATGCCGGTGGTAGGTGGGAGGGACTGGTGGGCGGCTTCCCACAGGGGCCGGATCGTTTCGGGTTCGCCCCGCAGGGCGTCCACGAGGTGGTCGACCCGGGGCCAGTCGGGGATGCGGGAGCCGTTGAGCATGCTGGTGATGTCTTCCAGGGACAGGGTGTTGCCGGCGCGGGCGCGGATGACGTCGGGTTCGGGGAGAGCGGCGGCCAGATGGAGTCCGCGCAGTGCCGCGGACAGGCTGGTGGGCCGGACGACCCGATAGCCGCGGGCGGCGTTCCATAACAGGCGCAGTTCGTCGGGTTCGCCATCGCAGGCCAGCGCGAGTTTCCGGGTCACCTTCCAGGTGGGCAGCCGCTCGCCGCTGAACACTCGGGAGGCATATGAGGGGCTGATGCCGGTCTCCTCACTGAGAACCCGGATCGATTTGCCGCTGACGCGGTGCAGGTGAGACAGGGCGGAGGCCAGTGTCGCGGCGGGACCGCGGGTTGGCGGGCCGTTGTCGGTGTCGGAGAAGCCGCCCTCCGGGCGGGACGGGGGCGCTGGAGCGGGCCCGC